>CAYYLR010000001.1:0-44344 GCA_964472485.1 uncultured Coriobacteriaceae bacterium
GCGCTCGGCGGGACGTCGGTGGCGCGCGTCGTCGAACTCGACGGCGAGCGCACGATCCACGTCGTCGCACCGCTCAAGGGTCCGGGGGGCGGTCCCCCTCCCGGGGTTCTTTCCGGCCATCGTCCGCTGCATCTCTTCCTCGATGGAGCGCTCGAAACGATGGCGCTCGTGGTGGGCGCCGTGATGTTCTTCGCGGGGATCGCATATGCGCTCATCTGGTACTTCACCCGTGAGGCGGCGAAGGAGGTCGCGAGACACGGAGCGGCGGCCACCGCGTTGGAGCGTCGGCTCGGCGCGTCGCTGCGCAATCTGGAGCGGCAGACCATCGGCACACTGCAGGCTCTCTCCGCCGCCGTGGACGCGAAGGACACGTACACGTCACGCCACTCGCTCAACGTCGCGGACTACGCGTGCGCGATCGCCCACGAGCTTGAGCGGCCCGACCTGATCCCGGCGTGCCGGAGCAGTTGCTGCAGAAGCCGGCGAAGCTCACGCCGGAGGAGTTCGCCGCGGTCGCCGAGCACAGTAGGCTCGGCGCGAATATGATCAGCATGATCCCGTTCCTCGATCCGGTCGTGCCCGCGGTCCTGCATCACCACGAGCGCTGGGACGGCAGCGGCTACCCGGACGGGCTGTCCGGCGCGACGATACCGCTCGAGGCGCGCATCCTCGCCACCGCCGACGCGTTCGACGCGATGACGACCGACCGGCCCTACCGCTCCGCGATGACCGTGAGCGCGGCGGCGGCCGAGATGATGGCATGCCGCGGCCGGCAGTTCGATCCGCAGACGGTCGACGCGATCCTCGACGCCTTCGAAGACGGGCGCCTGCGCGTACGCGGTGAGGTCGCCGAGGTGCTACGCTCGTAGTCTGCGGGTACCTCGATCCCGGCCGAAAGGCTCCGCGTGGACTTCTACCGCGACCTGTTCGCGAACGGACATGTGGTGATGCTCGTCATCGATCCCGGCTCGGGTGAGATCGTCGACGCCAATCCGGCGGCCGAGCGCTTCTACGGCTGGACGCGCGATGAGCTGCGCTCCATGCGGATCACTGAGATCAACACCCTCACCCCCGACGCGATCGCGGCGGAGATGGAGCGCGCGCGCTTGGAGCAGCGAACGCACTTCCTGTTCCCGCATCGCGTCGCGGACGGCTCGATTCGCCACGTCGAGGTCCACAGCGGTCCGGTGCGGTCGGAGGGCCGCTCGCTGCTGTACTCGGTCATCCTCGACGTGACCGAGCGCTCCGAGCGCGAGCGCGCTCTGGCGGATGAGGCGATCAGGCGCCGGGTGCTGTTCGAGAACCTCGCTGACGGCATCGGCGTGACCGACGCCGGGTTCCGGCTGGTCGAGGTCAATCCCGCCCTTGCCGCGATGCTCGGGGTGACGCCTGCCGAGGCTCTCGGTATGCACGTCCGGGAGTGGGGCGCCGACCCGCCGCCCGACGGGGCGTTCCGCGCCGGGTTTCCTGGCGTCCCCGGCGGCGTCTCGGTGTCTGAGACGCGCTGGACGCGCGCCGACGGCACCGTCGTCGACGTCGAGGTGCATTCATCCGCGGTGGAGTGGCGGGGTATGGCGGGACGGCTTCACGTCTGCAGGGACGTCACCGCCCGGAAGCGCGCCGAGGCGGCGTCGGCGCGGTGGCGGACCGTCTTCGAGCGGGCGGACTTCGGCGTCGCCCGTGTCGACATGGCGTCACTCACGTTCATCGAGGTGAACGGCAGCTACGCCCGGGAGCGCGGCTACGAGGCCGCCGAGCTGGCCGGACGCCCGGTGCTTTCGGTCTACCCGTCCGAGCGTCACGACGCTGTCCGGGGCTTCGTCAATCGGCTTCGGGAGAGCGGCCACATGAGCCTTGAGTCCGAGCACGTCCGGAAGGACGGGAGCCGCTTCCCCGTGCTCGTCGAGGCGACCTACCTCGTAGAGCCGCCGAACGGCCGTGAGACGTCCATCACGTACAACATCGATATCAGCGACCGCGTCGCGGCGGAGGAGTCGCTGCGCGCCTTCAACGCGTCCTTGCAGCAGATCGTCGAGGAGCGGACCGCCGAGCTGCGGACCGCGAACGAGGAGTTGCTGCTGGCCACCCGCGAGCTGCGGCGGTCAAACGACGAGCTTATGGCGCTGAACGTCGAGCTCCGGGAGGTCAGTGAGACACGATCGGCGTTCCTGCGTTCGATGAGCCACGAGTTGCGCACGCCGCTCAACTCGATCATCGGCTTCTCGAGGATCCTGCTCACCGGCATGGCCGGGCCGACGACCGATGAGCAGGTGCGCCAGCTCGAGATGATCAACCATTCCGGCAGGCACCTGCTGGAGATCGTGAACGACATACTCGACCTCTCGCGCGTCGACGCGGGCAAGGTCGAGGTCGCCGCTGAGCCGTTCGACCTGGCTGAGCTTGCCTGCGAGGTTCTGGGGGTCGTCCGGCCGATCGCGGACGAGAAAGGGCTGTCATTGCGTCTCGATGAGCCTGACGGTCCGCTGGAGGTCGTCTCGGACCGCGTGAAGGTGCGCCAGATCCTCCTCAACCTCGCCGGCAACGCGGTGAAGTTCACCGGTGAGGGGAGCGTCACGATCGTCGTCGGCAGGAGCGCTCCGGGGATGGTCGCCGTGGCGGTTGTTGACACCGGGCCCGGCATTCCCCCAGAGGACCAGGACGGTGTCTTCGGCGAATTCGCGCAGGTCTCGAAGCGTCGTCACCCTGAGGTGGAAGGCAGCGGTCTCGGTCTCGCGATCTGCCGCGCGCTCGCCGCGTTGCTGGGGGGCGCCGTGACCCTCTCAAGCGAGGTCGGGTCCGGCTCCACGTTCCGGTTGCTCCTGCCCGAGCGCTACGCCGGCGGATGATCGGCGGCGCGGTCAGCGACGCGCGTCAGCCGTGAGCCGCGCCACCGAGGAGCGCCACGGCATACACGGCATACCCGGCGAGGAATCCGGCGCCGGCCAGGCGCCCGATGCGGCCACGCCACAGCAGCAGCGGCACGAGCAGCGCCGCAACGCCGAGCATGAGCCAGACGTCGAGTGAGGCGATCTGTTCGGCCACGGCCACGGGCTGAACCATCGACGTGACGCCCATGATGCCGAGGATGTTGAAGATGTTGCTCCCGATCACGTTTCCCACCGCGACATCCGCGTGGCGCCGAACGGCGGCTATCACGCTCGTGGCGAGTTCGGGGAGCGAGGTTCCGAGCGCCACCATCGTCAGCCCGATGACGGCCTCGGAGATGCCGAGTACCCGCGCGATGTCGGTCGCGCCGGAGATGAGGAGGCGGGATCCGATCACGAGCGCGGCGAGGCCGATCGCGAGGTTCACGACCCCTCCGGCGAGCGACGCCGGTCCGGAGATCTCCTCGGCCTCGCGCTCGTGGAGTTCTGCCGCAGGATCGCTCTGCGAGCGCAGCTCAAGCCTGTACGAGACGACGACATACGCCGTGAGTCCCGCGAAGAGCGCCGCGCCGGGGATCCAGCCGATCGTCCCTGTCAGCGCGAGGAGCGCGAGTGCGACGGACGCGCCGAGCATCACGAGCGTGTCGCGCCGAATGGCGGCGGGCTTGACCGCGATCGGCGTGATGAGTGCCGCCGCTCCAAGCACGCCGAGGACGTTGAAGATGTTGCTGCCCACGACGTTGCCGATGGCGATGTCGGAGCTGCCGGCAAGCGCCGCGCCCACGCTCACGACGAGTTCCGGTGCGGACGTGCACGCCGCCACGACCGTCATTCCGATGAGCAGGGACGAGAGTCCCAAGCGCCGTGCGACGGAGACCGCTCCGCGCACGAGGAACTCGCCACCGCCGAACAGCAGGGCGAAGCCGCCGATCGCGTACACGTACATCATCGGGTGACCACCGGGCCCTCTCGGCTAGACCGCTTCGTCGTAAGCGTCCACGAACTGGCTATTGTACAGGTTCGCGTAGAAACCGCCCGCACCCATGAGGGACTCATGGGTCCCCTGCTCGACGATGGCGCCGCGGTCCATCACGAGGATGACATCGGCGTTGCGGACCGTGGACAACCGGTGCGCTATCACGAAGCTCGTCCGCCCATGCATGAGGCCCGCCATCGCCCGCTGGATGAGCGCTTCGGTTCGCGTGTCGACCGAGCTCGTCGCCTCGTCGAGGATGAGCACCGGAGGATCGGCCAGGAACGCGCGAGCGATCGTGAGGAGCTGCCGCTGTCCGGAGGAGATCGTGGCGCTGTCATCATCGAGCATGGTCCCATAGCCATCGGGGAGCGTTCGTACGAAGTGGTCCACATGTGCGGCGCGCGCTGCCGCCATGATCTGATCGTCGCTCGCGTCCTCACGTCCGTACGCGAGGTTCTCGAGGATCGTGCCCTTGAACAACCACGTGTCCTGCAGCACCATCCCGAACGTGCGGCGCAGGTCGGCGCGCGTCATGTCCCGCGAGTCGATACCGTCGATCAGGATCGCGCCGCCGTCGAGCTCGTAGAAGCGCATCAGCAGGTTGACGAGCGTCGTCTTGCCCGCGCCCGTCGGTCCGACGATCGCGACGGTCTGCCCGGGCAGCGCCTCGAGCGACAGCCGTTCGATGAGCGGCGTGTCGGGTGAGTAGCTGAACGTGACGTCACGGAACTCGACGTGTCCGGCGACCGTCGGCACGCGCACGGGCGCGGTCGTCTCGGGAACCTGCTCTTCGGCGTCAAGGAGCTCGAAGACGCGTTCGGCGGAGGCGGCCGCCGACTGGAGCACGTTGGCGATCGACGCGGTCTGGACGATCGGCTGTGTGAACTGACGCGAGTACTGGATGAACGCCTGCACATCGCCGAGCGAGAGGACGCCGCTCGCGACCTTGAGGCCGCCGATCACGGCGACGCCGACGTAGTTCAGGTTGTTGAGGAAATGGAGAGCGGGCTGGATCGTGCCGGAGATGAACTGGGCCCGGAACGACGAGTCGAAGAGCGCTTCGTTCTCGGCGTCGAAGACCTCGATCGCCTCGGCCTGACGCCCGAACACCTTCACGACCGCATGGCCGGTGAAGATCTCCTCCACATGACCGTTGAGTCGGCCTGTCCGTTCCCACTGTGTCGCGAACTGGGTCTGCGATCGCCTCGCGATGAGGATCGTCACCACCACTGACGCTGGGATGACGAGCAGTGAGATCCCCGCCAGGAGCGGTGAGATCCAGAGCATCATGCCGAGCACGCCGACGATCGTCAGGAGCGACGAGATCACCTGCGTGGCCGACTGCTGGAGCGTCTGCGCGATGTTGTCGATGTCGTTCGTCACGCGTGAGAGCGTATCGCCGCGTGTGCTGCCGTCGAAGTAGGTGAGCGGGAGACGTGCGAGCTTCTCATCGACCTGCAGACGCAGGCCGTAGATCGTCTGCTGCGTCACGGCGGCCATGATGTACCCCTGCGCCCAGCTGAAGAGCGCTGAGAGCAGGTAGACCCCGGTCAGCAGTCCGAGAAGCCGGGCGATGCGTCCGAAGTCGATGCTTGCGCCCGGAGTCACGGTCATCGACGTCAGCATGTCCGCGAGGCGGTCTTCGCCCGCGGCACGGAGGCCGTCGATGGCCTGCTGTTGCGTCACGCCCTCAGGGAACTGCATGCCGATGACGCCCTCGAACAGCACGTTCGTCGCATCACCGAGGATGCGGGGCCCGGCGATGCTCAAAGCGACGCTCACCACGGTGAGGACGATCACGGCCGCGATCGCCGCCGCGTGCGGCTTGAGGTAGCCGCCGAGACGCGTGAGCGCAGCCTTGAAGTCCTTGCTCTTCGCACCCGCCGTCATCAGGCCGTGGCCGCCGGGGCCCATCATCGGACCGCCGCCCGCCCCCGGTCCCCGCTGGGGTCCGCCCTGGCCGGAGCGCTCGAGGCCGGCAGGCGCCTTGCGCGCGCTCACGCGGCCTCCTCATCGGTCAGCTGGCTACTCACGATCTCGCGGTACGTCTCACACGTCTCCATGAGTGCGGCGTGCGTGCCGCTCCCAACGATCATGCCGTTGTCGAGGACGATGATCCGCTCCGCTTTCATGATGGTGCTGACGCGCTGTGCGACGACGAGGACCGTGGCGCTCGAGGTGACGCTCGTCAGGGCGCTCCTGAGTGCCGCGTCGGTCGCGTAGTCGAGCGCCGAGAAGCTGTCGTCGAACACGTAGACCTCGGGGCGCTTTATGAGCGCGCGCGCGATCGCCAACCGTTGACGCTGGCCGCCGGAGAGGTTCGTGCCTCCCTGGGTCACCTGCGCATCGAGCCCGCCGGACAGCGAACGTACGAACCCGGCTGCCTGCGCCACCTCAAGCGCGCGCCAGAGCTCGTCCTCGGACGCGTCCTCGCGTCCGTACCGCAGGTTGCTCGCCACCGTTCCGGCGAAGAGGAAAGCGCGCTGCGGGATGAACCCGATCCTGCTCCAGAGTTCGGCCTGGGCCATGTCACGAACGTCGACGCCGTCGATGAGGACCGCGCCGAGGGTCACGTCGTAGAAGCGCGGCACGAGGTTGATGAGGGTCGACTTGCCGCCGCCGGTGCTCCCCACGATCGCGGTCGTCTCGCCGGGCCGTGCCGTGAATGTGATTCCGCACAGGACCGCCTCCTCGGCGCCGGGATAGCGGAACTCCACGTCGCGGAACTCGACGGTCCCGTCGCGGCGTTCGGGCGTGACCGGGTCGGCCGGGTCCGTGAGCGCCGACTCGGTATCGAGAACCTCGTTGATGCGCTCGGCTGAGGCCGCGGCGCGCGGCACCATCACGAACATGACCGTCGCCATCATCACCGCCATGAGGATCTGCATGATGTAGGTGAGGAACGCGGTCAGGTTCCCGATGGGCATCGCGCCGCTCTCGATGCGCAGCCCGCCGAACCACATCGTGGCGACCAGTGACAGGTTGAAGATGGCCATGACCGTGGGCATGATCAGTGCGAACAGCCGCCCGGCAGCGAGCATGGTCTCGGAAAGGTCACGGTTCGCCTCTTCGAAGCGCCGCCGCTCGTGCTCGTCCTGAACGAACGCGCGGATGACGCGCACGCCGGCGAGTTGCTCGCGGAGGACCTCATTGACCCGGTCGATGCGCCGCTGCATGGAGGCGAAGAGCGGCAGCGCTCGGCGGGCCATGAGGCCGATCACGACGGCGAGCAGCGGCACCACGACCGCGATGAGCGACGAGAGCGGCACGTCCTGACGGACGGCCATGATGACGCCACCGACCGCCATGAAGGGCGCGAGGACCAGCACGTTGAGTCCCATCACGATGACCATCTGGACCTGCTGGACGTCGTTGGTGGTACGCGTGATGAGCGACGGCGCCCCGAAACGGTTCATCTCGGCGAGCGAGAACCGCTGGACGCGCGAGAAGACCGCATGCCGGAGATCCCTGCCGAACGACATCGCGATCTTGGAGCCGTGGTACACCGAGACGATCGACAGCGCTCCGACGAGCAGTGTCACGGCGACCATCACGCCGCCACGGTCCAGGATCCGCGCGACGTCGGCCCGGATGACCCCCTCGTTGATGATGTCGGCGTTCAGTTCAGGCAGGTAGAGATTGCCGATGGCCTGTGCGAGGAGGAGCCCCATCACGATCGCGATCCGAGTGCCGTACGGCCGCAGGAAGCGGCTGATGCCGATCATCGGCCCGCTCCTTCAGGTCCCTCGGCGGCTCTGCCGTGCGTCTCGCACGACCGCGCACCGGAGGCTCCGGCGTGCTCGTCGAGCATGGCGGCCGCCCGCAGGTTGAGCTCGTCGAGCAGACGCAGCAGATCGGCGCGGTCGGTCTCGGCGAGCGATCCGACGGTCGCACTGATGATCTCGCCATGCACCGCGCGCATGCGGGCCGCGAGATCGCGCCCCGCCGGCGTCAGGAACAGCCTCGTCACGCGCTGGTCACGCTCGTCGGGGCGGCGCTCGATCGTGCCGGCGGACTCCATCTTCTGGAGCATCGCCGTCACGGTGGGGCGTGAGACGTGCAGCGCCGCTGCCAGTTCGCTCTGGCTCAGGCCCTCGGCGTGCGCGAGGACGAGCAGACACCCGCCTTGCGCGGGGTGAAGGTCGTCCTCGGAGAGCATCGCCATCATGAGATGCCGGTTGAGGATCATGGCACGTTTGAACGCGCGGAAGACGTCGAGCGACAGCGGGTCGACGCCGTCCGGACCGGGCCCGTGCGGTCCGTGAAGGGGGTGCATGCGGGTCCTCTCGCAGAAATGATTAGGTATCTAACCATCAGAGCGCTACTGTACGCGCCCGAATGCTCTCACGCAAGCGCCCATGCGACCGGCACGTCCTTCGACGGGGCGACTTCCCGCGACGGGGTAGAATAGGAGCGAGCATCCCCGCCCGCAGTGGCGTCTACGACCCCGCGCTCTGTGTCTGCCCGGTGGGTCCGGGCCGTCGGACAGCACTCCCGAGAGGACGATGACCGTGACGAGAACCGCATCCGATCACCCGCACCGGCGCGTCTCAGACGACGCGCTCGCCGACGACGTGGTGCGGCGCTGGAGCGAGAGAGCGACCGAGAGCAGCACGATCGACCGCGAGCTGTACTCCCGGTACGACGTCAAGCGGGGCCTGCGTGACGTGTCGGGCAGAGGCGTCCTCGCAGGGCTCACCCAGATCGGGGATGTCGTCGGCTCGGCGCCCGACGGGGACACCTACACGGCGATCCCGGGCGAGCTCGTCTACCGCGGCATCGACATCAACGAGCTCGTCGACGGCTTCCTTGCTGAGGACCGGCTCGGCTTCGAGGAGACGTGCTACCTCGTGCTGTTCGGCGAGCTGCCCGACGCGGCCGAGCTCGATCTGTTCCGTGAACGGCTGGCGACCACGCGCGAACTCCCCCGGCACTTCATCCACGATGCGGTACTCCGGATGCCGAGCCGGGATGTGATGAACGCCATGTCGCGCGCCGTGCTCGCGTTGTACACGCGCGATGAGGACCCCGACTGCATCACCGTCACCAACATCCTTCGGCAGAGCCTGCGGGTCATCGCAGCGTTCCCGATGCTCGCCGTCTACGGATACCAGGCCTACGCGGACCAGTTCGAGGGTCGAAGCCTCGTCATCCACAGGCCCGAACCGTCCCTCGCCACCGCCGAGAACATCCTGCACATGCTGCGCCCGGACAGCAGGTTCACTGAGCTCGAGGCCCGAGTGCTCGATCTCGCGCTCGTCCTGCATGCCGAGCATGGCGGCGGCAACAACTCGTCGTTCACCGCGCACGTCGTCTCCTCGAGCGGTACCGATACCTACGCGACCATCGCGGCGTCGCTCGGCTCGCTTAAGGGCCCGCGTCATGGCGGGGCCAACATCAAGATGGTGCGCATGTTCGACGACCTCAGGTCCCGCGTCTCCGATTGGACGGACGATGAGGAGATCGAGCGCTACCTGCTCGCGGTGCTCGCCAGGGAGGCGTTCGACGGGTCCGGCCTCATCTACGGCATGGGGCACCCGGTGTACTCCGTCTCGGACCCCCGCACGATCATCCTCCGCGAGTACGCGCGAGGCCTCGCCGAGGACAAGGGTCTGGCCGACGAGTACGAGTTGCTCACGCGCGTCGAGGCCGTCGCACCCGGGGCGATCGCCAAGAGCAGGACGATGTACAAGGGCGTGAGCGCGAACGTGGACTTCTACTCCGGCTACATCTACCGCATGCTCGGCATCCCGGAGGAGCTCTACACGCCGCTGTTCGCGGTTTCGCGCGTCGTCGGCTGGTGCGCACATCGCATCGAGGAGATCGCCAACCAGGGCAAGATCATCCGCCCCGCGTACAAGAGCATCGCGGCCCGTCGGCCCTACATCCCGCTCGCTGATCGCTAGCGTCGGCGGTCACCGTCGTGCCGACGCTGTTCATCGACGCCGACGCCTGCCCGGTCACGCGTGACGCCGTCGGCATCGCGAGGACCCGGGGCTGGAAGGTCGCCGTCGTCGCGAACTCCACCCAGAACCTCGAGCGGTACGCGGCACGCAGCGGTGTCGAGGCGATCTCCGTGAGCGGCGGCCGCGACGCCGCCGACTTCGCGGTCGTCGAACGGTTGCATGCCGGAGACGCGGTCGTGACGCAGGACATCGGGCTCGCGGCGATGGCTCTCGGCCGAGGCGCCGGCGCCATCAGCCCCCGGGGCCGGATCTTCCATCTCGCCACGATCGACGCCGAGCTCGCGGTGCGTCACGCCGAGGCGCGGGTGCGCCGCCAGGGCGGCCGGCACGGGGGTCCACCGAAGTTCACGGACGAGGACCGGGAGCACTTCACCGAGCAGCTTGAGCGGCTGCTCGGCCTGATGCGATCGGGCGGGAGCGATCAGGCCGGCCGGTAGCCGCCCGTGCGCGCGAGCCCGGTCGCGGTGGCTGAGCGCGCCTACCCGGTGTCCAGGGCGCGCTCCACCGTGTCGATGAGTGCGAAGCGCTCCTCGCCCGAGAGCGCCTTGAGGTACGCGTTCACCTGCGGGCACGGCGCGTCAGACGGCAGGCCGAGCGCATGCTTGATGGCGCGGTCGATCCGGTGGCGGGTTCCAGCGTCGTTGTCGATCTCCAGGACCCTGAAGAGCCACCCCATGTGCCGCAAGTAGCACGTCATCTCGCCCACCCCGATCGTCGCGTTCAACGCGCTCCCGATGGAGTGTGTGTACCCGCGTCTCGACCGGTGCACGCCGCAGCGACCAAGGGAACATATCGGGAAGGACGCCGATCGGCACACGCAAGGAGGTCATCATGGGTGATGAGCGGACTGGCGCCACTGCGGTCATGGAGCCTCCGTCACCGCCGGCGCCGGGAGCGCCCGCCGCGGCGGGTCGGAGCGAACCGCCGCGCAAGCGTAGGCGGGGTTGCCTGATCGCGCTTGCGGTCGCTGTCGGGCTCACGCTGCTCGGCGCCGTGGCCGCGGCGCTGCTGATCGAGCGGTCCTCCGAACCCGAGGATGTCGGCATCACCTACTCCGAAGAGGACTTCGACGCCGTGCTCGGCAGGATCGGCGTCGTGTGGCCCGAGTTGCCCGAAGGCGCGGATCCGGCTGACTACGAGCGCGTGTACAGCGGGCAGAAGCCGCTCGACGTGACGCTGACCGAGGCCGAACTCTCGGCGCTCATGTCGTTCCGCCACGGTGAGTCGTACTGGCCGGTCAAGAGCATGACGGTCGATCTGACCGGTGGCGACACGGCACGGATCTCGGGTGTCGTTACCTACGCGGGCCGCGACTGGCCGGTCTCAGCGGGCGGGAGCGGTTCGATCTCAGGCGCGGCGCTCGACGTCTCGCTCGAGTCGGCGCGGGTGGCGGGCATCGACGTGCCGGCCGAGTACCTGCCGTACGGGGAGCGCTTCCTCGAGCTCATGGTCAGCGATCGCCTGTCGCGCATCTCCGGGTTCGGCGTCGACTCCTTCGAGGTCACCGATGCTGGCGTGCGCATCGTCGGCACCACGTGGGAGACCGCCGAGTACGTGCGGCGATAGCGCTCAGCGGCGCGACTCGGACGCGCCTCCGGACTCGCGTGCGTGCAGGTAGGTCACGAAGTGCCGGTCGGCGTCCCCGATGTGTCCGCGCAGCCACCCGGTGACGAAGGGCGCAAGCGCGGTAGGCGCGACCTCTTCGCCGTTGAAGTAGTCCGCGGTGATCCGCATCGTCTCCGCCGAGAGGTGCTGGTGGAGCGCGCGGTGCGCGGAGAGCGCCGGGTAGGCTGCCCCGGACATCAGCTCCTCCTCGTCGGCGAAGTGCTGGACGACGTAGTCCGTCAGCTGCCAGACGCAATCCGCGACGACCTCGTCGTCCGCGCGTTCGGCCGCGATGGCCTCATGCAGCTCGTTCGCCAACTCGAAGAGGCCCCGGTGCTGGGCATCGATCTCCGCGTGGCCGGTCTCGAGGTCGGGCGTCCATTTGAAGTGCGTCACCGGGAGCTCCTTGTCCGTGGCGTCGGCGTGCGACGGTGTCGCGACGGCGCGGTCAGACACGAGCATACGCGCTGTGACGTCACGCAGGTACCCCTGAGCGAGGCGGTCGCCGAAGCCAGGGGGGAGGGCGCCTCGTCTGGGTTCGGCTATGATGCGTGCTGGCGCCCGTGCGCGGTGACGGCGCTCGCGAGGCGCACGGCGGGGGAAGGGACGCGCGATGGGGAGCGTTCGTGAGCCGGAGCGGCCGGCAACAGTGAGCGGCCCCGCCGCTCTGGAGGACTTCGACCTCTGCAACGAGTGCGGGGGTCTGTGCTGCTGTCTCTACCTCGCGCACGACGAGAACGGCGTGTACGTGGGAGACGGCTGGCTCCCCGGCTACATCGAGTCGTGGATCGATCTTCTCCGGACCAGCGGCGCCCTTGTCGCCGACGAGACCGGATACGGTGCCGGACGCGCCGGCGTCGAGCCGCTTCACGATCCGCGCTTGAGCCATGCCGACACTCCTGAGGGGGCTGACTATCGCGCGTCGCTTCCGGAGTGGGTCGACGTGCGCAAGTGCCAGTTCTGCCACCCCGAGACGGGGTGTCTGCTCCCTCGCGGATACCGTGCGCCTATCTGCCGCGACTACACGTGCGAGTTGTGGCGTGGCTAGGCGCCCGGCGCGAGCGCTGCGTTGTTCGCCGCGTGCGTTCTGGCGCGGAACCTGCTACACTGCCCGCGCGGGCCGTTGGGGCCCAAAGGATCGCGGCGTGACACTCCGCAGTTCTTGAAGCGGATGTCGCGTCGCATTTGTTGTGCCCTTCGGGGCGAGGAAGTAGGTTTGGAATGGCTGAAGGTACCGTCAAGTGGTTCAACGCTGACAAGGGTTATGGCTTCATCTCGCGCGAGGGTGGCGACGACCTGTTCGTCCACTTCTCCGAGATCCAGAGCGATGGCTTCAAGACCCTCGACGAGGGCCAGCGCGTCTCCTTCGAGGAGGCCACGGGCAACAACGGCAAGCAGCAGGCGACCAACGTCCGCGCGCTCTAAGCGTCGCGCGACTCACTGGTAGCCGAAGGGCGGCCCCCGCGGGCCGCCCTTCGCGCATCCGGGACTGAACGACGGCCGCGTACAGGCGGCGCGGCTACTCGGCGTCCTTGACCTCATAGGGCAGCACGAAGGTGTCCGGGGGGATGTCGGCTCCGAGGGTGACGTTGGAGATCATGCGGCGCGTCACATCGAGATCGCCGATCGAGCCGTCGTCCTTCGGGACCGCGCCTCTCGTGATGACACCGATCACCGTGCCGTCCTTCACGAGGTAGGTGATGTCCTCGGTGTGCCACGGGTTCGAAGCGCCGGCGGTGTCGGACAGCTCCTGGACGACGTAGCGGATGCGCTCGGCTCCGGTCTCGTTGTCGATGCCGTCTGAGACTCCTGCCGCCTTCGGCTTCGTGAACTCGCGCAGGTAGTGGTTGACGCTCGCGACTGAAGGCTCGCATACCCGGTTGGTGTGCTGGGCGAAGTAGGCGCTCTCGCCGTCCGGAGAGATGATCGACCGGATGAGCTGGCCCTCCTCATAGATGTCGACACGGAAGAGGCGGCCGTTGATCCAGAAGGTGCCCGACTGTTCGACGGTCTGTCCGTTCGCCCACGTCGACGAGGTCGTGAAGTCGCCCGTCTTGACGCTGGCGTCAAGGTACGTCTCGAGCGTGGGGGCGGTCGACCCGGTCGAATCGTCCGGCTGGTGGTCGACGGGCGTCAGGAGCGGACAGCAGCCACCGAGCGCAAGCGTGCCGAGCGCGAACAGGGTGAGGAGTGCGGCGAGTCTGGCGAGGCGGCGCATGGGACCCCTTCCGTCGCGGTGGTGCGTCTATCGTAGCGCGGACGCGCGCGCCGAGTTGGAATGCGGCGGTACCGCGCCGCCGCCCTTCATCGGTGACGTCACTTGACGTAGCGCCCATGCTGCTTCTATCGTCAATCGGCGAACAACGATTGAACGGAGCCTCATGGATGACGCTTCTCTCGCACTGGTCGGCAAGGCGCTCGGGCATCCCGCGCGGGTGCGCATCATCCGCCTGCTCGCCGAGCAGGACCGCTGCATGGGAGGCGAGATCTTCGATCGTCTGCCACTCGCGCAGTCGACGGTGTCCCAGCACCTCGCGGTGCTCAAGGACGCTGGCCTCATCCGGGCGACACCGCGTGGGACCGGCATGGTGTACTGCGTCACGACCGCGCCGCTCGAGGAGTACACGCGGGAGCTGACCGCGCTGCTCGCCGGGCGTCCGGTCTGCGCACGAACGGGGGACTGACATGTCCGGCGCCTCCGGGAAGCGGCTGAGCATCTTCGAGCGTTACCTCACCCTCTGGGTGGCGCTCTGTATCGCGGTGGGCACGCTCATCGGCAGCCGCTGGCCGGCCGCCGCCGAGTTCATGGACCGGTTCACGGTCGCGGGCATCTCGATACCCGTCGCGGCGCTCATCTGGCTCATGATCTATCCGATGATGCTCAAGGTCGATTTCGCCGCCGTCAGGCGTGTCGGTGAGCGCAGGAACGGTCTCGTCGTGACGACCGTCGTCAACTGGCTCATCAAGCCGTTCACGATGTTCGGCATCGCATGGTTGTTCTTCAACGTCATCTTCGAGCCGCTGATCGAACCAGCGCTGGCACAGCAGTATCTCGCCGGAGCCATTCTGCTCGGCGCTGCTCCCTGCACCGCTATGGTGTTCGTCTGGTCGTACCTGGCCGACGGCGATCCCGCGTACACGCTCGTGCAAGTGGCTTTGAACGACCTCATCATGCTCGTGGCGTTCGTGCCGATCGTCTCACTGCTGCTGGGCGTGAGCGGCGTCCCCGTTCCCTGGGACACGCTTGTCCTGTCGGTGGCGCTCTTCGTCGTCGTCCCGCTCGCAGCCGGATGGTTCACGCGCACGAGCCTCATCGCGAGCCGCGGCGAGACGTGGTTCAACGATTCGTTTCTGCCGAGATTCGGCCCCGTGACGATGGTGGCGCTGCTCGCGACGCTGGTGCTCATCTTCATCTTCCAGGGACAGGTGATCGTGGCCAACCCGCTCCATATCGTGCTGATCGCGGTCCCGCTCACGATCCAGACGTTCCTGATCTTCGGCATCGCCTACGGCTGGTCGTATCGGTGGCGCATCGAGCATCCGGTCGCGGCGCCGGCGGGCTTCATCGGCGCGTCCAACTTCTTCGAGTTGGCCGTTGCCGTCGCCATCGCGCTCTACGGGCTCACGTCAGCCGCCGCGCTTGCGACCGTCGTCGGCGTGCTCGTCGAGGTGCCGCTCATGCTGACGCTCGTCTGGATCGCCAAGCGCACCCGGGCCGCTGTCTGCGCCCGCCACGAATGCGCGCTGCCGACCGTCGATGCGGCCGTTCTCACGAGGGAGCCGTGACGGTGCGGCGGATCGCGCTCTACTCCGACGTCCACGGCAATCTCGTCGCGCTCGGAGCGGTGCTTGCAGACATCGAAGCGTCCGGCATCGGCGAGCGGTACTGCCTCGGCGATCTCGTCGGATACGGTCCCGACCCCGGCGCCGTTATCGCGCGCGTCAGATCGACCGGGGACCCGGTGGTCCGCGGCAACTACGACGACGGCGTGGGGCACCGGAAGGGCGGATGCGGCTGCTACTACGGCACGCCTGAGGCGAGGGAGGACGGCGCCGCCTCCTACGCGTTCACCGACGGGGCGCTTGCCGATGACGAGCGCGCGTACCTCGCGGCGCTGCCCGATGAGGTTCGCCTCACCGAAGGCGACGTCCGCGTGCTGCTCTGTCACGCGAGCCCGCGCCGCATCAACGAGTACCTCATGCCGGATCGGCCCGACGCGAACCTCGCGAAGCTCGCCGATCTCGGAGCGGCCGATGTCGTGTGCTTCGGGCACGTCCATCTGCCGTACCACCGGGTGCTGACCGCTGACGACGGCCGGGCGGTCCACTTCGTGAGCGACGGCTCGGCGGGGAGGCCGAAAGACAGCGATCCGCGCGCATGCTGGGCGGAGCTCGTCTTCGGCACGAAGGCCGAGGTGAACGCGGCGGCCCAAGGGGACCGGGCGGCCGGCCCGGTGGGCGCTCCGCGCGGGGAGCGCGTCTGGCTCGGCGTCGTGTTCCATCGCGTCGCCTACGACGTCGATGCTGTCGTCGGCCGCATGGGCGCGGCCGGACTCCCGGCCCGGCTCGGCGAGGCGCTCCGGGTCGGCTGACGAGCCGGGCTACTTGAGAAGCGCCTCGTGGTTCTGCGGCCAGCGCGCCTGCGCGTTCCCGGTCGGGTCGGGGATGTAGTGTTCGCGTTTGAACCTCAAGCCGTGCTCCCCGCGTCCATCGAGGTATGAGCGCAGCTCGAGCGGCAGCTCGGCGGGCACGGCGACGCCGTTCGACGCAAGCAGCTCGCGCAACATAGCTTCCGCCGCGTCGGCTTCGGCGGCGGCGTCGGCCAGGATACGCGCGGCCTCGGCGGGGTTATGGAAGCCGACCGAGTTCTCGGCACCCATGTAGTTGAGCCGGTAGAACGCCTGCCGAAAGTGCGCGGCCGCCTCATCGAACGTCGGTTTGACCGCCGAGGAGTCGAAATCGAGCGTCTCGTTCGCGCGCTCGATGAGCTTGGCGACCGTCGCCACGCGGTATCCGGCGTCGATCATCTGCGCGAGTGTGCGCTCCTGGATCGCGAGCACCTTCGCCCGCCGCGTCTCGGCGCCATCCGGGTGGCACCGGTCACACGCCTTCATGTCTTGTTTGAGCGGGCTCATGAGGTTGTGGTCGCGGATGACGCGGTCGTTGACCCTCATGCGCGGCATGTGGCAGTCGGCGCACGCCACGCCCATCGCGGCGTGGACCGAACTCGCGGTGTAGAACTCGACGTCAGGGTGGCGGATGAAGCCGAGTCTGAACCCGGTCACGCTCTGCGTCCACTCGAGACGCGCCGGATCGTTCTCCAGCCGGTCGATGATGTTCTCGACCGTGATCGAGCCCCAGGTGCTGCCCTCCCACGGGAAGTCGACATCCACAGACGCCCCATCGGCCTTCATCACGGAGTACGTGCAGTGACACTGTCCGCACGCGATAAGCCGGCGCTGCGCGAGGTTCATCTGTTCGAACGGAAGGCCGATCTCCTCAAGGGCCGACTCGGCCGTCCAGCGACGCACCCGGAGTTGCATCGTCCGGTTGTCGTGGCAGTCGATGCAGGTGGCGCCCAGCTGCCGGTGATGCTCGGGGATCATCTCGACCGCTTCGAGATAGGTCGCCGAGAAGAGTCTCGCGTGGTCGGCCTCGCGCAGATCCTCGGCGTAGGGTGACTTGCATGTCAGGCACCCGCCGCCGGCCTTCACGCGCGCCGGATCGATGATTTGCTGGTCGATCATCATGTAGTGGTGGCCGCGCGGCTCGTTGTACTCCACGCCGAACCCCCAGCCGTTGAAGAGCAGCGGCATGAACGGGAACTCGGAGAGCTTGTCGTACATCACGCCGCCGTCGAAGCCACGCTTGTAGAGGCTCTTGCCGGCGGGACGCGGCTGGGCGGTCGCCTGCCACCGCGCGTACTGCTCGGGATACAGCGCGCCCCAGACGGCGGGGTCGTGTTCGCCCTCGGGCACGACCTGCCCCGCCGGTCGCCGCTGCTCTGGGCCGCACCCGCTGCCCGAGAGCAGGAGCGCGGTGCCGAGGGCGGCGAGGCCGACGATGGCGATGCGCGCACGGGCACGGAACAGGCGCTTCATCTACGGTTTCCTCTCGCTCGCCACGGCGCACTCCCCAGGCGCCGTCAGTCAAGGGATACGTACCCATCGGCAACGCGTCGGGTTGATTTCGGCGTGCCGGTCGGCTACTCTCTCGTAGCACTTCCACGGCCAGGTAGCTCAGTTGGTAGAGCAGGGGACTGAAAATCCCCGTGTCGGCGGTTCAAGTCCGTCTCTGGCCACCATCGACGCCTTCACGACCGGCCCCGGCGGCCGGTCGTCTCGTATCGTGACGACGGGGGATAGTACCCGCAGAGGCGACCGACACGGGGGCGTGACACACGGGTGAGAGGCGATATGCCAGCGGCGCCGGGATCGTACTCGGTCGAGCTGATCGGAAGCGAAGTCTGCGGATCGTCCACGGGGACGTTCCGCTTCACGCGGCCCGGCGGATACACGTTTCATCCCGGGCAGCACATCGCTCTTACGCTCGACACGCGCGACGGCCAGCAGACCAAGCGCTTCTCGCACGCTGACGCGCCGCTCGACGGGGCGATCGAGTTGACCACCCGCCTGTCGGGCTCGGCCTTCAAAGACGCGCTGCTCGCGCTTGAGCCCGGTACGGCGGTCCGTATGAGGGGCCCTTCGGGCCGGTTGAGGGTGCCCGAAGGGGCCGGTTCGGCGGGGTTCCTGACCGGTGGAGTGGGGATCACGCCGGTCCGGAGTATCGTGCGCGACGCGATAGCACGGGATCTCCCGCTGAGGATCGTGCTGTTCTACGGCAACCGCGAACCGGGCTGCATCCCATACGCTGACGAGCTCCGGGGTTACGCGTCTCGGCGTGCCGACTTCACGTGCGTCGAGATCGTGGAGGCGCCCGATGCGGCGTGGGCGGGACCGGTCGGCTATGTGACCGCCGACGTCGTGCGCGCCGTGGTCTCCCCACCCGAGATCGATCACTGGATCGTTTCGGGTCCGCCCGCGATGGTGGATGCGATGGGTCGCCTCGTGGAGGAACTCGGAATCCCGGCGGACGACGTCTCATACGAGCGGTTCGCGGGGTACTGAACGTACGGATGGGGCCGCCGCCCGGAGGCGACCCCATCGCGGCGCGTGCGGTCGAGAGGGAGGCCTAGGCGGGAGATCTCTGATAGGGGAATGCATAGAAGGCGATCCCCTCGTACTGGTACGTGGCGCCATGGTTCATCTGAACCATCGACTTCTCGGCTTCGGAGATCGTGTAGAAGTGGCTTCCGTTCTTCTTGTTGTAGAAGCGGTAGACCGGAACCGCAGGAGAGCCCCGGTCGTTGAGGAACACGTCGTACGCGACACCCTCGTACGCGTAGGTCGCGCCGTATGACGCGATGATCTTCGCCTTCTCAGCTTCGGAGACGGTGTAGAAGTGGCTGCCGTTCTTCTTGTTGTAGAAGCGGTAGAGCGGCGCGGTCTGCGCCTCTTCCCACCAGTCGGCGTCCGCCGTCATCCAGGCTGGGCCTTCGAACGTGAACAGCGTCGAGTACTTCGAGCTGACCGCGTCGCGCTCCGCGCCGGACGCCGTGTAGAAGTGGCTACCGGTGCTCTGGTTGTAGAAGCGCCAGACCGGCGCGGCATCGACGTCCGCGAACGCCGGAGCGGCAAGTACGGGTACGAGCATGGCGACAGCGATCGCGATGATCAGACCGCGTGCGACGAACCTTCTGCTGGATCGGGCCATCGTGCTCCTTCCGGTTCACAGTATCGGTGGCGGTGATTGAATCGGCGCATACATGAGAGGCGCGGGAGCCACTAATGGCCTACAAGTGCGTCCCTCTCGGCAGAGCGTAGAATGCGATGCCCTCGTAGGTGTACGTCGTGCTGTGGTACTGGCGCACCGTTGCCTTCTCGGCTTCCGAAATCGTGTAGAAGTGGCTGCCGTTCGCCTTGTTGTAGAAGCGGTACACGGGCAGTGCTTCCCCGTGAAGGTCGTACAGGTAGACGTCATATGCGACACCCTCGTACGTGTAGGTCGCCCCGTACGACGCGAGGACCTTCGCCTTCTCGGCCTCCGAGGTCGTGTAGAAGTGGCTGCCGTTCTTCGTGTTGTAGAAGCGGTAGAGCGGCGCGGTCTGCGCACCTTCCCACCAGTCGGCGCCCGCCATCCGCCAGGCCACTCCTTCGTACGTGTACCGCCCAACATACGCGCTCATGACCGTGTCGCGCTCGCTCGCCGAGGCGGTGTAGAAGTGGCTACCGGTGCTCTGGTTGTAGAACCGGAACACGTTCGTCGGCTCGATCATGATGCCGAACGCCGGCAGTGCACCGGCGAGCGAGATGAGCACGGTGAAAGCGATGACGGTGATCGCCATCGGGCTCCAGCGCTTGATGCGTACCATGGGCACCACACTGTCCTTTCGGTCGGCGACCCTGACCCGCGTCGGGTCACGGGGTCGGGCTGTCCGCGCGAGCGACGCTCGGACGAGCGCTCGCGCGCCCTCAGAGGTATGTACCCGGGATTCGTCCTCACGAGCGCCCGCCTGCGTGCCGTCCGTCAGCTGGGTGTCAGCTGGCATCGAGCGCCTGCCGATATGCATAGTGAGACCCGACCGCCCGGAACATGGAGGATCCGTGAGAGTGCAGTCCGCAGCCGCCCTTGCCGAGTACATCGAGAGCCTCTCGGCCCTGGACATCGCGGAGCGGATCCTGGCCACAGATGCGGCGGTGCTCCGCGACTGCGCCGCCTATCGTGTCAGGGGCGCCGATGACCCGAGCGCACTCTGCGAGATCGCCGGGCTGTGCGCCTCCCCCTGCTGGCGCGCCCGGCCCGCGTCGAGGCTGACCGGCTGCGACGGCTGAGGCGAGCGTCCGACCCCCGCCGTCGCCTTCTCCGCCAGCGTCGCGCGTGGTACGGTCGCTGCTGGACGCTGCCATGGGCCGAAGGGGACGCGTGACTGACCACTACCGATTGCTGCAGGTGCGCCGAGACGCCTCACCCGAGGTCATCGCCGCGGCGTATCGGCGGCTCATGCGTGACGCCCACCCTGATCTGGGCGGGGACGTCGAGGTCGCCCGGCGACTGAACGACGCGTACGAGACGCTGGCGGACCCGCGCAGACGCGAGGACTACGATCGATCGCTCAGCCTTGAGGTGGTCGATGATGTCAACACCCGTGCGGTGGAGAATGCGGCGTTCGCCGCTGGTCGCGCGGTCGGGCGTGCCGCGGCGCAGGCGCGCGGCGTGCTCCGTGAGACACGCGAGGACATCGGTCTGTGACGCCGTCGGATCAGAGCGCCGCCGCCGCGGTATCGCGGTTCGCTGTGGCCGATGCGGCCGTGCGTGCGGGCGGCCCTGCCACCGGCTTGCCGCGAAGCGACAGCACCTCGACCAGGGCGCGCACGGCGTCACGGTCGTAGAGTCTGCCGGCGTTGGCCAGCAGTTCCCTGACCGCCGCGTCATGCGAGGACTGCTGTCCGTAGTATGCGCGGTTGGTCATGCTGTCGTAGACCTCACACACCGCCAGGATCCGCGCGCCGAGCGGGATGCGGGTGTCGCGCAGGCCCTCGGGATAGCCGCTGCCGTCGACGCGCTCGTGATGGTAGGCGATGGCATCCTGCACGAAGGCGTCGAACCCGGCGATCTGCGCGATCTCGGCGCCGACTCGCGCGTGTCGCTGCACCAGGAACTGCTCGTCGGCGGTGAGCGGTCTGTCGGCGTTCGCGATACTGGCCGAGAGGGTGACGATCCCGACGTCGTGCAGGAGGCCCGCGAGCCCAAGGGCGCGGCGGTCCGCGGGGGTGAGCTGCATGTGCATGCCGACCGCGCCGGCGAGATTCGAGACGCGCATGGCGTGCTCCGCGTAGTCAGGACGCTTGCTTGACACGAGGTGCTGCAGCACGGCGAGCGTTCCGTCGAGCTTCGAACGCGCCTCGGTGATGAGCTCCTCCCGCTCCATCGCCAGTTCGAGCATCCTGCCGATCAGTCCGAGTGACTCGAGCTGTCCGGCTTGGAAGACGCGATCGCGATTCCACATGCAGAGGACGAATCGCAGCTCTCCGTTGACTCGGAGCGGCACCGATATCGCCTGGCCGTCCTCGCCGCGGAACGTGTCGATGAGCATCGGTTTGCCCTGGCCGGCCGCTCGCAATGCGACGAGCATCAGCGCCCGGCGGGCCTGGTGCTCGGGAACCTCGCTCGACATGAACGCGGCCTCGATCTCCTGCCCGACCACCGCGGAGGCGTCGGCGCGGTAGATCTCGGCGGCTCCCGCGAGGACGCGCCCAAGCGCGGACTTGAGCCCCTCGTCGGCCAGCGCCGAGGCTGATGCGTGCGAGAAGGTGAGCATGCGCGCGGCGTCCTCGGCGGTCCGCCGGTGCTCCTCGGCTCGCTCGATCGCATGGTCCACCTCGGCACGAAGCCGGCGGCGCTGGTCGGCGACGTAGACCAGCAGCAGCACCACCAGACCGGCGACGAGGCCACGCGCCGCGTCATCCGCGAGCGGGACGGCGCCGGGAAGAGAGACGCCGCTCGCCGAGAAGAAGTACACGAGCATGACGATCGTGAGGAACAGCGCGAGCGCGACGATCGTCGATATGGCGTCCAGCTGCCGGTCGCGGCGGTGTGCCCGCTCGATCGGGGTGGCGGGCTTCATGGGACGATCGCTCATGGGACTCCAGACCCTCCGGGCATCTTGCATCAAGTATCGGCTCCCGCCCGTCTGCGCTCAATGACCGTTCATCGATGCATCAGTGATTGCGTGCCATGAGCCGACGACGGACGGTACGAGAGCGGAGGCCAGCGGATGGGTGAAGCCGCTCATCATCAGATGAGCGGCTTCTTCGGGTCACACATGGCTGGAGGCCGATCAGGCCCGCGGCGCCCTCGCGGCTACAGGTACTGCCAGACGTCGTCGATGCCGGCCTCCGCCGCGGGAACGACCTCGACGATGCTGCGGTCGAACCCGCCCGTCTCCGGGTCGATGAGCCGCAGGTCGATCGTCTCCGGCTCGGTCAGCCAGCGTCCGTCAGGGCCGACAACGACCTTGACCCGCGGTCTGAGCAGGTCGTCCTTGTTCACGCGGAACACGATCGCGGTGCTTCCGTCGCTGATCCGCACCACGGCGCCCATCGGGTAGATGCCGAGCAGCGCGACGAGCGCCTTGGTCACCGCCGGGTCGTACGCCTTGTCGCGGCCCTGCATGAGCACGGCGAGCGCCTTGTCCGGGCGGATCTCCCGGCGGAAGGGTCGCCGCGTCGTCATGGCGTCGTATGCGTCGCAGAGCGCGACGATCCTCGAGAACAGGTGTTGCTCCTGGCCGCTCTTGGGTCGCGGATACCCTTGCAGATCGTGGCGTTGATGATGCTCGTAGGCGACCACCATCGGCATCTGGTCGACCAGCTGGATGCGCTTGAGCAGGTCGGCCCCTTCGGTGGTGTGGCTCTTGACGATGGTCCACTCGTCGGCCGTGAGCGGCCCCTCCTTGTTCAGGATGTCCTCGGGTATCCGCACCTTGCCGAGATCGTAGAGCAGCGCGGACAGGCCGAGGGAGCGCACCGATTCCGCCTCGAGTCCGAGTGAGTTGCCGAGCGCGACCGAGAGGATGCAGACGTTCAGCGAGTGGTTGAGCGTGTAGTCGTCGTGACTCTCGATCGCGGTGAGGCCGAGGATCGCCGCCGGGTCCTTCAGCAGGGCGTCAAGCAGCTGGCTCACCAGGCGCTGCAGCGGTTCGACCTCGAACACCCTGCCGAGCTTGGCCTGGGTCTCAACATCGTGCATGAGCTCGATACCGCGGTCGTACGTCTCCCGGGCCTGCGCCTTGTTCTCGCGCTGTTCGGCCTCGCGGACCGCGTCGTCTATCTCCGTCGTCTCCGCGACCTCGACGGCCCGCGCGCCACGCGCGACGAGGAACTCCCGAACCGGCTCGATCCCGGTGAGTTCCGGCGTGTTGAGCATCTCGGTGACGATGCCGGCGTCGGTGACCCCGAACCCCCGGCGGAGCGTCATCGCCGAGACACCGCGGGCGAGCAGGTCGTCGATGAGCTTGCGGTACGTCACGCTCTCCTCAGGCAGCACCTGGTTCTCGACGAAGAGCGTCGCCTTGTAGACGTTCACGGTGACACTGTCGAAGCCGAGTTCAACGAGCTCGGTCACCGCATCGGCCAGGTCCTGGCGTGACGTGACGACGAGGGGATGCGTCGCGGGGTAGAGCGCCGCGTTGGTGTGCGCGACGGCGAGCGTGCGTGCGAGCGCCCGCGCCGCGTTCAGGCGGCGTCCGGTCGAGAAGGGGGCCTGCGCCGCAGGCTGGGCGAACGCGGCCATCTCCTCAGGTGATTCGAGGCGGTCGTCCTGGTCGCGGGGCTCGGTCACGGCTCCAGCTCCTTCCGGTTCGACGCGTCGGCGCGCTCGATCGACTCGAGCACGCGGCGCGCTAGGTACCGCAGCTCTCGGTTCTTCTTGCCCACCACGAGCTTCCGGGACGCGAGCCGGGTGAGCGCGGGAACGGCCTCGGTCG
The DNA here is from genome assembly GCA_964472485.1 of uncultured Coriobacteriaceae bacterium. GTDB lineage: Bacteria > Actinomycetota > Coriobacteriia > Anaerosomatales > Anaerosomataceae > CAYYLR01. Next base: position 23,977 of record CAYYLR010000001.1, read on the forward strand.
AGTGTAGCGTCTCCAGACTGCGGAGCGCCTCCTTCTTGAGCTCGTGATCGCGCTCGAACAGCTTCGTTGAAGCCACGAGGCGCATGAGCGCCGGGACCGCCTCCGCCGCCCTGGCGCGTCCGATCTCGCGGGCCGCGTACCGGCGGGTGTCCGGGTCCCAGTGTCCGAGCGCGCCCTGCAGGAGTTGCGACCGCTCAGCGCCGGGGGTGTCGGCGACCGCCGCGAGCGACGCCTGCCGGACCCTCTCGTCCAGGTTCTCCAGCCCGAGCGCCAGCGTCGGCAGCAACCGCCGGCTGCCGATGGAGCCGAGCAGTCGTGCCACCGCCGCGGCGGACGCCGCGTCGCCTGAACGCAGTATCCTGCCCGCGACCGGGCCGAGCGCTTCGGTCATCGCGCCGGCGGCCGGCAGCAGTCGTGCCCGCTGCATCTCCGAGGCCTGCAGGTACGCGGTGACGAGGGCCTCAGCACCTGGAGCGCCGGCGGTCTCGAGCAGGATCCGGGCGCTCTCGGCTTCAGGCTCAGCGGCGAGCCGGATCGCGCAGGCGGTGAGCGATTCGGGGGAGGTGAGCGCGGCCCGTCCGGCCGCGATCACTCCGCCGAGGGACGGATCGGCGGCGAGGGCGTCGAGGACCGCCGAGGCGGAGAGCGCCTCATCGAAAGCTCCCTCGCGGAGAGCGGGGGTGATGGCCTCGACCATGGCTTGTACGCTCTCAGGAGACGGCGTCTCCTCGGCCATGCGCATCGTCATCGACAGGCCGCGGGCGGCGCGGTCCCGCGGCGTCGCCGCCTGGATGAGCGAGCGGAGGTGCGCGTAGTCGGCCTCGCCCGATGCCGCGACGTCGCCGGCCATCGCTTCCGCGTTCGACTCCTCCGGAACCCCGCACTCGCGGTCGGTCCGGGGCGCGGGGCGCAGGAGGGCCGCGAGTTCGGCCAGCACCTCGGGGGGGAACGCCACCTGGTCGAGCATCGACGCGGGATCACGACCGCTGCTGAGCGCCGCGAGCCTGAGCAGACGGGCGAGCGCGGCCGGCGGCATCCGCGCGATGACGGCCAGCATCCCCTCCATCCGCTCGCCGGAACCAGACTCCGTGAGCGCCGCGTTGAGCAGCGAGGTCCGCGTGTCTTCATCCAGGAAGCGGAGCGCTTCCGCGCATCGCGCGGTAGCGAGTTCGCGAGCGGCCGGCTCAAGGCGACCGATCGCTTCGGCGACGAGGTCGGTCGCTTCGGCGCCACGGCCAGCGGTCTCCGCCCATCGCCGGCCCGCGTCAGCCAGTCCGTCCGCGATGTCCTCGAGCGGCGCGGCGGCGAGGTCGAGCCCGAGGACCCCCTCCTCGGTGGACGCACGCAGGGTGACCTCGATGACCGCGAGATTCGCGACACCGGATTCCAGTAACCGTGCGCGCAGGCCTCCCGATTCGCGGATCGCGCGGGCGTCACCGCTGATGAGGTCGAGGAAGCGGCCGGCCTCCTCGTCCGAGAAGCCGGGTGCGATGATCAGCTGGCCGACCTGCAGCGCGTGCAGCGTCTCCGCGAGCGCGGCGATCTGCGGCACAGTCTCCCCGACGGGGACGTCCCCGACGAGGAAGCGGTCGCGATCGACGCGGAACTGGAGCGGACCCGAGTGTGCCGTGACCGCGGACGCGCCCTCGGTGAAGCGGTGTATCGCCTGCGACCGGAGCGGGCTCGCCGGGGGGTAGAGGCGTACCGCACCGGCCGCGCCCGCTACCAGGCGGAGCACGTTCTCGGCGCGGGTGGCCACTCCGGGGGTGGCGCGCTCCACGAGCATCCCCTTCCAGATATCCGTCCAACCGGTCTATCGGTACATCATCGGCGGGAAGATACCCTATGTGTAAGCCCCATCAGACCTATGGTGTCCCCATCCTGCCGGCAGTCGGCAGAGCGCGGAGGCCCAGCGTGCCGCTTCGCAGCGACGAGTACTACCGGAACCTGGTCGAGGACCAGCTTCGCGCGGCCGGATGCGCCGAGCCGCCGGTCGTCGTCGCCTCGGTCGCGAAGCACCTTGGAGTGCCTGTGCTGCGTATCGGACTGCCGCCATGGTTCTCAGCCGCGCTCATCTACGAGAACGGGATGCCGGCCGTGCTGCTCAATGCCGATCGCACGCCTGAGGTCCAGGATCGGGCTCTCGCGCACGTGCTCGGCCACCTGCTCGCCGCGCTCGACGATCCCGAGTCCGCGTATCCGCGCGGGAGCGATCCGGACCACCGGTTCGCCGAGCTCATGGCCGATGAGTTCCAGACCCCGGGCTACCTCGTCAGAGACCAGGCGCGCAAGTGGTTCAACGACTACCGGTACCTTGCGGGTCTGTTCGGCGTCACCGAGACGCGCATGTTCGAGCGGATGCGGGACCTCGGCCTCATCAAGGCGCGAGGCGTGATCTGGGACTACTGAGCGCCGGTCGGCCCGACTGGTATCATCGTTGCCGTGGCCCGGCGGTGGGCCGAGGCCCGGGCGGGAGGTATCGGTGCGCACGTCATATGCGGTCGGGGTGGACGTCGGCGGCACACGGATCGCGGCAGGGTTGGTCGAGCGCAAGGGCCGTCTGCTCAGGGAGGTTCGCACGCTCACGCCGAGGCAGGCCGGCCCGTTCGCCATCGTCGACGCCATCATCGAACTCATCGAGGACGTCGCCTCGGGCGCGCATCCTGGTGAGATCGCGGGTATCGGTGTCGGTCTGCCCGCGCAGATCGACTTCCTCAAGCAGTCCGTCGAGTTCTGCACCAACCTTCCGCTTGCCGGCGTGGACATGCGCTCGCTCATCATGTCCCGCCTGCGACATCCGGTCACCATCGACAACGACGGCAACTGTGCCGGGATCGGGGAGAGCCGCTTCGGGGCCGCCAAGGGCATTCGCGACTTCGTTATGATCACGCTCGGCACCGGTGTCGGCGGCGCGCTGTTCCTCGACGGGGAGCCCTATCGGGGCGCGCGTGGCTTGGGCGCCGAGATCGGTCACATGGTCGTGACGCTCGACGGACCGCCCTGTCCGTGCGGCGGCAACGGCCACATCGAGTCCTACCTCGGCAGGCCGGCCATCGCCGCGCGCGGGCGCGAGGCCGCCCAGGAGTATCGGGGCCGAGCGATCCGGGAGCATGCCGGCGGGGACGCCGAGCGGGTCACCGCCGAAGACGTGGTCAACGCCGCCCTCAAGGGCGACGAGATCGCGCGCGAGATCCTGCTCGACGCGGGCAGGGTCCTCGGCGAGTCCCTCGTCGGCATCGTCAACCTGCTGAACCCGCGCCTCATCGTTGTCGGCGGAGGCATCGGTGAGTCCTGTTCGTTCCTCGTGGAGCGGGCGACCGAGGTGATCGACCAGTACGCGCTCGCCGGCAGGCGGGACGTGCGTGTGGTGCAAGCCGAGCTCGGCAACGACGCTGGCGTCCTCGGCGCGGCGGCTCTGGCGTTCGATGAGCACGACTCGCGCGAGGGGCTGCACCGGTGAGATCCCCGGTCTACTTCGCGCCCATGCGCTCAACGATGAAGCGCAGCATGGTCACCCGCGCCTCGGGACTGCTCGAGCGTGCCGGGCTCGCGGTCGCGATCGATGAGGGTGACCTGGTCGCCGTCAAGCTCCACTTCGGCGAGAAGGGCAACACCGGCTTCGTGAGCCCGGTCTACCTGCGCGAGATCGTAGCCCGGGTGCGCGCCGCGGGCGGCAAGCCGTTCCTGACCGACGCGAACACGCTCTACCGGGGCGAGCGCGCCAACGCCATCGATCACCTCGCGTGCGCCATCCACAACGGGTTCTCGTTCGCGACGATCGACGCGCCGATCATCATCGCCGATGGCCTCGACGGCCGTGAGGCGGTGGACGTCCCGGTCACGGGGCGGCACTTCGACTCGGTCCGGATCGGTGCCGCGGCGGTCCATGCCGATGCGATGGTGGTCGTCTCGCACGTCAAGGGCCACGAGGCCACGGGCTTCGGCGGCGCGCTCAAGAACGTCGGCATGGGTCTTGGCTGCCGCTCGGCGAAGCAGCGCATGCATGCCGATTTCCGGCCCGAGGTCGCCACCGCGAAGTGCACCGCGTGCGGCCGATGCGCGAAATGGTGTCCGGTCGACGCCATCGCTGTAGGCCCCGATCGGGTCGCCGCCGTCGACCATGCGGTCTGCTACGGATGCGGCGAGTGCGTCGCCGCGTGTCCCTATGGCGCGATAGCGGTCCAGTGGAAGACGGAGCCCGCGGCCATCCAGGAGAAGATCGTCGAGCACGTGGCGGGCGCGCTCGCCGGCAAGGAGGGCAAGGTCGTGTACCTGTCGTTCGTCACGGCGGTCTCGCCCGACTGCGACTGCTGGCACTTCTCCGACGCGCCGATCGTGCCCGACATCGGCGTGCTGGCCTCGGGCGACATCGTCGCGATCGAGCAGGCCGCGTACGACCTGGTGACCGCGGCGGCCGGGCTTGTCGGCTCGCGCGGTGAGGGCATGGGTCCCGGGGAGGACAAGTTCAGCGCGATCACGGGGATCGACGGCACGCGTGCGATCGCGTACGCCGAGGAGATGGGGCTCGGGAGTCGCGCGTACGAGCTCATCACGGTGGAGTAGCGCGGAGCCTCGCGCAGGGAAGACGGGAGCCAGTCACATATGGAGCGCTACCTGGACATCCTCAAGCGTGCCTGGCAGATCACATGGCGCTACAAGGCGCTCTGGGTCCTCGGCCTGTTCGCCGGCACCGCGAGCGGCGGCGGGGGCGGCGGGGGCAACACGGGGTACGACTTCGGCGGCGGGACCGGCTCAGGGTCCGACCCGTTCTCGGGCATCTCCGACGCCCGGATCGGCCTGTGGATCGAGCAGAACGTCCTGCTCATCGCGATCCTGGCGGGGGCGCTGGTCGTCTTCGGCATCCTCATGATGGTGCTGTCGGTCGCCGCTCAGGGGGGACTCGTCTGGGGCGCGAACGAGGCGGGCGAGGGGCGGGCGCCCCGTCTGGGCGCCAGTTGGTCGGCGGGCTTCAGCCGGTGGGGTCGCACCTTCATGACCGGCTTCGTGCTCGGTCTCCCGGTCGTGCTGATCGCGCTGATCATGATCGCGCTACTCGTCACCGCCGGCATCGGAGGCGTCTTCGGCGGGGACTCGGGCGCGGCAGCCGCCGGGATCGGCATGTGCGTCGTTCTGCCGGTCTTCGTGTTCGTGCTCATCGCGGCGGGGCTGCTCCTCGGCATCCTCTACCCGGTCGCCCTGCGCTACGGGATCCTGCACGATGTCACGTTCGGCGCGGCGATCCGGCGCGCCTGGGAGGACCTGTGGGCCAAGCGGGGGGTGTGGGTGTTCTGGCTCGTCATGCTGCTCCCGGGCTTCGCGTACGGACTCGCCATCTTCTTGTTCATGCTGCCATTCCTGATCCCGGCGGTGTTCCTGATGGTCGCCGAGCAGTGGATCATGGCCGGGGCGCTCGTCGTGCTGCTCGCGCTCGTCCTCATGCTGCCGACGGCGGTCTACTCGACATTCGTCTCGGCGGCATGGACCATCTTCTTCCGGCGCATGACCGGCATGGAGCCCCACTTCGCGCCCGCACCCGCGGTCGCGCCGTACGCCGCGGCATACCCCGCCTCAAGCGTAGCGCCGCCCGAACCGCCCGCACCTCCGTCCGGGCAGTCCTGGGAGGTCGCCGAGCGCCCGATCGTCGACGTGCCGCCACCTCCCGCGCCGCCGTCCGGCGATGCCTGAGTCCGGCGGCGCGCTCGTCGTCTGCGCGACGCCCATCGGCAACCTGGGCGACGTGACGCTGCGTGTGCTCGACGCGCTGCGCATGGTCGACGTGATCGCGGCCGAGGACACGCGCGTGACGCGCAAGCTGCTCGCGCGCTACGAGATCCACACGCCGCTCGAGCCGTGCGATCAGCACCGGATCGTCGAGAAGACGCCGGAGTTCGTGGAGCGCATCGAGCGGGGAGAGCGGATCGCGCTCGTCACCGACGCCGGCACACCGGGCATCTCGGATCCGGGAACGCGGCTTGTGGACGCGTGTCTGGAGGCGGGCGTCCGGGTCGAGGTGCTGCCCGGTCCTTCGGCGCTCACCGCGGCGCTCGTCGCGAGCGGACTACCCACCGGCGCCGTGTACTTCGGCGGCTTCCTGCCGCGGAAGCCGGGTGAGCGGGCCCGGGCGCTGGCGGCCCTCGCGTCCCTCGACGCGACGCTCGTCTTCTACGAGTCCCCCGGCAGGACCCCCGCGACGCTCGCCTCGCTCGCCGAGGCGTTCTGCGGCCGCCGTGCCGCGATGGTCCGGGAGCTCACGAAGATCCACGAGGAGATCGCGCGCGACGAGGTGGGCGCTCTCGCTTCGGCCGTCGCCGACCGCCAGCTCAAGGGCGAGGTCGTCCTCGTGGTGGGTCCGCCGGTCACCCAGGCGCAGCTCAGCATCGACACCGACGCGGTCAAGGAACGGCTTGCGGAGGTAGAGGCCGAAGGGCGCACGCGCCGCGACGCGGTGCGTGACGTCGCCGCCGAACTCGGGCTGCCCCGCAACGAGGTGTATCGCATCTCGCTCGGCGGCTAGGGCTCAGCGCGAATCGCCGCCGATCGGCACTCTTACCGCTGCTTGATCTCTCCGATGCACGTGTCGCACACCGGCCGGTCCTTCACGCTGTGCACGTGTTCTTCGGCCCCGCAGAGGACGCACGCGGCCTTGTGCTTCTCGAGGATGATCCGATCGCCCTCGACCGAGATCGAGAGCGGGTCCTTCACCCGGATGCCGAGGGTGCGACGCAACTCCATGGGAATGACGATCCGGCCGAGGTCGTCGACCCGTCTGACGATACCGGTGTCGCTCATCGTCCATTCCCCCTCGTGCAGGAGCGCTCCTGCGGTGCGGTATCATGAAAGGCCGCGTGATCGCGGTCGTACTTCCAAGAATACCCATCTGCGAGAAGAGGTAATCGCCGGTGAGCGCACGCCCGTTCTACGTCACGACCCCCATCTACTACGTGAACGCTGAGCCGCACCTCGGCACGGCGTACACGACCGTCGCGGCCGACGCGATCGCGCGGTACCGGCGCATGACCGGCCACGACGTGCGCTTCCTCACCGGCCTCGATGAGCACGGCCAGAAGATCGCGCAGGCCGCCGAGGAGCACGGCATGGACCCTCAGGCGTGGGTGGATTCCATCGCGCCGAAGTTCACCGGCGCGTGGGAGATGCTCGGCATCACGAACGACGACTTCATCCGCACGACCGAAGCCCGCCACACGCGGGGCGTGCAGGCGTTCTGGCAGAAGCTGCACGACGACGGTTGGCTGTACCAGGGGCACTACGAGGGCTGGTACTGCGTGCCGGACGAGACGTTCTGGTCCGAAGAGCAACTCGATGACGGCGTGTGCCCGCAATGCGGCCGCGAGGTCCAGCATGTGCGCGAGGACAACTGGTTCTTCAGGCTCTCCGAGTTCCAGCGGCGCTTGCTCGACTACTACACCGGCAACCCCGAGTTCGTTCAACCGGAGACGCGGCGCAACGAGGTCGTCAGTTTCGTTGAGGGCGGGCTCAAGGACCTGTCGATCTCGCGCACGACGTTCTCGTGGGGCGTGCCGATCCCGTTCGCCGAGGGTCACGTCACCTACGTCTGGATCGACGCGCTGCTCAACTACATCACCGCGCTCGGTTACGGGAGTGAGGATCCGGCGGACGTCGCTCGCTTCGAGCGGTACTGGCCGGCCGATTATCACTTCGTCGGCAAGGACATCATCCGGTTCCACTGCGTCATCTGGCCGGCCATGCTCATGGCGGCCGGCATCGAGCCGCCCAAGACCGTGTTCGCGCACGGCTTCCTGCTCGCCAAGGGCGAGAAGATGAGCAAGTCGAAGGGCAACGCCCAGACCCCCGCCTCACTGGTGGCCCGATTCGGCGTTGACGCGTACCGTTACTACTTCCTGCGGGACGTGGCGTTCGGTCAGGACGGTTCCATCTCCATGGAGTCGATGGTGCAGCGCTACAACGGCGACCTGGCCAACGACTGGGGCAACCTGTGCTCGCGGTTGTTCACCATGACCGAGAAGTACCTCGGCGGCGTTGCTCCCGCGGCGCCCGACCGGGCGCTTCAGACGGCTGAGGACGCCACGATGCGCGCGATCGCGGGCAGTCTGCCCGAGTCGTACGAGGAGCACATGGCGCGGCTCGACTACGGCGCCGCGCTCGAGAGCGCCTGGGAGCTCATCAAGTTCGCAAACCGCTATCTCGAGAACGCCGCGCCCTGGGCGCTCGCCAAGGAGGGTGATGACGCGCGGCTGGCCGCCGTGCTGTACAACGCGCTGGAGTCCGTGCGCATCGCCGCACTGTTCACCGCGCCGGTCATGCCCGGAACGTCGGCCGAGGTCTGGCACAGGCTCGGTCTGGGCGATATCGGCGACGTGACCGATATCATGGCCGCCGCCGAGTGGGGCGGCCTGCCGGCGGGCTCACCGGTCACGAAGGGCGACGCCCTGTTCCCACGGATCGTCGAGGGGGAGTAGGCCGCCCGGCCGTATCGTGATCGACCGCCTGCCAACACTGCCCGAACTCGGCGCTCCCGCCGTCGACGCCCACGCGCACCTGTCGATGCTCGATGACCCGGTAGCCGCTCTCGTGCGCGCCGCGCACGCGGGGGTGGCGCTGGTGGCGACCGTCGTCGACCTGACCGAGGCGCCGGAGACGACGTTCGACGGCTTGCGGGGCTGGATCGACCAGGCGGCGGAGGAGCTCGCTCCCGAGGGGCGCGACGTGCCCGAGGTCCCGATGATCGTGGGATGGCACCCGCACAACGCGAGCGACGGTGATGACGCGCTGCTCGAGCGGCTGCGCGAGTGCGCGGCCGACCAGCGCGTCGCGGCGCTCGGCGAGCTCGGCCTCGATTTCCACTACGACCACTCGCCGCGCGAGGACCAGCGCGCATGGTTCCGTCGCCACCTCGAGCTCGCGCACGAGGTCGGCCTTCCGGTCGAGGTCCACCTTCGCGAGGCGCACGACGAGGGACTCGCCCTGCTGAGCGAGATCGGCGTCCCGCCAGCCGGCTGCATCATCCATTGCTTCACCGAAGGCCCCGCGCTGGCCGAGCGCTTCCTGGAGCTCGGCTGCCTGATCTCCTTCGCCGGACCCGTGACCTTCACGAAGGCCGAGCGGCTCCGCGAGGCGGCGCGCCTGGTCCCGCTCGACCGGCTGCTCGTGGAGACCGACTGCCCGTTCCTCGCGCCCCATCCGTACCGGGGCCGCCGCAACGAGCCCGCGTTCGCGGTTCTCAACGCCGAGGCGGTCGCGCGAGCCAAGGGCCTGGAGCCGTCCGTCGTCGCCGCCGCGGCGCTCGGTAACGCCCGGGCGCTGTTCGGCCGGACGCACGTCCGATGAGCGTGCCCGCGTCCGCCGCACCGCCCCTCATCCTCGGCATCGCGGGGAGCCCTCGCCGAGGCGGGAACAGCGAGCGCCTGCTCGAGGGCGCGCTTGCGGGGGCGCGCGAGACCGGCGCGCGGACCGAGACGCTCATCGCGGCCGAAGCCGGGTTCACGCCGTGCCGCGGATGCAGCGCATGCTCGGCGACCGGAGAATGCGTGATCGACGACGGAGCGGCGCTGTACCGCGCGCTCGACTCCGCGGACGGGCTGGTCGTGTCGAGCCCTGTCTTCTTCGCCGGGGTCCCGGCGCCGCTCAAAGCGCTCATCGACCGGCTTCAGCCGTACTGGGCGCGCGAGTACGTCCTCGGCGAGCCTCGACCCGTGCGGCGCCCCGGCGGCTTCATGCTGGTTCGCGGCGGGGGCGACCCGTACGGATTCGATGCGGCGGACGCCACGCTCGGCAGTGCGCTCGCGGTGCTCGGCATCGACGTCCTCGACGCGTTGCACATCGACGGGGTCGACGGTCTCGAGGACCTCGCCGGCCGGCCGGAGGCGGTAGCGGCGGCGCGCTCTCTCGGCCATGCGGTCGGCCTCGAGGCGCTCCACAAGCGCGCTGGGTGACCCCGACCGTTCGTCGCATCGCGGGAACCGCCTTCTTGGTGCCGGAGCGAGGCCTCGGCTATACTTCGAAGTCCGCGTCATCGATGCCGAACCGCAACCGGTCGAAGGGATGACATGCGAACGCCGGCCCGTCCGGCCCGCTTCCTGAAGACTCCTCATATCGTCACACTCGTCGCCGCAGCTGTCGTGCTACCTCTCGTCATATCGGGATTCTCGTGGGCCAAGAAGGGTGTCACCGTCGTCGTCGACGGCGAGCCCGTCTATCACACCACCGCAGCGCAGACCGTCGCTGAGGTGCTCGAAGAAGTCGACCTCGTCATTGCCGAGGGCGACATCGTCAGCCCGCTTCCCGATGCGCCAGTCACGGATGGCACGGAGATCGTCGTGCGGCAGGCCGTTCCCGTCACGCTCGAATGCAACGGAGCGACGGTCGAACTCAAGGTCATCGGCTCCACCGTGGCCGACGCTCTGGTCGCGGCCGGGCTCGATCCGACGACGGGCCTCCACGTGGATCCGCCCGTTGACGCCGAGCTCGCTCAGGAGATGACGATCACCGCCACCGATGTCTTCGTCCGCATCGTCAAGGAAGACGCCGAACTTCCGTTCGAGACGATCGAGCAGGAGGATCCCGGCCTCCCCGTCGGCCAGCGCCGCACTGTCAGCGAGGGCGCTCCCGGCTCGGCGGTCCGGATCTACGAGGTGCTCGTCGTCGGCGAGGTCGAGACGACGCGCGCGGTCAGGTACGAGGAGACGATCGTCGCCCCGACGCCGGCCGTGGTGCGCGTCGGCACGAAACCGCCGGCGCGCCACGGAGGCGGGAGCACGTCCGCCGGGGTGCTCAGACCGGGCGCCGACGCCTCGCTTGCGCCCCCCTCGTCAGGTGACACGCTCGCGGTCACAGCTACCGCGTACACCCCCTGGGACCCCGGGTGTTCGGGAATGAGCGCGATCGAGCGCAGGATCGCGGCGCACGGCATCCCTGATGGCTGGGGTATCGTCGCGGTCGATCCCCGCGTCATCCCGCTTGGAACGCGCATGTACGTTCCGGGTTATGGTTACGCCGTCGCCGCGGACACCGGGGGCTTGATCAAGGGCGACAAGATCGACGTCTGCTACTGGGCCGGGGGACCGGGTGTGGCGAAGGCCACGTCGCGTGTGTGGGGCAGACGCGCGGTGACGATCACCATCCTCGAATAGCCGGGACCGACGGTGGCCCATTCGCGCCTTGCCAGCCCGACCGCGACGCGCGCGGTGCTCGACGCGCACGGGCTGCGCACCCGGAAGTCGTTCGGCCAGCACCTGCTCATCGACGACAACATCGTCGGTCGCATCGTGAACGCCGCCGCACTCCGGCCGGACGAGGTTGTGCTCGAGGTCGGCCCCGGTATCGGCACGCTCACCGACGCGCTGCTGTCGGCCGGCGTCCGTGTGGTCGCGATCGAACTCGACCGTCGCCTCCCGGCCGTTCTCGCCGAACTGCCGGGCGCCGAGGGTCGGTTGCGTGTCATCAACGGTGACGCGGTTTCGGTGCCCCTCGGCGACGTCGTGTTCGAAGGTGATCCGCCCCGGGCGTTCGTAGCCAACCTGCCCTACGCTGTGGCGGCGACCGTGGTGCTCCGCTTCTTCGCCGGGGTGCCGGAGCTCGAGCGTGCCGTCGTGATGGTCCAATCCGAGGTGGCCGACCGCATGGCGGCCTCTCCCGGCAGCCGTGTGTTCGGCGCCTACAGTGTCAAGCTCGGTCTCTACGCGAGGGTGACCGGCACGTTCGCCGTTCCGCGTGCCTGTTTCCTCCCGCCGCCGCGCGTCGATTCGGCAGTCGTGAGCTTCGAGCGCGTCACGGGTTGCGGCGACGACGTCCTTCGGGAGGCGGCGGCTCGCGCGGCCGATGCGGCCTTCTCGCAGCGCCGCAAGACGCTTCGCAACTCGCTTGCCGCGGGGCTCGGGATATCGTCGGCGGTCGCCGAGCGCGTGCTCCTGGCGGCCGGCATGTCGCCGGGCGACCGGGCAGAGGTGTACGGGATCCCCGCCTACGTCGAACTGGGCCGCACGCTGATCGCGGAGGGGCTCTGAGGCGGCCCGCGGGGATGAATCCCGTCATTGAGAATCCGGCGTTCGTACCGTATAATCATGCACTTCGAGGAGGATGATGCATGGACGGCATGAATCAGCTGCAAGTTGTCGGACGGATCCGGAGCGACCTCGAGACGCTCATGGGATCCCGGATGAAGCTCAAGGCCAACATGGGCCGTTCCAAGGTTCTCGAGCGTGAAGGGGTTCTTGAGCAGACACACCCGAGCCTCTTCGTACTGAAGATCGATGAGAAGCGTGGCCGAACCGCGCGCGTCTCGTACAGCTACGTTGACATCCTCACCGGTACGGTGGAGCTCACCGACTGCGACACGGGCGAGTGCGTCTTTCCGTGGCTCAACTGATCAGCCGCAGCAGCACAGCGATCTGACGCGCGGGGTGACATGCCTCGCGCGTCGCCGTTAGAGGGGATGTGCATGTCCGGCGGAGTCCGCGTCATCGCGCCCGCGAAGATCAACCTTCACCTCGGCGTGGGAGCCGTGCGAGATGACGGCTACCACGAGGTCGACACCGTTCTGCACGCGATCGCGCTTCATGATGTGATCGAGATCAGGCCTCCGGAGGGAGAGAGGCGCGCGGGCGTTCCGGAGGCCGTGGACCGCTTCACATGTGAGCCCGACGTCGGCCTGCCGTCCGGCCGCAACCTCGCCTACCGGGCCGCGCAGGACATGGTGAGCGCGTTCGGCCACCCGTTCACCGGCCGGATCGACGTGCGCAAGTCCATACCCGCCGGCGCGGGGCTGGGCGGAGCCAGCGCCGATGCCGCGGCCGTCATCTCCGGGTTGGCGGCGCTGTGGGGTGTCCCGTGTGATGATCCCCGCCTCGCGCATGTGGCGGCCGGGCTGGGCGCCGACGTCCCCTTCTTCCTCGCCGGCGGAGCCGCTCGCTTCACCGGGCGGGGTGATCGCCTCGAGCGATGCTTGCGCCCGCTCGAGGCGGCTCTCGTCCTCGTCAAGCCTGATGAACCAGTGTCGACCGCCGAGGCGTACGCCGCATTCGACCGGCTCGGCGCGCCGGCGGCGCCGGCGGATGCCGCGGGGATGATCTCCGCTCTGGAGGCCGGCGACCTCATCCCGGTCGCGACGCTGCTGCGAAACGAGATGACTCGTTCGTCAGCCGGTCTCGTGCCCGCGATCGGCGAGGCGCTCGCGATCCTTGATGCCGCCGACGGGGTGTACGGGGCGTCGATGGCCGGGAGCGGGTCGGCCGTCTTCGGCCTGTGCGCCGATGCCGCGGCCGCGGACCGCGCGGCGGCCGCCGCTTGCGACGCGGGCTTCTGGGCCCTTTCGACACGCACGAGCGCCGCTGGCTGCCGCGTCGAGCCGCTCTGACCCTGTGGTATACTCCCTGCGCCCGTCCCGGGATGATCGCCCTGCGGGTCATCGCGCACGTTGGGGCGTAGCCAAGCGGTAAGGCAGCGGACTTTGGATCCGCCATCCGTAGGTTCGAATCCTACCGCCCCAGCCATGCTTGCCGAACGGGACCGCCCCGAGAAGGAGAGAGTCAGGTGGGAGCGACAGCCCTCATCCTCGCCGCCGGTGAAGGTACCCGCATGAAGTCGGCGCTGCCGAAGGTCGCTCACGAAGTCCTCGGCGTCCCCCTCGTGGCGCATGTGGTCGATGCCACGCGCGGCGCGGGAACCGACCGCGTCGTCGTGGTGACCGGCCATGGCGCTGACGCGGTCGAATCACTGCTGAGCGAGAGCGGCGTTGAGTTCGCCCGCCAAGAGAGGCGGCTCGGCACGGGTCACGCGGTCATATGCGCGCTCGAGGTGACCGGCGCGCTCGAGGGTCCGGTGGTCGTGCTCTCAGGTGACGTACCGCTGGTGCGGCCGGAGACCATCGAGCGCCTCATGAACGCGCAGGCCGCCGCCGGCGCCGCCTGCGTGCTGCTGTCGGCGGTGTTCTCTGACCCCGCGGGGTACGGCCGGATCATCCGTGACGCGAACGGTTCGGTCACCGCCATCATCGAGCACAAGGACCTGCCGCAGCGTCTGGTCGAGGTTCGTGAGGCCAACGTCGGCATCTACTGCTTCGACGGCGCGGCGCTCACGTCGCACCTGAGCCGTCTTGACACCGCCAACTCCCAGGGTGAGTACTACCTGACCGACCTGGTGGCGCTCCTCGTGGCCGAGGGGCTGCCGGTCCACGCGATCGTGACCGATGATGTCGACGAGTCCCACGGGGTCAACACACGTGTTCAGCTGGCCGAGGTCACGCGCGTGCTGCAGCGGCGCATCAATGAGCGGCACATGCTCAGCGGTGTCACGATGACCGATCCGTCGCTTGTGTGGGTCGGTCCGCACGTGACGATCGGACCGGATACCGTGATCGAACCGATGACGTTCCTCTACGGTTCTACGTCGATCGGACGCGGCTGCCGGATCGGGCCGGACAGCCGGGTCGTCGACTCCACTACCGGCGACGGGTGCACGATCGACAGCTCGATCGTGATGGGCGCCTCGCTCGCGGACGATGTGTCCGTCGGTCCGCGAGCCTACCTGCGTCCGGGCACCGTGATGGAGCGGCGCTCGAGGGCCGGAACGAGCGTCGAGATCAGCAAGTCCCGCATCGGTGAGGGCGCTACGGTGCCCCACCTATCCTACATCGGAGACGCCGACATCGGCCGGGGCGCGAACTTGGGAGCGGGTACCATAACCTGTGATCACGGAGCGGGGAGCGTCATCACGAAGGACGTGCCGGCCGACGCGCTCGCCGTGGAGCGCTCGGAGCAACGGGTCGCGGACGAGTGGGCGTCACGGAGGCGCGTGAACGGTCAGGAAGGCGAGCAAGGGAGCGGTGCGACAGATGATCTCGGCACCAGGTAAGCGCATGATGGTCTTCGCGGGCACGCACAATCGCGAGTTGTCGGAGGATATCGCCCGGCACCTCGGCATAGAACTCGGCAACATCAAGATCTCTCAGTTCGCCAACGGTGAGATCTACGTCCGTTACCTCGAGAGCGTGCGCGGCGCCGATATCTTCCTCGTGCAGTCGATGTGCGAACCGGTCAACGCCAGCATCATGGAGCTTCTCATCATGATCGACGCGGCCAAGCGCGCGAGCGCCCGATGCATCACCGCGGTCATCCCGCACTACGGGTATGCGCGCCAGGACAAGAAGTCGGCCGCACGCGAGCCGATCACCGCGAAGCTCCTCGCCGATCTCCTGACGGTCGCCGGCGGCGACCGGGTCATCACCATGGATCTCCATCAGGGTCAGATCCAGGGCTTCTTCAACCAGCCGGTGAATCACCTCACCGCCCTGCCGATCCTGGCGGACTACTTCGAGAACCTCGACGTCGACGACCTGGTCGTCGTCTCGCCCGACGTCGGTCGCGTGAAGGCCGCCAAGAAGATGGCGGACATGCTCGGCGCGGGCCTGGCCATCCTCCACAAGGGCAGACCGGAGCACAACGTCGCCGAGATCACGCATGTCATCGGCGAGGTCGAAGGCATGAACTGCATCGTGGCCGACGACATGATCGACACCGCCGGCTCGGTGACGGAAGGGGCGCGCGCTCTCATCAAGAAGGGGGCGGCGAAGGTCTGGGTGGCGGCGACCCACGGGGTCTTCTCGCCTCCGGCTTTCGAGCGGCTTGAGAACGCGCCGATCGAGGAGGTCGTGATCACCAACACGCTGCCCGTGCCCGAGGAGCAGCGGCATGGCAAGATCAGGGTACTCTCCGTCGCGCCGCTGTTCGCGCGCGCGATTCAGAACGTGTACAACGATGAGTCCGTCTCGGAGCTGTTCGACCCCGACTTCCAGCTCTGAACCGCAGACGGCGGCGCACGAGGCGCGGCCGAAGACCCGGAGGGAGCACCACATGACCAACGCTACCGAACTCGCCGCCGGTATCCGCACCGTCACCGGGAAGGCGAGTCACAAGCTCGCCAAGGACGGTCAGGTCCCCGCGATCGTGTACGGGCGGACCGTCGAGCCGGTCGCGCTCGCGGTCGACCGCCGGGAGCTTGAGCGGCTGCTGCATCACGCCGCCGTCGGCTCGACGCTGATCGACCTCAAGATCGACGGTCAGGCCACGGCGGTCGACGTGATCATCAAGGAAGTCAAGCACGATGAGGTGAAGGGCGTCGTTCAGCACGTCGACTTCTGGGCGGTCGACATGGGGGCGACGCTCCAGACCGCGGTGGCCATCACGTTCGTGGGCTCGGCGGCCGGAGAGCGGGAGGGCGGCACGGTCATGCACGCGCTTCGCGAACTCAAAGTCGAGGCCCGGCCGAAGGACCTTCCCGAGCACATCGAGGTGGATGTCTCGCACCTCGGCATCGGTGACTCGATGACTGTCGCCGACCTTGCCTGGCCCGCAGGCGTGGTGTTCCTCGAGGACCCGGAGACCCTGGTCGCGTCGGTGGCCGCTCCGCGTGTCGAAGTGGAGGAGGCCGTTGGGGCCGAGGAGATCACCGAGGTGCCCGAGATCGGCAAGGAAGCCGCCGAAGAGGAGTAGTACGACACCCGCATGACGATGATCGTCGCCGGGCTCGGCAACCCGGGCCCCGAATACCACAACACCAGACATAACGCGGGCTTCAAGGTCATCGACCTGCTCGCGGACAACCTGCGCGTCGGCTACTGGAAGAACGAGGCCGGCGCGCAGGTCGGCCTTGTGCGCCTCGGCGAAGAGGATCTGCTGTTGGTCAAGCCGCAGACGTACATGAACCTCTCCGGCAAGGCGCTCGCGCGGATCGGCGCGGCGTACGAGGTGCCGGTGGCGCGGATGGTCATCGTCCATGACGACCTCGACCTGCCGGAGGAGAGCGTTCGCGTGAAGCGAGGCGGGGGGCACGGCGGGCACAACGGACTGCGGTCGTTGACCGAGTCGCTCGGCTCCGGCGACTACGTGCGCGTCCGCATCGGGATCGGCCGGCCGCCGGGAAGGCAGGACCCCGCGGACTACGTGCTGGAACCGATGCGGCGCGAGGTGGCCGAGCGCCTGGAGGCGATGGTCCCCCATGCCGCCCAGGCCGTGCTCCATGTGCTCGAGCATGGCGTGGACAGCGCGATGCGGGAGTACAACGCGGGCTGACATCGGCGTGCGGGATGCGCCGGACGCGGGCTACTTCAGGTACTTCATCGGATCCACGGGATCTCCGTTGATACGCACCTCGAAGTGGAGGTGCGGCCCCGTCGAGAGTCCCGTCGACCCCACAAGCCCGATGCTCTGACCCCGGATCACCGTCTGTCCGGTGCTGACCTTGATGCCACCGTTCTGCAGGTGCGCGTACAGCGTGGTCACGCCGTTGTCGTGGTCGATGATGATCGTGTTGCCGTAGCCGCCGCGGTATCCGGTGTAGATGACCTCACCATCGCCCACAGCCACGACCGTGGCGCCGCTGATGCTCTTGCCGACGGCGCTGCCGCCGATGTCGATGCCGGTGTGCATCTTCCTTGTGCCGAGGATCGGGTGGATGCGGTAGCCGAACGCTGAGCCCCCGGTCGGTGTCTGCTCGAACCCGGGCACGGGGAACTTCATCACGCCCGCGAAGTAGCCCGAACCTGTTCCGTAGAGCTCGCGGGCGATCTTCGCCGATTCAGCCTCTTCGGCTTCGGCGAGCGCGATCAGCCGCCGGGCGTTGGCGGTGTTCTCCGCCACGAGTTCGGCCTTGCGGTCCTGCGCGGCCTTCTGCTCGTTCATCTTGATCTGGTGCCGCGTGCGCAGATCCCTGATCCGCTTCTCCTCAGCGGCGGCCTCGGCGCGCTTCGCGTCGACGGTCGCGTGCTCGCGCTCGATCTCCGCCTTCATCCGCTCGAGCGCGATCCGCGTGGACTTGAGTTCGGCGGCGAGCTCGCCGTTGGACTTGATGACCCGCTGCACAAGTGAGGTGCGAGCGATGAAGTCCTCGACGCTCTTGCTGTCCAGCAGCAGTTCGAAGTAGAGGTAGTCACTGGTCTTGTACGCGGCCTGGATGCGCTCGGCCAGGAGTAGGCACTGACGGTCGTACTCGGCCTGCGTGGCGTCGACTTCGGCCTGCTTCGCGACGATCCGCGCGCGGAGGGCGTCGACTTCGGCCTGCAGACGGGTCGTGCGCTCCGTCGCGGCGGACACGTCGTCGGCCAGGGCGCTGATCTCCCCCTGCAGGGTCGCGATCGAGCCGTCAAGCGCTTTGACCTCGCGAGTGAGGCGGTCGGCTTCGGAGAGCGCGGCGTCAGCGGCTTCGCGGGCCTTCCGGGCGGCAGCCTCGTGCGCGCGCAAGTCGGTCTCGGTCACCGCGGCTGCGGGAAGCGCCGGGGCGAGTGAGACGATCAGGATGAGTGAGATGAGGAACGAGAGCGCGCGTCTACGATGCATGCTGTGTCTCCTCCGGACGGCCGAGCAGCAGGGGAACCGTCCCGCCGGAAGGCGCTACAGCAAGTACTCTACCAGCGGCGATGGGTATACTGCAATCGAGCCCGCTCAGTCGGGTACCGTTTCCGAGGGGAAGGTCACGAGCATGAGTGACGACTACCAGAGCACACCCCCCGCGCCCCCCGCGCCACCGTTCGCGCCGGCGCCTGCCGCGGGCGGCGGAGACACGCCGAGCGACACGGGGAAGATCCTCGCGATACTCGGGTACCTGACCGGCATCGTCGCGTTGATCGCGATCCTGATCGAGCCGTACAAGAACGAGCGGTTCGTGCGGCATCACGCCATCCAGGCGCTCGGGATCGCGGTGGCGTCGGTGGTGGTCAGCGTGATCTACGCCATCCCGATCCTCGGCTGGGTCGCTGGTCCGCTTCTCTCGCTGGCCCTCCTCGTCTTCGCCATCATGGGTGCGGTCAAGGCGTGGCAGGGTGAGATGTGGGAGATGCCGGTCGTCCACGGCATCGTCAAGCAGTACATCTAGCCGACGCGCGCGGTCACGCGCCGCTGGCCGGAGTCCGTCATCGCACGGGCTCAGCGACCTCGGTCACGATGAGTCCGGACGCCTCAGGGGCGGGCACCGTGAGTGCCCGCCCCTCGTCGTCGACGACGTACAGGCCGAGCCCGGTCTCCGCCGCGTAGGCGACCGCTGTGCCCGTGTTCCGGACGAACAGCGCCGTCGAGAGGATGTCGGCGTCCAGACCGCTCAGGCCCGTGCCGGCGATCGTGAGCGAGCGCACCCCCGCTGCGGGCCGTCCGGTGGCCGGGTCCAGGATGTGGTGGTAGCGGATGCCGCCGGACTCGAAGTACCGCTGGTAGTCACCCGAGGTGGAGAGCGCTCCCTCGCCGGCGAACTGGAACACCGCGACCACCGTCTCCGCATCGCGCGGGTCCTCGATACCGATCCTCCACGCGGTACCATCGGGCTTCGTGCCGAGCGTGACCGTGCTGCTGCCGGCGGTGATGATCGCGGCCGAGACATTGCCTGCGCTCCTGAGCGCCTCGCGGGCCCGGTCGAGCGCGAGCCCCTTGCTGGCGCCGCCGAGGTCGAGCGAGGGGGCGAGCCCCCCACGGGGGGTCAGCCGGGCGTCGGTGTCGTCGAGCCGCTCGAAGCGCCATTCGCCCGCGGGTGTCTCGGTGAGCGTGCGCGACGCGGCGACCGCGAGACCCAGGTCCTTGTCGTCCGGCACGGTGCGGCTGTCCTCGAAGCCGTAGAGCTCGGTCACGGTACCGAGCGCCGGTGAGAAGGCGTCCGGCACGCGCAGCGTCTCGATCCGGCGGAGGATCTCGATCGCGGTGCCGGGCAGGGATTGTGCTCGGTACGGGTCCTCGTTGAACGCGGAGATGTCCGAGGCGCCGTCGTAGGAATCGAGTTCGGACTCCACGTCCTCAAGAGCGGCGAACGCCGCCTCGACCGCGCTTCGCACATCGGCCGGATCGTCGCCGTATGCGGTGATCGTCACGACCGTCCCGAGCCCTTCGCGGCTCACGGTCACCGTCTCGGCGCCCCCGCAGCCCTGGAGCGGGGCGGGCAGCAGCACGGCGCAGACGGCCGCCGCGAGCACCCTGCGGACGCGTTTCATCGCCAACCCCCGTACGCTATACTGTGCGGAATCTCGGCCCCCTCTCGCAGTGTACCAACCTGGAGGCTCGTTGTTCCCCATCGTACACGCCCGGCAGCTGTCCGCATCGGTCTTCGAGATGGGCGTCGAGGCGCCCGCGATCGCCGCGAAGGCGCGGGCGGGTCAGTTCTTCATGTTGCGCGTCGCCGATGGTGGCGAGCGCATCCCGCTCACCTTCTCGGACTGGTCTGCCGAGGGGGGCTGGATCCGCTTCATCTTCATGCGGGTCGGCAAGACCACTCACCAACTTTCGCACCTCGGTGTGGGCGACAGTCTCGCGGACGTCGTGGGGCCGCTCGGCGTCCCCACGCATGTCGAGGGGCTCGGCCGCGTGGCGGAGGATCGGATCGCCAATCTCGTCGGGATCCT
>CAYYLR010000002.1:0-37793 GCA_964472485.1 uncultured Coriobacteriaceae bacterium
CGCCGGTGAACATGCCGTAGAGGAACGCCATCTGCACCCGGTCGCGCTCGGTCACGCCCGCGGCCGAGGCGATGCGCGCCGTGAGCTCGGTCCACGTGTTCAGGTCGCCCTTGGTGTAGCCCACCACGATCGGCTTGCCCGTCGTGCCTGACGACGAGTGCACACGCACGACCTGATCGAGCGAGACGGCGAACATGCCGAACGGATACGTGTCCCTGAGCGCGCCCTTGTCCGTGAACGGCAGCCGGCGCACATCATCGAGGCTCCGGATATCACGCGGCTTGACCCCCGCGCTTTCGAGCGCGTCGCGGTAGTAGGGTACGCGTTCGTGGACCCACGCGATGGTGGATTGCAGCCTCCGTAGCTGCAGCTCCGCCAACGCTTCTCGGGGCAGCGTCTCGTACTCGGGATTCCAGATCGGCATGCTGGGTCCTCTCCCTACTCCCGGCCGTGCCAGGCGCCAAGGTAGATCAACCTCACGTCATCGTTGGCAAGCAGCTCCCCTGAGGTCCCCTCAAGGACGATCGACCCCGTTCGCATGACATAACCGCGTTCCGCGTGCTTCAAGGCGAGCTTCGCGTCTTGCTCGACGAGCACCATCGTCAGCCCACTCTCCCGCAGTCGGTCGAGCACCGCGAAGATCTCCCGGATCACCTTCGGAGCAAGGCCGAGCGACGGCTCGTCGAGCAACAGGACCGTCGGGTCGGACATGAGCGCCCGGCCGATCGCGAGCATCTGCTGCTCTCCGCCGGAAAGCGTTCCCGCCGACTGACGCCGGCGCTCGGCAAGGACGGGGAAGAGCTCGAACACGCGCGCGCGATCCGTCTCCACCGCCGAGTTCACCCGCGAGCCCATCCGGAGGTACGCGCCGAGGTCAAGGTTCTCGTCGACCGACATCGCGCCGAAGAGCATACGTCCCTCGGGGACCAGGACGACCCCCTTCCCCACACGTCGGTGGGCAGGGGTGGCGGTGATGTCTTCCTCGAGCAGGGTGACGCGTCCCGCCTGTGTCGGCAGCGTTCCCGCGAGCACCTTCAATAGCGTCGACTTGCCGGCGCCGTTCGCCCCTACGAGGGTCACCATCTCCCCCTCATCCGCATGCAGCGACACGCCATGGAGCACCGGCACGCGTCCGTACCCGGCAACGAGACCCTCGACACTAAGCATCGAGCGCCTCCTCTCCGAGATAGGCTTCGATCACGGCGGGGTCCTTCTGGATGAGCAGCGGCGGCCCCTCGGCGATCTTGCGTCCCTCGTTGAGCACCACGACCTCGTCACTCACGGCCATGACGAGGCCCATGTCATGCTCCACCAACACCACGGTGACACCCGCGTCGCGGATACGGCGCAGCGTCTCGCCGAGTTGCGCGGTCTCGGCGTTGTTGAGCCCGGCGGCCGGTTCGTCGAGCAGCATCAGCCGGGGTTTGGCGCCGACGGCGCGCGCGATCTCGAGCAACCGCCGCTGCCCGTGCGGCAGATCGCCGGCCATGCCGCCGGCAACCCCGTCGAGTTCGACCATGCGCAACAGGCGGTGCGCCTCCTCCCGCGCGAGGCGTTCCTCTGCCCGCACACCCGGCGCCACGAACGCCGCGCCACCGAAGCCGGTGCGCGTCCGCACGTGCATACCGACGAGAACGTTGTCGAGAGCCGTCATCTCATCGAACAGCATCGTGTTCTGGAAGGTGCGCACCACGCCACGCCGGACGATGCGGTGCGGCCGCATGCCGGTGATGATCGTGCCATCGAAGGCGACCGTTCCGGCGTCGGGCCGATCAAAGCCCGTCATGAGGTTGAACGCCGTGCTCTTGCCGGCGCCGTTCGGGCCGATGACCGCGTGTATCGTGCCTTCGTGCACATCGAAGGAGACCCTGTCGACCGCGGTCAGTCCGCCGAACCGGCGTGTGATCCCCCTCACGGACAGCAGACTCACGACCGGCCGCCTTCCAACGCGCGATCCTGCCACGCGCGGCTGACGCGCGCGGACAGCGTCCGGGCCCAGCCGGCGAGTCCCTTCGGCATGAAGAGCATCACGAGGATGAGAACGAGCCCGTAGATGTCGGCGGTCCACTCCTGCAGCACCTCGACGGCATGTCGAGGAAGGCCCGGGATGATCGCGTCGACGTAGGGCAGCAGCGTCAGGAGCACCGTGCCAGCGACCGCGCCGCCGAGCGACCCCATGCCGCCAAGCGCCACCATCGTGACCAGCACGAGTGAGTAGTGCAGGGTGAACGTCGAGGGCGATACGAACCCGACGTAGTGGGCGTAGAGCGCGCCCGCGAGACCGCCGAGTCCGGCCGAGATCACGAAGATCTGCACCTTCACGCGCACGATGTCGATCCCGCATGCCTGCGCGCCGAGCTCGGAGCCGTGGATCGCCCGGAGCGCCCGGCCTGGCCGGCGCCGCACGATGTTGGCCGCCAGGAGCAGGACGAGTCCTACGATCGCCCAAACGAGCAGGTACTTCGCCGTGGGCGTGATGAACTCGAGCGGACCGATCGAGGCGGGCGGGATCTCCCGCAGCCCATTCGAGCCCCCCGTGATGGACTCGGACTCAGTGAAGAAGAAGAGCATGATCTCTCCGAAACCGAGCGTCGCCATCGCGAGGTAGTGTCCCTTGAGCCGCAGGCTCGGCAACGCCAGCAGGAACCCGCCGAGCGCGGCAAGCGCGACGCCCGCGGCAAGCGCGACGAGCCACGGGACGCCGGCCTTCGTGAGGAAGCCCGACGTGTACGCGCCGAGGCCGTAGAACGCCGCGTGGCCGAGCGAGATCTGACCCGCGTAGCCGAACAGCAGCGACAGTCCCGCGACCATGATGAGGTTGATCCCGACGAGGGTGAAGATCCGCACGAGGTAGCGGTCGGCCGTCGCAAACGGCAACGAGAGCACGGCCATGGCCGCCACCACGATGATGGCGCTCCGTATCACGGTCCCGCGGTCGAGGGTCGCCACGCTAGGTCTTCTCCCGGCGAGCGCGGCTGAACAGCCCGTGTGGGCGGATGAACAGCACCGCCAGAAGGACCGCGAGCGCCACCACGTCCTTCAGGGCCGAGGAGAACGGGATGACGGCCTGCTCGATCAGCCCCAGGAAGACTCCGCCCGCCACCGCAGCAAGGGGGTTCCCAAGACCGCCGAGTATGGCCGCCGCGAACCCCTTCACAGCGATACCGGCACCGATGTCGAACCGCGTGGAGGTGAGCGGGGTCACCGCCACGCCGGCAAGCGCGCCGAGCGCCGCCGCCAATCCGAAGCTCACCATGACGACCCGGGCGGTATCGATGCCCATCAGCCGCGCGGCCTCGCGGTTCTGCATGCACGCGCGCATCGCCCGGCCGAGGCGGGTCTTGCTGTACAGGAATGTCAGGCCAGCCACGGTCGCGAGCACGATCAGCCAGATCCACACGGTCTGCCGCTCGATGGCTGCGCCGCCGAGGATGATGGATGGCCCCGCGGTGAACTCGGGCAGCGGCAGCGCGTCGCTACCGAACGCGTGACGAGCGAGCGAGGCGAACACGAGAGAGCCACCCACGGTTATGATGATGAGCGCCATGGGCTCCGCGTCTTTGCGCGGCCTGATCGCGAGCGCCTCGAACACCATTCCGACGCTCGCCACAGCCGCTACCGCCATCGGGACGGCAAGCCACAACGGAAGCCCGAGATGGCTGAACGCGAAGACCGCGAACATGCCGCCCAGCATGTAGAACTCGCCCTGAGCGAAGTTGATGACGTTCGTCGCGGCGTACACGATGGTGAAGCCGAGTGCCAACAGCGCGTAGATCGACCCGTTCTTCAGGCCCGCTATGACGAGCTGCAACAGCCCGGACATCTCCACGACAGACCCGCTCCCGTCCTTCGCGCGATGGCTACTCGGCGAGCACCCAGCGACCAGCTTCGATGCGGTACATCACGATGTCGTCACTCGTCATGCCGTTGTGATCGGTCGCCGAGAAGGTGAACACGCCACCGATGCCCGGGAAGCCGCTCGTCGCTTCGATCTGATCGCGCAGACCGGCGGGGGTGACGTCCTTACCGAGCCGCTTGAGCGCCTCGACCACGAGGTAGAGCCCGTCGTAGGCGTGGCCCGCGAAGTGGTCAGGCGCGACACCGTACGCCGCCGTGTAGCGCTTCACGAACCCGGTGGCGGCATCGTAGCTCTCGGTGCCGACACCGTACGTCTCAGGCGCGAGCACCTTGCCCGCGAACGCGATCACGTCCTCACCGGCCTCGCCGGCACCATCGATGAACTCCTGCTTCGCCACGCCGTGGCTGCACACGAGCGGGATACCGAGGTTCAGCTGCGCCATGTTCTTCGGCACGATCGAGGAGGCCGCGACCGATGACCACATGAGCACGACATCGGCGCCGGCGTTCTCGATGACGGTGAGCTGACCGGTCATGTCGGTGTCGGCCGGCTTGAAGACCTGCTCGCTCACGATCGTCAGACCGTACCCGGCGGCCGCTTCGGCGATCAGAGCCTTACCGTCCTTGCCGAAGCCGGTGTCCTCGGTGATGAGCCCGACGTTCGTCAGACCCTCGCTCTTCAGGTACTCAAGCGCGAGCGGAACGATGAGGTTGGCGGTCCAGGGAGTCTGGAAGACGAGCGGGTCGAGATCCCTCGTCAGGATCGCGCCACTGCCGAGGGACACCTGAGGCACACCGGCCGAACGGATCACATCACGCATGGCCATCGACTGACCGGTGCCGGTCGAGCCGATGATCGCGACCACGCCGTCCTGCTCGATGAGCTTCGTCGTACGGGCCACCGCCTGATCGGGGTCGCTCGCGTCATCCTCGATGATCACCTCGAGCGGACGGCCGTTGATGCCGCCTTCATCGTTGATGAGCGCGACCTCCATCTCGATCGCGTTCTTCTCCGGGCCGCCGAGGCCGGACTGCGCGCCGGTGAGGGACAGTACCGCGCCGACCTTGATCGGCTCGGCGCTCGGCATACCGCTGTCCCCCCCATCGCCGCCGTCAGCGCAGCCCGCCATCATCGTCAGGCTTGCGATGACCGCCAGCGCGATCACGCGCGACCTCCAACCGCTCCGTCTCACCATGTCCGACCGTCCCCCAATCGAGTACCGTCATGGCCGCCAACGGTATCGCGACACCCGGCGCCGAACGCCACCGGGTGCCGCGATCCGCCTGAGACCGCTACTGCAGGAGCGCCCAGCTGCCGCCTGTCGCCGTGTAGCCGACGAGATCCTCAGCGGTCATTCCGTTGTGATCGGTCGCCGAGAAAGTGAACACGCCACCGATGCCCGGGAAGCCGCTCGTCGCTTCGATCTCATCGCGCAAACCGGCGGGGGTGACGTCCTCGCCGAGCCGCTTGAGCGCCTCGACCACGAGGTAGAGCCCATCGTAGGCGTGGCCCGCGAACGTGTTCGTCGGCGGCTCGCCGTACTTCTCCGTATACCGAGCGATGAACCCGGTCGCCGCCTCGTAGCTCTCAGTACCCTTCCCATACGCCTCGGGAGCGAGCACCTTACCCGCGAACATGACCGCGCCGTCGGCGGCTTCCCCAGCGCTGTCAAGGAACTCCTGACGCGCGATGCCGTGGCTGCCGACCAGCGGGATCGTCATCCCGAGCTGCACCATGTTCTTCGGCACGATCGAGGAGGCCGCGACCGATGACCACATGAGCACGACATCGGCGCCGGCGTTCTCGATGACGGTGAGCTGACCGGTCATGTCGGTGTCGGCCGGCTTGAAGACCTGCTCGCTCACGATCGTCAGACCGTACCCGGCGGCCGCTTCGGCGATCAGAGCCTTACCGTCCTTGCCGAAGCCGGTGTCCTCGGTGATGAGCCCGACGTTCGTCAGACCCTCGCTCTTCAGGTACTCAAGCGCGAGCGGAACGATGAGGTTGGCGGTCCAGGGAGTCTGGAAGACGAGCGGGTCGAGATCCCTCGTCAGGATCGCGCCACTGCCGAGGGACACCTGAGGCACACCGGCCGAACGGATCACATCACGCATGGCCATCGACTGACCGGTGCCGGTCGAGCCGATGATCGCGACCACGCCGTCCTGCTCGATGAGCTTCGTCGTACGGGCCACCGCCTGATCGGGGTCGCTCGCGTCATCCTCGATGATCACCTCGAGCGGACGGCCGTTGATGCCGCCTTCATCGTTGATGAGCGCGACCTCCATCTCGATCGCGTTCTTCTCCGGGCCGCCGAGGCCGGACTGCGCGCCGGTGAGGGACAGTACCGCGCCGACCTTGATCGGCTCGGCGCTCGGCTCCTCGCTTCCGGCGGATGGCTGTTCGGCACCACCGCCGCATGCCGTCAGCGTCAGCGCCCCAAGCGCCAACACTCCCGCCAGGAGCAGCGCTCCCCTTCGGTTCGTGTACATCCCCGTCTCCCTTACCTCCAGTGGACGCGCCCTCCCCCAGGCGGACACTGAACCACACAGCCGACCGCTTCCTACAGGTTCACCGCAGCGATATCGTCCTGCGACACGAGCTTGACGGGACGATCGGCGAGAAGGTCGGTCGCCCGTCCAACGTCGCCCACGTTGATGACCACGTATGTCGCCACGAGCGAGTAGACATACTCGACGTTCACGCCCGCGTCAGCGACCACCTTCAAGACTCCCGCGAGGCCGCCGGGCCGGTCGGGCAGGTCGATGCAGATGACGTCATCAAGGCGAACCGTGAACCCCCGCGTGTCGAGATACGCCTGCGCCTCCTCCGGCTTGTCGACGACAAGACGCAGGATGCCGTAGTCGGCGGTGTCCGACACCGAGAACCCGCGGATGTTGATCCCCGCCTCGCCGAGCAGTCCGGTGACCTCGCTCACCCGTCCCGCTTCGTTCGCGATGAACACCGAGAGCTGCCGGACGACCGGACCGTTGCTCATGGCGCGCACTCCCCTCCCCGACAGGCCATCCTGCCGATCTCGAACGCCCGGAGGTTGTCCTCCACCGTCTTGGGTGGCACACGCACCTCGATCACCCGACGCCACGTCTCCTCCCGGAACGGCAGTCCGTATGAAGCGGCCCCGAGCAACACGATGTTCGCCGACTTCGGGCTGCCCGCTTCACACGCGAGCGCCTCGGCGTCGAGCAGGATCGCCCCCTGCTCGAGCAGCGCCGGCTCGAGGTCGGGTGCGGGAGGCAGATCGCCGATGAGCACCGGGAGCGGATCCACGACCCGGCGGTTGACCACGAGGCGTCCTCCCGGCTTGAGGAGACCGATGAACCGCGCACCCTCGATGATCTCGAACGCGATCAGGTGATCGGCGACGCCGGGATCGATGACCGGCGAGTAGACCCGCTCACCGAAACGCACGGCGGTGTCGACCGATCCGCCGCGCTGCGCCATCCCGTGCACTTCCGAGAGTTTGACGTCGTGACCCTCGGCCGCAGCCACCTTCGCGATGATATCGCCCGCGAGGATCGTCCCCTGTCCGCCGACGCCCGCAAGAACGACCGTCGTGACACTCATGAGGCACCCCCAAGGTCGCAGGACGGGCCGACCCTGACGATCGCGTCAAAGCGGCAGACCTGGACGCACTGTCCGCATCCGACACAGACGCTTGTATCGATGACCGCCAGGCCTTCGGATCCTCGTGAGATCGCGGGGCATCCGAGCCGGATGCACGTGCCGCAGGCGGTGCATGCCTCATCATCGACCGCGAAGGGATCCTGGGTGTCCCGGACGAGCAGCGCACACGGAGCCTTCGTGATCACGACACTCAGATGATCGGCCTCGACCGCCTGCTTGAGCGCTTCGTGTGTCGTTGCGAGGTCAAAGGGATCGACCGTCCGAACCGAACCGGCGCCGAGTGCGAGACACAGCGCCTCGAGATCCACAGCCGGCGCGGGCTCTCCGCCGATCGCAACGCCGCTCACGGGATTGCCCTGCCGCCCGGTCATCGCTGTCGTGCGATTGTCGAGCACCACGACCGTGCTGGTGCTGCCGGCGTATGCCAGGTGCAACAGCCCGGTGAGTCCCGAGTGCGCGAACGTGGAGTCGCCGATGACGGCGACGATTGGGCGCTCCGCAGTTCCCGCCGCCTCCAGGCCGTGCGCCATCCCGATGCCCGCACCCATGCACACACAGCTGTCCATGGCCTTGAGCGGGGGCGCGGCCGCCAGCGTGTAGCAGCCGATGTCACCGGTCACGATCGCACGCATCGTGCGGAGCGCGTAGAAGACCCCGCGGTGGGGGCAGCCGACACACAGCAGGGGCGGACGAGGGGGCAATCCCTCGATCGCTGGACGCAGCGGCGGCTCGCTTCCCCCGAAGGCCCGCGATATCAGCGCCGGGGAGAGTTCACCCGCCGTCGGAAGGTCGAGCTTCCGGGGCTCGATTCCGAGAGCCCTGACCCTCAGGCTCAGGTACGGGTCCATCTCCTCGACGACCGCGACCTGATCGACCTGCCCCGCGAACGCGCGAACGAGGTCCTCGGGGAACGGCACGGACAGCCCGAGTTTGAGTACCGACGCCTCCGGGAGCGCCTCGCGCACATACTGATAGACGACGCCCGACGTGATGATGCCGAACGCGCGATCCCGGATCTCGACGCGATTCTCAGGACCGGCATCCGCACGGGCGAGGGCCCGCTGGATCCGCCTGTCGAGATCGGGACGGCTCACACGCGCGTTGCCGGGGGTCATGACGAACTTCTGGGGGCGCGACTCGTACGGAACCGGTTCCGGAACCATCCGCTCCCCGACCTCCACAAGCCCCTTCGCGTGCGAGATCCGGGTGGTCAGGCGCACGATCACCGGCAGGTCGAACGCCTCTGAGAGCTCGAAGGCCAGCTTCGTGAAGTCGAGCGCCTCCTGGCTGTCCGACGGCTCCAGGAGGACGACCCGGGCGCCGACCGCGTGATTGCGCGTGTCCTGCTCGTTCTGTGAGCTGTGCATGCCGGGATCGTCGGCGACAAGGTACACCATCCCGCCGGTCACCCCGGTGTACGCCTGTGTGTAGAGCGCGTCCGAGGCCACGTTCAGTCCGACATGTTTCGTCGTGATGAGCACCCGGCGGCCGCCCATGCTCACGCCGCCCGCGACCTCGGCGGCGACCTTCTCGTTGGGCGCCCACTCACACCGCACGCCCTCGTACCTGACCAGGTTCTCGAGCACCTCGGTCGACGGAGTCCCGGGATAACCCGTGCCGAAGCTCACACCGGCCTCCCACGCTCCGCGCGCGACCGCCTCGTTCCCGGCCATAAGTACCTGCGTCATCGACACCTCCGAACGGATATGGCACGGTCATGGTGCAGATTCGCTGAATCATAACACAGCGAGCATGCAGCCAAACTTCGCTTAGCCGTGTCGACAGGCGACAGACGCGTGCACAGGGGACCACCCTCGCGAGCTGCCGATCGCCGCCGCTCGGTGACTACAATCGGGACGCACCGACGTAGTCCGCGCGACGCGCGATGCGACCGGTGAGCGACTCCACACGAACAACGTCCCCGGTCTGCGGTGCGTGGATGAAGTCCCCATCCCCGACGTAGATGCCGACGTGATGGATGCGCGACGGGTCACCGTCAGTGCCGAAGAACACGAGATCGCCCGGTCTCAGCAGATCGAGCCGATCGCGCGGGATGTGCTGACCGGCGAGATACTGGCTCCTGCTCGTGCGCGGGAGGTCGATCCCGATCTCGGCGTATACGTACTTGCACAGTCCGGAGCAGTCGAACCCCGACGGGGTCGTGCCGCCCCACACATACGGGACACCGAGGTAACGGAGCGCGATCGGCACGACCTCCGGACGACCGCCGCCGAGCGATCCCGGGTTCGCGGCCGTGCGTCCCGTCGACGTGAAGGCGGCTGCACGCAGAGCCGCCTGGCGGGCGCGCTCCTCCGCGAGTCTTCGCTGACGCTCCTCCTCCTCGGCGATGAGCCGGCGCACCTCGGAGTCCAGATTCGCCACGTAGCGCTGCTGCATCGTGATCTCCGACTCGATCCGCGTGGCACGCGCCGCGATCTGAGTGGCGAGCTCGGTCTGCTCGGACTCGCGCTGCTCAAGAGCCCGCTTGACGGCCTCCACGCGCGACTTGGAGTCCTTCACCGAAGCGACGAGCCGCGCATCCGCCTGCCCGATGCGGACCGCGAGGTCCAGCCGGGAGACGAAGTCCTGGAACGAGCGCGCGCCGAGGAACACGTCGATGACGCCCGTCGTGCCTGACTTGTAGATGCTGGCTGCACGACCGGAAAGCGACTCGTGTGCAGCCTCCAGATCGCGCTCGGCGCATTCGAGGTCCACGCGCGCTTCAGCGATGGCCGCACGCGTCCGCTCGATCTCCTCCGTGAGCGCGTTGTGCTCCTCGATGATGATCTCGAGGGCGTCGTTCATGCGTTCCACCTCTGCGCGGGCCGCCTCCGCCTGCCGCTGCCGCTCCTCGATCGCAGGGGTCGACGGCACTCCGGCAGCGACGGAGGGAACCAGGATCGCTGCGACGGAAACGAGAAGGAGACGCGCAGTGAGGCGCCGCGTGGCCATCCGGAAACCATGGTCGCGCCAGGTCAGCATCCGCATGATCCCTCCGCACGACATCGATAGGCTGCGATCGAAGGGCCGGGTGACGATGTACCCAGCGCCGATTCTAGCATGGCGCGTGCCACGGAAGCCTCTGCTAGCATGGTGCGCGGGCCTGGCGGAGCGGCACCGGAGGTGACGTGCGCGGCACCGGTCGATCGAGATGGCGCGTTGCCGCGGTCATGATGCTCGTCATGGCCGTGAGTCCGGTTCACGCCCAGGAGGCGACGCCGACCCCGGCACCGGCCATTCCGTTCGCGGGACTCACCGCCGAGGCGAAAGCGGCACGCGAGAAGCTCGACGCCGCGACCGCCCGCGCCGTCGAACTCGAGGACCGCATCGCCGAACTGGAGGCGGAAGGCGTGGCGATCGGCGAACGGCTCACCGTCACCGCGGACCGCATCCGTCGCCAACGACTCGAGCTCGAACAGGCCGAGGCCCGGCGCGTAGAGGCGCGCGAGCGATTCGCCCGGAGGCTCGTGACGATCTACAAGCACGGAACCTTCGATCCGCTCTCGCTGATCCTGTCGGCCGAGTCACTCCCTGAGCTGTTCAACCGCGCCACGACCCTGTCACGCATCGCGGAGGAGGACGGCCGCGTCGTCGCCGACCTCAACATCGCTGTCGCGGACGAACGCTACCAGGCTCGTGCACTCGACGACCTCCTCAGCCAGGACGTGCTTCTGAAGGCCGAACAGACCGCGAGTCTCGCCGCGCATGAGGCGGCGCTCCGCGAGCAGCAAGCGCTCATCGACCGGCTGACCGCCGAAGCGAGGGCGGCGGTCCAGCGCGCGCGGGCTTACAACGCGACGACCCGGCGGCAATGGACGGCATCGACGATTCCCGTGGGAAGCGCGATCCCACGCGCGACCGCGACCGTCGCTCCGTACGAGGGAGTCATGTGGGAGGTCTCGGCGTACATGCCACGCGCGTACGACGCGACCGGCCAACGCTGGAACGCCGTCTGCAGCTGGTACGGACCGGGCTTCAACGGTCGCACGACCGCCTCGGGACAGGTCTTCAACGAAGACGACCTCACGTGCGCCTCACGTACGCTCCCCTTCGGAACCGTGCTCGCGCTCAGCCGGGGCGAACGCCGCATCATCGTCTACGTGAATGATCGCGGCCCCTACGTGGCGGGCCGGGATCTCGACCTCTCACGCGCGGCCGCCGCGGCCCTCGGCTTCGGCGGTGTCGCCACGGTGCAGGCCGAGGTCGTCATCCCCGTACGCTGATGATCCGCCGGTGCTCCGGCGTCCGGGACCCGGGCTCCGCGCCTACCGCACGTGGATGAGCGATATGATCTTCGGATCCCCGAGACGGCTCCTGCCGTCCAGGAAGTCGAGTTCGAGCAGGAACGCGAACCCCGCCACCCGGGCGCCCATCTGCTCGACGAGCGCCGCCTTCGCGGCTGCGGTGCCTCCGGTCGCCAGCACGTCATCCACGATCAGGACGACGTCGTCAGGACCCAACGCGTCGGTGTGCACCTCGAGTGAGTCGGTGCCGTATTCCAGGTCGTAGGTGTGTGACGTTGTCGACCACGGAAGCTTGCCGGGCTTGCGGGCCGGCACGAAGCCGGCGCCAAGCCGGTACGCGAGCGCGCCGCCGAAGATGAACCCCCGGGCCTCGGCTCCCATCACCTTCGTCACACCGGCCTCGGCGTACGCTTCAGCGATCGTGTCGATGGCACCCCGGAGCCCCTCAGGACTGGCGAGCAGCGGCGTGATGTCCTTGAAGACGATGCCTTCCTTGGGGAAGTCGCGGATGTCGCGGATGTAGTGCTCGAGGTTCACCGTGTGCTCCTTGTCAGTGGGTTGTCCGGGCGATGTGCGGTGCTGGCTCGATCGGCGCGTCCGCGGAGCTACACTCCCCAGACCTCTTCCTTCAGTGTGGCGATATAGGGCAGGTTGCGCCAGAGGCCCCTGAGGTCGAGGCCGTAGCCGACGACGAAGCGGTCAGGGACGGTGAAGCCCCGGTAGTCGATGGACAGATCCGCGATGCGACGCACGTCCTTGTCCAGGAGCGTACACACCGCCAGGCTCGCCGGGCGACGTTGACGCAGGACCCGTAGCAGGTAGTTCAGCGTGAGCCCCGTGTCGATGATGTCCTCGACCATCAGAACGTCGCGGCCTTCGATGTCGTCGTCGAGGTCCTTTGTGATGCGTACCGCGCCAGTCGCCCCGGGGCCGTAGCTTGAGATGGCCATGAAGTCGACGCTGAGGGGCAGCTCGATCGCCCTGCAGAGATCCGCGAGGAAGAACGCACCGCCCTTGAGCACGGTGATGAGCACAAGATCGCGTTCCGCGTAGTCGCGTGTGATCGATTCGCCGAGCGACGCGACCGCTTCCTGGATCCGCTCGGACGTGAGCAGGACGCGATCCATGCGCTCATCGGGCAGCGCGAGCGTCATCTAGCCGGCGCTCTCGTCAACGGACGTCACGCCGGGCCGGGCAACGCCGACACCGTCATCGGCGTCGAGTCCGCCACCCTCTTCGTGGTCGCGCTCGCGGACCGGGATACCGTACTTGAAAAGCAGCTTCCGGAAGTCCTTCTGGTAGAGGATCTTGATGTTGACGTCGGGGTAGAGCTCCTTGAGCCGCCGCACCTTGCGGTTCTTCTTCGTCACGAGCTTCTGGCTCATCGTCGTCAACTCGATGAAGAGGTCGAGTTCGGGCAGATAGAAGTCGGGTGCGAACGACGCGAGGACCGAGCCGTTCCTGTCCCACTCGAGCGGGAATGTCGTGGGCTCGTACTCCCAGGCGATCCGGTAGTAGTCGAGGATCTGCGCCGCGACCTGCTCACTCGGGTGCGCGAACTCCGTGGCCGCCACGCGATCGGAGACCGGTAGCAGCGCACCGAGATCGTCCGTCTCGTGCCGCATCGTGCTCAGCTGACGTCCTCGAACAGGCGCCCAACGGCGCGCCGGGTCATATGGTCCTTGAGTTCGCCGGTGCGGCGCATGAGATCGGCCAGGGTCTCCACGAGCCGCTGGCGAGCTTCGGGGGTGCGGACCCGCATCGACGGCATCATGATCTGCTGGAAGAACGCCGCTTCGCGTTCGGCGAACGTCTCGTACATGCGCAGGTGCCGCGGCTCGATACCGAATCGTCGCAGATCCCAGCACGCGTGACTGATCGGTACATCGGCGCCCGGCAGCTCCTGCCCACCAGGACCTGCCACGAGTTGCACGATGCCGAACGAGGCGAGCTCACGAATGAACGCCGCGGGGAGCCCGAGCACGTCGGGCGCACGGTCGACCGGCACGGTCTCAGCCGCCTCGAGTGGAAGCGGCATCGCCTCCATCTGCTCGACCGCGGGACGGATCTCCGGGGGTAGCCTGCCCTTGTCGAAGTCCTCCAGTCGCTCCTTGATGACCGCGAGCGGCATGAAGTGGTCCTTCTGGAGCCGGAGAACAAGCTCGAGGCGCTGAACGTCACCGGGCCTGAACGTGCGGTACCCGCCGGGAGTCCGGTCGGGGGCGATCAAGCCTTCATCCTCGAGGAATCGCACCTTGGAGATGGTGAGGTCCGGGTGTGCGGTCGAGAGCCTCTCCACGACCTCACCGATGGTGAGGTAGTCACGGACCCTCGGGGTCATCTAGCGATCCCTTCCCGAAAGGAAGACCATCTGGAACCGGCCGATCTGCACCGCGTCGCCGCTCCTGAGCTCGGCCGAGTCGACGACCTGCTCGTTCACGATTGTTCCGTTGAGCGAACCGGCATCGGTCACGGTGACGCCCGACGCGTCCACATCCAGACGGGCGTGTTTGCGCGATACCGTCACGTCGTTCAGGAAGATGTCGCTCGAGGGGTCGCGTCCGATCGTGAGCGAACGACGATCGAGATGGAAGCGCTCCCCCACCTCGACTCCCTTGCGTACGACCAGGACCGGGGAATCGTCGATAGCCACGGTCTCACCGTAGACCGGCGGCAGGGGCTCGGTGACGGCATCGAGAGTCGCTGTGGATCCCTCGATCGCCAGGCCGCAGGACGCGCACCGTCCGTCGGCCGCTTCAACGGCCGACCCGCATGCTGGGCACTGTTCCATCGGACACCATCTCCAGCCGACGCTCCGGCGAGCACGTACGCTCACCCGAGCAGGTCGAACTCGCTCTTCTTGAAGAACTCGGCGATCTGGCCCTCGAGCGCATCGACCACTTCGGGGCTCTCGAGCACCTTGCTCAGACGCTCCTCGCTCAACCGGTTCTTGACGTACGGATCCTTGAGCGCCTCAGTGAGGGGGCGACCGTTCTGAACCTCGCGAATGACGTAGTCGACCACACGTTCTTCGACCGCGTCGGTCGCTAGGTCGTCGAGGAAGTCCTGGATCCTCTCGTTGATTCCTGGCACGTCGTCTCCTTCTCGCGGTCCGTACTCGCCGGTCCTACTCCTCGTCGTCCGCGTCGTAGTCGTCGGCGGTCACATCGTAGCGGGACACCCCATGCAGGTCGTTGGCGAGGATTTCGATCAGCCGCTCGATATCGCTCCCGGATACCACGCCATGACCCGCTTCACGCTCTTCCTTGAGTCGGCGCACAAGCTCAGCACGCAGGATATCGATCTTGCCGTGAAGCACACGGCGACGGTAGCTGACCTTCTGCTCCTCCTCGTACAGGTCGTCAAGGAGTTGCCGCAGCTCATCGACCGAGCGCTCGGAGAGATGCAACAAGCTGTCATCCTTGGATCTGTCGCCGCTCACCGTACAACCTCCGTTCCCCGTACGGGCGGTCTTCCTCCCGTGCCTGCGATTGTAGCAGACGCCACCGACACCTCGGGCTTGACCTTAGGTCGACTCCGGATGTGCGGAGGGATCACCACCCGAGCCGATACTCGTCCACAGCCGCACGCGCCGCCTCGACCTCAACGGAACCGATCTCGGAGGCGGCGAACCGTGCGCCGAGCGCCGCTCCGAACCCCTCGACAAGCGACTCGGCTACTTCCTCGCGGTCGACCGTTCCGCCGAGGATTCCGGCGATCGTCGCCGTCGAGTCGGCGAGAGCCCGCCGCCGGGCGCCGTCAAGCCCGAAAACCCCGGCTTCGGCCTCCACGTCACGCGTGATGACGAGTGAACCGTGCTGCAGGCAGGATTCGCCGTTCCAGACTTGCGCACTCCCTGAGAGCTTCGCCTCGCCGAGCGAGAGGTCAGAGCGAGTCGTGTGGAGGTAGCACGCACCGGCCCCGCGCTCGCCCCGATCGCGCGCCGTGAGCGCGGCGTCGAGCCCGAGCCGCCGGTACGCCTCGACGAGGCCAGCGCTGAGCCACCGGTAGCTCGCCGTCACACCGCGGGGAACGCCGTCGCGCACCCCGGCGACGACCGAGTACGTGACCTCGTGGTCGTGCAGAACCCCACGGCCGCCGGTGGGACGGCGGCATCCCGCGATCCCGCGTTCACCGCAGTACCCCGCGTCCACGTCCCACTCGCGCTGGAAGTGACCGAGCGACACCGTCGGGCGGTCCCACCAGTAGAGCCGCAGCGTCGGCGGAGCGGACCCCGCGGCGTGAGCGTCGAGCAGCGCGCGATCGACCGCCATGTTCCAGGCGCCCTCACCCGCCCCGTGGAGGATCAGCCGCCAGCCTGACACGGCCGGGCCTCGACCCCGGTATCGGGCGCCGGCCGCCAGGCGAGGCCCGGCCGCTTCACGGCCGCGGCCTCGTCAAGCCGGCGGACCGGCGTCGTGTACGGGGCGCCGTGCAGCAGGCCGGGATCCTCAGCCGCCTCGGCGAGGATGCGGTTCAGCGTGTCGACGAACCGGTCAAGTGCCGCGCGGCTCTCCGTCTCCGTGGGCTCGATCATCATCGCCTCGTCGACGATCAACGGGAAGTACACCGTCGGCGGGTGGAAGCCGTAGTCGAGCAGCCGCTTGGCCACGTCGAGAGTGCGGACACCGTGCTCCTTGCGAAGCCAGCTCCCCGAGAGCACGAACTCGTGCATGCACGTCCGGTCGATCGCGGGCGGCCACGTTGCCCGCATCCGCTCCATGAGGTAGTTCGCCGAGAGCACCGCCTGCTCGGCCACCTCGGTGAGCCCCTCACCGCCGACCGCCCGGATGTACGCGTACGCGCGCACGAGCACCCCGACGTTGCCGAAGAACGATCGGACCCTGCCGATCGAGCGTGCCGGTGTCGCGAGCGAGAAGTCACCGCGCTCACCGTGCGCCACCACGGGACCCGGCAGATACGGCGCCAGCGCCGCACTCACCGCGATCGGCCCCGCGCCCGGTCCGCCCCCGCCGTGCGGGGTCGCGAACGTCTTGTGGAGGTTGATGTGGAGCGCGTCGAAGCCCGCGTCTCCTGGACGGGTCTTGCCGAGGATCGCGTTCAGGTTGGCGCCGTCACAGTACGCGAGCGCCCCGGCGGCGTGAACCGCGCTCGTGATCTCGAGGACGTGCTCCTCGAACAGGCCGAGCGTGCTCGGGTTGGTGAGCATGATCGCCGCGACGTCCGTGTCGAGCACACGCCTGAAGGCCTCAAGGTCCACCTCGCCGCGTTCGTCACTTGGCACCTGTGTGACCTCATACCCGCACATCGCGACCGTCGCCGGGTTCGTCCCGTGCGCCGAATCAGGGACGAGCACCCGCCTACGCTGACCGCCCCGGTCCTCATGGTAGGCGCGGATCGCGAGCAGGCCGGCCAGCTCACCGTGCGCGCCGGCCGCCGGCTGCAGACTCACCGCGGGGAGGCCCGAAACCTCGGCGAGCGCCTCCTGGAGCCGCCACATCAACTCAAGCACGCCCTGAACGGTCGCTTCAGGCTGATAGGGGTGCAACCCGGCGAAGCCCGGAAGGCGGCACGCCCGCTCCCCGATCCTCGGGTTGTGCTTCATGGTGCAGCTGCCGAGCGGATACGGCCCCGTGTCGAGTCCGAAGTTGGCGCTCGCGAGCCGCTCGTAGTGGCGTGCGATCTCGGGCTCGGTCACGTGTGGCAACCGCGGCGGCGACGTGCGCGCGAATCCGCCGAGCGCTTCGTCAAGCGAGACGGACGGCACGTCCAGCGCGGGCGGTTCGACGCAGCGCGATTCCGGAGCACCTCGCTCGAAGATGAGCGTGCCCGTGGTGGGCTCGGCACGCGTACCGCCGTCCATCCTCGGATCGTCCTGCGACGTCATCACAGCGCCTCGACCTCCTGAACGAACCGGTCGAGCTGCGCGCGCGTCCGCTTCTCGGTCACCGCGAACGAGACGAGTCCGGCGTCTCCGGATGCGAACCCGCCGAGGTCGACACCGGCGATGAAGCCCCGCTCAAGCATCCGGTCCTGCATCACCGTCACGTCCCCGTCGAAGCGGAGGGTGAACTCGTGTGCGAAGGGCGCGCCGAACTCCCGCCTGAAGCGGCCCGTGGCGACGAGCGCGTCCTCGAGATAATGCGCCTTGGCCACGCACGCCGCGCCGATGCCCGCGAGCCCCTCGGCGCCAACCGCCGAGAGGTACACGGCCGCGGCAAGCGCGTTGAGCGCATGGTTCGAGCAGATGTTCGAGGTGGCCTTCTCGCGCCGGATGTGCTGCTCGCGCGTCGAGAGGGTGAGCACGAATCCCGTGTGGCCGTCGACGTCCGTCGTTCGGCCCGCGACGCGCCCCGGCATCTGCCGCAGGTGCGTCTCCCGGCATGCGAGGATGCCGAGACCCGGTCCGCCGAACGACATCGGGCTGCCGAGCGGCTGCCCCTCCGCGACGACGATGTCAGCGCCCAGCGCGCCCGGGGGCGCCATCACGCCGAGCAGGACGGGATTCGATCCGACGACGAGCAACGCACCGGCGCTGTGCGCGGTGGACGCGAGGGAGGCGACGTCCTCCAGCGTCCCGTAGAAGGTCGGCGAGGCGACCATCACCACCGCCACATCGTCGCCGAGTTCGGCTGAGAGCGCCGCCGTGTCCGTGACGCCGTCGCGAACCCCGACCTCGGTCACCGTGACGATCCCCGCCTCCACGTATGTGGCAAGCGTCGCGCGCCACTCGGGATGCACCGCCGCCGATACGACGACCCGGGGGCGCCGGGTCACCCGCGCTGCCATGAGTGCGGCTTCGGCGAACGCGGTCGCGCCGTCGTACATAGAGGCGTTAGAGACCTCCATGCCGGTGAGCGCGCACATCATCGACTGGTACTCGTAGATGGCCTGGAGCGTCCCCTGGCTGACCTCAGGCTGATAGGGCGTGTAGGCAGTGAAGAACGCCGGCTTGCTGATCACGGCATCGACGATCGCCGGTATGTAATGGTCGTAGCAGCCGCCGCCCGCAAGGACGACGGTCCGCCCGGCGTCGAGGTTCCGCCCCGCGAGATCCTCGAGGTGCGCGGCGAGCTCAACCTCGCTCATCGCCGTGGGCAGGTCGAGCGGGCGGTCGAGACGCACGGCTTCAGGGATTGCGGCGAAGAGCTCGTCGATCGACCGCGCGCCCGTGCGTTCGAGCATCGCGACCTGCTCCTCGCAGGTCACCGGTATGAAGCGCATGGATCAGGCTTCCTCTGCGATGAACGCCTCATAGTCATCCGCGCTCATCATGCCGTCCACCTCGGACGGGTCGGAAAGCGCGACCTTGATCATCCAACCGTCGCCGTAGGGGTCCTCGTTCACCAGCTCGGGCGTGTCCTCGAGCGCCGCGTTGACCTCGACGATCTCGCCGGACACCGGCGTGAGCAGCTCGGAGACCGACTTCACCGACTCCACCTCACCGAACGTCGCACCCGCCGCGAGCGTGTCGCCGACCGGCGGAAGGTCGACGTAGACAACCTCGCCGAGCTGGTCCTGCGCGAAGTGCGAGATGCCGATCGTCACCGTGTCGCCATCTACGCGCACCCACTCGTGCTCGCGGTCGTACTTGAGCTCCTTCGGATACATCGGTTGCGGCTCCTTCCTCGGTTCCGCTTCACGACCGGGTGGCCGAAAGCGACGTGTCCTTGACGAACGGCGGCCGAGTCACGACCGCGGGGACTACCTTACGCCGGATGCCGATCGCGAGTCCGGTCCCCTGGGTCGCGAGCGCCGCAGGGACGTACGCGGTCGCGATGCCGTGACCGAGGGTCGGGGCGAAGGTGCCGCTTGCCACCTTACCGACCTCGGTGCCCTCGTGCAACACGGGGAATCCGTGCCGCGGGATGCCGTCGGCGACGGTGAGCCCGACCAGCTTCCGCTCCGGTCCCGCCTCTCGTATCCGGGCGATCGCCGTTTCGCCGACGTAGCCCGTCTTGG
This sequence comes from uncultured Coriobacteriaceae bacterium, assembly GCA_964472485.1. Lineage (GTDB taxonomy): Bacteria > Actinomycetota > Coriobacteriia > Anaerosomatales > Anaerosomataceae > CAYYLR01. Next base: position 19,672 of record CAYYLR010000002.1, read on the forward strand.
CCTTCGGCACGACCCAGCCGAGACCCGCGGACACCGGGTCGACACCCCGGTCCATATCCAGGCCGTAGAGGGCGTAGCCCATCTCGAGCCGCAGTGTGTCGCGCGCCCCCAGACCGCACGGCACGACGTCGGGAAAGCCCAGGAGCGCACGCCAGATCGCCGGGGCGGTCGACGTGTGGCAGAAGACCTCCACGCCGTCTTCGCCGGTGTAGCCGGTCCGCGCGATGAGGACCGGCGTGGTGCCGAACGACGCCTCGGCGATCGCGAACCGTGGCGGCGCCTCGAACCGCGTACCCGCGAGCTCGGTGATGACCGCGAGCGCTCGTGGACCCTGCACCGCGATGAGCGCGGTACGGTCGCTCTCATCGGCCGCCTCGACGTCGTCCGGCAGCCGCGCGCTGATCCAGTCCCAGTCGGTCTCACGGTTAGCGGCGTTCGCCACGATCAGGTACTCGAGGTCGCCCGTATGGTAGACGATCAGGTCGTCGATGATCCCGCCGTCCTCATCGCACATCACCGTGTAGAGCGCGCTGCCGAGCGCGTCGATCCGGTCGAGGTCGTTGGTCACGAGCCGCTGCATCGCGGCCTTGGCGCCGAACCCGAAGACCCGGAATTCGGCCATGTGCGAGACATCGAAGATCCCGACTCCCGCGCGCACCGCCAGATGCTCCTCCACGATGCCGCCGTACTGGATCGGCATCGACCAGCCGGCGAAATCGACCATGCGGGCGCCAAGCGTCATATGCTCGGCGTGCAGCGGGGTCTTCCTCAGTGTCTGGGTCACGGCGGATCCTCTCACATCAGCGCGGCAGGAGCGGCGATCTGCTGTCCGCCCGCGATCGAACGCCACAGGCGGGTGAACCAGATGGTGATCCGCTCGAGCGCTCCCGGCCGCTCGATCGCGGATGCGGCGACGACGGGGACCTGCGCGAGGAGACGGTCGCCCTGTCTGATGGTGAGGGTACCCAGACGCTGACCGCGCTCAACAGGCGCCGCCACGTCCGCGACGAGGTCGAGGTTTCGCGTCACGTCCCCGTCGATGTCGAACACAGGCGCGACGGCATCCTCAGCGACGATGGCCGCCACTGTGCGATCGAGGTAGTCGGAGACCGGGACGAGCGCGGCCGTCTCATCGGCTGAGGCGAGCGGCGTGTTCCGGTAGTGCGCGAAACCCCAGTCGAGAAGGGTGGCGGCCTGCGCGAACCGGTCGTCCTCGCTCACACCGCCGAGCACGACCGCCACAAAGGCGACGCCGTCGCGCTCGGCCGATGCGACAAGGCAGTAGCCCGCCTTGCTCGTCCAGCCGGTCTTGACACCGGTGGCGCCCGGGTAGGTGCCGATGAGCTTGTTCGAGTTCTCGAAGACGCCGGTCGTGCCGTTCGGACGCCGGACCACCATCTCCGGACGGGCGACCATCTCCGCGAACACCGGGTCGGCCATCGCGACCGACGCGAGCGTCGCGAGATCGGCCGCGCACGTGTGGTGCCCCGGCTCGTCGAGCCCGTGAGGGTTGGTGTAGGCCGTATGCGTGAGTCCGAGTTCGGCGGCCCGCTGGTTCATCCGGATGACGAACGCCTCCGTCGATCCCGCCACGTGCTCGGCGAGCGCGGTGGCCGCGTCGTTCCCGGACTTGATGAGCGTGCCTTCGATCAGCTCACGCACGGTCACGGTCTGTCCGCCGGACAGACCGATGCCGGCCTCACCGACCCTGGCGGCTGCCGCGCTCACACTCACCTGTTCGTCGAGGCCGCCCGCCTCGAGTGCGACGAGCGCTGTCATGATCTTCGTGGTCGACGCCATCGAGCGCCGTTCGTACGGCCGTCGCTCCCAGAGCGCCCGCCCGTCAAGCGTCCACAGCACGCCGGCGGGCATGCGCACCTGCGGCGAGACGGACGCGCGTGAGGGGTCGTCGGCGAGTCGAACCCCGCCGACGAGGTCGTCCGGCTCGGCAGCCGCGACGCTCGCCGGCAGCCCGTAGGGCACGAGGAGCGCCAGCGAGAGGGCCACGGCGGCGAAACGCACACGAGCGGCTCCCGGCACGTGCCCATCCCTTCATCGACAGCGAGGCCTGAACCGTGATTGTAGGGTTTCGCGCCGCGTAGCGCACAGAGCACGGACAGCCGGCCGGATGTCGCCTTAAGGGTGCTCAAGGTCACACTCGCACGTGCCGAAGAATGACGGGGGAACGGCAGCGCGCCACCGCGGACGCTGCCCCGCGATGAGTGGATGGAGATCGACTGTGCGAGCGCGATCGGACGAGGGGTTCACCCTGGTGGAGATGCTGGCGGTCGTCCTCATCCTCGCGCTGCTTATCGCGATCGCGATCACGTCCTACATTCCTTCGAGCAGCCGCGCCGCCTCGGTCGCGTGCCTCAACAACCGCACGATGTTCGACCGCACGATTTCGGTCTACCTGGCCGAACATGAAGGAGAACTCCCTGCCTCTCTCGACGACCTCGAACCGTATGCGGCGAATTTCGAGGGCATCAGAGCGTGTCCGCTGGACGGCTCCGCGCTCGAGCTCGACATTGCATCCCGGTCCGTGATCTGCCCCACCCACCCCTGACCCTACCGCGAGGAGGAATCGTGAGGTACGCGCGCTTCCAAGCTCTAGCCATGGTCCTCGGGACGATCGCCGTTGTCGCGACGCTGGCCGTGAACCCTGTCGCGCAGCCGCAGCCGGCTGAGATCGCCGCTCAGCTGCTGATCGTCGTCGTGCTCGGCGCGGCGGTCTACGCCGGGCGTCACGGAGGGTTCATCGGCGCTCTCGTCGCGACCTTCGTCTACGTGATCATGCGCCTCCCGCTCCTGTCGCAGATGGGTCTCTCCGCCGACATCGCCGTCATGCTCGCCGTACGCATCACGACGTTCGCGGTGGTCGGCGTGATCGGCGGGGAGATCTCCAGCCGCATCAAGTACGTGTTCGTGCGGATGGAGGACTCGTCGTTCATCGACCACGACACCGGCGTGTACAATGCGCGCTACGCGGGCACCGCCATCGGAGGCGGCGTCGCGCTCTACCGCCGGTACGGGGTCCCGTACTCGGTGGCGCTCATCACGTGCGTACCGGCGACCTTCCAGGATTCGTCACCGCGCAGGACCGCGTCACGCCTGCACGCGATCGCGAGTCACGTCCGCAACGATATCCGCGTGGTGGATGACCTCGCGCACCTCGGCGACGGCCGCTTCGCCGTGCTCCTGCCGCACACTGATCACGATGGAGGCACCGTCTGCGCGTCGCGGCTCGTCACCGGATTGCTCGACAAGCTCAGCAGCGCGCCTGGCTCGGTCACGGCTCGCGTACTCACGGCGAACGAGGACGACGCCGAGCTGTGCGTGCTGGCCAACCGGCTCGCCCCGCACGCGTCGGGCGACGTCTGTGACCCGGGCGCCGGACAACGCCCCCCCGCCCCGCAGGAGCGCCGGGCGCCCGCCCAGTCCTAGATCTCGGCGGTCTCGAGCACGCGGATCCCGACGGCGCCGAGCGCCTGGCGAGCCGCCTCCACGTCCTCGACGCGCAGGACGTCGATGGCCGCATCCCCCTGGGGCTCGACGAAGCAGTACGCGTACTCGACATTGATGCCCGCCGCGCCGAGCGTCTCGAGGATGTCAGCGAGCCCGCCGGGCCGGTCGGGGACCTCTACGGCGAGAACGTCCGCGACGCTCACCGCGAACCCCGCGTCCTCAAGGGCGCGACGACCGGTCTCGGTATGGTCGCAGATGATGCGCACGACGCCGAACTCGGCGGTGTCGGCGACCATGAGCGCCCGCATGTTCACGCCCGCGTCGCCGAGCGCACGTGTGAGCCGCGCGAGCCGGCCGGGACTGTTCTCCAGGAAGACCGTCAGCTGCTCGACCATGTCAGGCACTCCCCTCGCCGCGCAGGTCCAGGACCCGCTTCGCCTTCCCCTCGGAACGCTCGATGGACTTCGGCTCGACAAGCTTGACCTCGATGCTGACCGCAAGCGCCGATGCGATGTCCGACGCAACGCGCGTACGAAGCCGCTCGAGGGTCTTGATCTCATCGAACGGAACATCGGGGCCCACCTCCACGTGCACCGCGACGTGATCCATGCTGCCCCGCTTCGACAGGACGACCTGGTAGTGGGGCGCCACGCCGGGTATGCCGATGAGCACCTGCTCGATCTGGTTCGGGAAGACGTTGACACCGCGGATGATGAGCATGTCGTCGGTCCGACCGGTGATGCGTTCCATACGGCGGAACGTCCTCCCGCACGCGCACTCGCCCACGATGACCCGGGAGATGTCACGGGTGCGGTACCGGATGACCGGTATGCCCTCTTTGGTGATCGTGGTGAACACGACCTCGCCCTGATCGCCGTCCGGCACCGGTCGCAGCGTCCGCGGATCGACGATCTCGAGGATGAAGTGGTCCTCGTTCACGTGCAGACCGTGCTTGCAGGAGCACTCGCTCGCGACGCCGGGGCCGAGCACTTCCGAGAGCCCGTAGATGTCGATCGCCGTTATGCCGAAGAGCTCCTCGATCGTCGTGCGGGTGTTCTCGCTCCATGGCTCGGCGCCGAAGATGCCCGCCTTGAGTCCCATCGAACGGGGATCGACGCCCATCTCGGACGCGGTCTCGGCGATGAGGATCGCGTAGCTCGGCGTGCACGCCAGGATGGTCGTGCCGAAGTCCTTGAGCACCTGCACCTGCCGGCGTGTGTTGCCTCCGGAGATCGGAACAGTCATACAACCGAGCCGCTCCGATCCGTAGTGGACGCCAAGTCCTCCGGTGAACAGGCCGTAACCGTACGTCACCTGCACGGTGTCGTCAGCGGTCCCGCCCGCGGCCGCGATCGTGCGGGCCATCAGGTCGGCCCAGCGGTCGATGTCGCCCTTCGTGTAGCCGACGACGGTGATCTGGCCGGTCGTGCCGGATGACGAGTGAACGCGCACGATGTCCCGATGCGGTACCGCGAACATGCCGAACGGATAGGCGGCGCGCAGGTCGTCTTTGACGGTGAACGGCAGGTCCGCGAGGTCAGCGAGCGAGCCGACACGCGGCCGCACACCCGCGGCATCGAAGCTTGCACGGTACGTGGGGACGTTCTCGTACACGCGTGCGAGCGTCGCATTGAGCCGTTCGAGCTGCAGCGCCTCAAGCGCGCCCCGCTCCATCGACTCCCACTCGGGCTGGTACACCGCGCTCCCCTTCCCCCTCGTCCGCACGTCAGCGGATCCCTACGGCGTCGTCGTCGCCGGCGTCGAAGCCACCGGCATCGTGCCCACCCGCACGACCTCCTCGGCAGGACGATACACCGACTTGAAGCTGTCGGTACGGATGACCGCACCGGCTTTGCGCACCGTGCGCGTCACGATCACGGTTCGGCCGCTCGAGCCGCGCTCCTCGATCACCCTGCTGTCCTGCGGAAGCTCGGGATCCTTCACCTCGCGGACCGGCGGATCGATGACGTTCGTCCATGGTCCGGTCTCGTACGACACCTCATACCCCGGTGACGTGCCGTAGAGCGAGATGGTGACTGACGAACCGGTATACCCGGCGGCGACGAGGAGCCAGTTCCCAGTGTCGTTCTTGAACTTGAAGTCCGCACCGCCCCACGAGATGGTGGCGTCCCGGCCGGTGGGATAGCTGCTGATGTAGAGCGAGTGGTTGCGGCGCTCCACGACCGGTAATCCCGAGAAGAACACGGTGTTGAAGATCGTGGTGCCGACCTGGCAGATACCGCCGCCGAGCTGCGGTACAAGCTTGCCGTTCACGATAGCGTTCGCTTCCTGGTACCCCTTCGCGGCCGTACGCTCGCCGATCGCCTCGTTGAACGAGAACGTGTCGCCCGGGGCGATAAGCGTCCCGTCGAGCTCATCCGCAAGCGTGTGGATGTTGTTCACGCGCGGGACGTTCGAGGCCGCGAATGTGGTCGTGAACGTGGAGATCCGCTCGACGATGCCCATCGACTGGGCCTTCTCGGTCGTGATCTCCGGCGCGACGCGATGCATGGTGAGCTCTGCTCGACGATCCTCGGCACGCGTCAGCACAGCGTCGAGCGTGGCGGCGAGTTCGGCTGGATCGGCGGCGAGCCCGTCTTCCGAAGGCACGATCGTGACCTTGCCCGCCGATGCGTTGAAGATCGCGTTCTTCGCCGGGCGGCCGACCTCGGTCACCATCGGCAGCACGGCGGCGTCGACCTCCTCGGCGATGACGTACGTCTCGAGCCGGGCCTCGTCACCCTCACCCGCGACGCGGAAGCCGATCCAGTCGCCGATGACCGAGGGAGCGACCTGCCACTCCTTCTCACCGTAGTGAAGAACGAGCGGCGCGGAGACCATAACGCGAGCGGACTCGTAGGCGCCTTCGGCGTCCTCGGTGTCGATGAGCGGCGGTAGGGGGACGAGCGTCAAGGTGACGTCGCGCCCCTCGGACACGAACGCGGTCAGCACCGCTTCGCGCGCCGTCTCGCGCGGGACGCCGAACCCGTCCGCCGGCTCCGTGCGTGTGACGGCGGTACCGTCCACCTCCACCCCCGCATCGACCGGCGGCGTGCTGACCGCCTCATCGATCGCGTCAAGCACCGCGGCCATGCCCGCCTCTTCGTAGCCGAGCGCGAGAGGAACGTCCGCTTTGCCGGCGAGGGCGCGCAGACGGCCGAGCACCGCTGGTCCGAACTCCCCGCGACCGACGGCGTACGCGGACTCCGCGAGTCCCGTCGCGTCGACCGAGAGCCCGATCTGATCGCGCTCAACGACCCAGGAGGCCTCGCCGATATGGATCGTCACCGGCGAGGCGGAGCGCTCGGCCACGTACCGCTCGATGGCCTCGGCGGCCGCGGCGGGCTTCATCCGGCCGACGGCTACCTCCCCGACCGAGACACCCGGGTGGACCCGTCCGGCGGAGAGCAGGAGGTCAAGGCCGACCGCGAGGACGAGCAGACCCGCAGCCACAGCTCCGGCTATGAGCGCGATCCGCTTGGCGTCGGGCTTGACCGCCGAAGCGCGGGCGCGCCGCCCCGCCGTCCGAGAGGAGCGGGTCGGCGTGCGCGGAGTCGGATTGCTGGTGTCTTCCATCGGCCTTCCGGTCAGGTCGGCACGCGCTGGCGCGCCGCTGCGCGGTGATCGCTGGCGGGTATGGTAGCAACTCCCACACCGACCACGGCAGATGATGATACCGCACCGTCACCCGGCGTGGGCGCGCTGGGCGCCCTATCCGCTCGCGATCGCCTCCTGGACGCGATCGACCACGCCGGCGACCGTCGCGTCCACGGACTCGAGCGAACCGCCCTCGGCGTACACGTGCACCATGGCCTCGGTGCCGTGCGGCAGCACGAGCGCCCAGCCGTCATCGGCGGGTATGCGCACGCCTTCGATCATCGCGGTCTCCAGCGTCCCGGCGAGCTCGGCCATCCTGCGCATGACGGCGCCCTTGCGGTCGAAGGGGCAGAAGACCGCTTCATGGCGCAGGTGGAACGGCGGCAACACCTCAACGACCTCGTCGAGCGACATCGCATGCCGGTCGAGCATGCGCACGATCATGCCGAGGGACATCACCGCATCGTAGGCCGCGAGGAACCGCGGGAACACATACCCGCCGCGGCGTGAGCCGGCGAACCCCACTCCCCGCGCCAGCGCCGCAGTGGCGAGCGCCCGGCGCGATGTTCCCGTGCGCACGACGGGCCTGCCGCAGCCGGCGGCGATCACATCCACGGCCGACGACGCCGTGACGGGGACCGCCACTCCGCCGGCATCAGGGTCACCGTCGAGGTTGCACCACATCCACACGAGCGCGTGCAGCGCTGTGTCGTGATCGAGTACGCGGCCCGTGTTGGTCACGAGCGTGACACGCTCGGCCGTCGCGTCCATCGACACGCCGAGATCGGCTTGGAACACGTCGACCGAACGCGCGAGCTGGGCGATGAGCGTATCGCGCTCCTCCGCACCCACACGCGCCTTCTCGGAGTCGACGAACGCTCGCAACGTGATCAGGTCGAGTCCCCATCTGGCCGCTGCGCCGGGCAGCACGAATGAAGCGGGACTCATGCCCATGTCGGCGACGACCCGGAACGGTCGGTTGACCGGACCTGCGAGATCGAGCGCCTCGCTCATCCCCGCCGTGTAATACTCGAGCGCGCGCGGCGGATACATGATCTCGCCGATCTCCTCGAGGAAGGCACGCCGGAACTCCTGCCGGAAGTAGAGCCGTTCGACCTTCTTCTCGGCTCCGGTGGACAGGTTGATGCCGTCGGCGTCGTAGAAGTGCAGCTCAAGCGTCTGGGGATCGTTGTCAGCCGCGCAGACGTGCACGCCTCCCGCACACCGCGTGTCACGCGTCGTGAACCGGGTGATGGCGGGTGACGCCACCCGAAGGTCACGAACGTGACAACCCGTGCTGTTGAGGCCGGCGATCACCGCACGCTTGAGCATCCGTGCCGAGCGGCTCGCGTCCCTGCTGACCACGACGTGCGACTTGCCCGGGAGCAGACTGCCGAACGCCTGTGAGACACGCAGTGCGAGGTCCGGCGTGACATCGATGTTGACGAGCCCCGCGATGCCGTCTTCGCCGAACAGCGACCGGACTCCGCGCGACTCCCAGATGAGCGACGAGCCGACCATCGCGCCCGCGTCGATGCGCTTGTACGGGTAGACCTGCACGTCGTTACCGATGACCGCTCCGTGGCCGACCATGGTCTCATCCCCGATGACGGCGCCTTGCTCCACCCGCGCGCTCGCCCGGATGTCCACACCCCGGCACAGGACCGCGCCGCGGACCTCGGCCCGGGCGCCGACGAACGCGTCGCTCCAGACGATCGCGTGGTCGAGTTGCGCGTCAACGCCGACCAGGCAGCTATCGCCGATGATCGTGTACGGTCCGAGCCGCGCCCCGGCGCGCACGCGGCTGTTCTCCCCGATGACGACCTTGCTCGCCACCTCGGCGGAGGGATCGATCTCCGCGCCGGGGGCGACCCACACATCGTCCTTCGTCTTGGCCCCGGGCACGTAGAGCATCGCCTTGCCATCGAGTATGTCGCGGTGCACCTGCACGTAACCCTCGAGGCTGCCGACGTCGGCCCAGTAGCCATCGACGACGCACCCGTAGAGCGGGTGTCCATCCGCCATGAGCCGCGGGAACAGGTCGGCCGAGAAGTCGTACGGCGTGCCCTCCGGGATGTAGTCGAACACGAGCGGGTCCACGACGTAGATCCCGGTGTTGATGGTGTCCGAGAACACCTGGCCCCAGGTCGGCTTCTCCATGAATCGCTCGATACGCCCATCCTCATCGGTGATGACGACACCGAACTCAAGCGGGTCTGGGACCCGCTTGAGCGCGATGGTGACCGCCGCACCGCGCTCGGTGTGGAAGTCGATGACCTTCCCGAGGTCGATGTCGGTGAGCGCATCGCCTGAGATCACAAGGAAGGGCTCGGACAGCGCGTCCGCGGCGTTCCTGACGGACCCGGCCGTGCCGAGCGGCGTCTCCTCGATCGCATAGCTGAGATCCATGCCCCACTCGTCGCCATCGCCGAAGTAGTCTTCGATCACCTGCGGCATGAACGCGAGCGTCGCGACGACCTCAGTCATGCCGTGATGCTTCACAAGACCAAGGATGTGCTCCATCACCGGCTGGTTCACGATCGGCACCATGGGCTTCGGCCTCAGGCTCGTGAGCGGCCTCAGCCGTGTTCCCTCGCCCCCAGCCATCACGACGGCCTTCATGGCGCCTCCCCTCAGCGGTTACTCGCGGTCGCTGACCTCACGAAGCGCGCGTCGCGCGGTAGCGGTGTACTGCGCGGCGGCTATGAGCGACAGGACGATACCGATATAGACGAACCAGATCCCCGCCGATGTCGTGCCCGCGTTCAGGCCGGGCAGCATGCCGGTGGCGACAATCCCGAGTCCGCCGACCTCGGGCCAACCGGCGATCAGCAGACTGAAACCGACGAGAAGCACCGCGGTGGTGACCTTGCCGGTGTAGGTGACCGCGAGCCGTCTGCCGTGGCGCTCGAGCACATAGCTGCCGTACAAGAGGTAGACGTCGCGCGCCACGAGCAGCGCGGGGATCCACAGCGGCAACTCGCCGATGATGTACAGACCCACGACGCCCGAAGCGAGAAGCAGCCGGTCGACGAGGGGATCGATGATCTTCCCGATCTGAGTCACCGTGTGCGTGCGTCTCGCGATCTGACCGTCGATCCAGTCCGTGGATCCGGCGATCGCGTACAGGATGAACGCGACGAAGCGAGAGCGATCACTGTCACCATCGACGAGGACGGCGAAGAAGAACGGCACGAGAAGGAGCCGCAAGACGGTGATCAGGTTCGCCACCGAGTAGATGGTGTGATGGACCTCTTCCGGCTCGACGCCGCCGACGCGTTCCGGTTCTACCACCAGTCTTTCCTCCTGAAGTACCAGACCATCGCGACGGCGACTCCAACCATGAGCGCGAGCGCCCACGCGTAGCCGAACCGCCACGAGAGCTCGGGCATGTGCTGGAAGTTCATACCGTATATGCCCGATATCAGCGTGAGCGGCATGAAGATGGTCGCCACCACCGTCAGCTGCTTCATCACCTGATTGAGCCGGTTGCTCTGCGCCGAGAGGTAGATGTCCATCGTTCCGGCCGCGACCTCGCGGTACGTGTCGATCTGGTCAGCCACACGCGCCAGGTGGTCGCCGATGTCCTGGAAGTACATGTACGCCTCCGGGACGATGAACACCTCGAGCCGGGCTAGACCGCGGATCACGTCGCGCTCAGGACCGACGACCTTGTGGAGCTGCACGAGGGACCGCTTCGCCGCATAGAGGCGCTGCAGGTGCGCCGGCCGGGCGTCGGTGAGCATGAGGTCCTCGAGATCCTCGAGGTCGTCCGAAAGGCGCTCCACGAGCGGAAACACCGCGTCGACCGCCTGGTCGAGGATGGCGTGGATCGTCCACTCAACTCCTCGTTCAAGGTACGACGCGGCGGCTTCGGCCACGAGCGCGACCGGCTGCACCTCCCCGTGGTGCAGGGTGATGAGGTGCTCGGCGCCGAGGAACAGGTCGAGCTCGGCCGAGGTTATCGCGCCCTCGTCGTCGAATTCGGGGAGGAGCCAGATCGCGAAGGTGAGATCGGGGTAGACGTCGAGTTTCGGCCGCTGAGGGAAGTGCAGGCAGTCCTCGGCGGCGAGCGGCGGCAGCGCGAACCGGGCCGAGAGGGCCGCGATCGCCGGTTCGTCGGGATCGGTCACATCGACCCACAGCGGCTCGGGCAGCGGATCCGGCAGGTCCGCCAGACCCGTCTCCTGAAGTCGCCCGTCTCTGAGCCACCGCGCGATGATCCGAGCACCCACGGGATCCGTCCCCCTTCAGCCGCCGTCGCCGCTCCACCTTGCGGCACCCCTCCGTCGCGTCCGCTTGAGGATACCCCGAACGCGCCGGTGAGCGGAGGCTGGGCGACTGGTACCCTAGGGTGACCCGGCGCATCCGCGCCGGCCGAAGCGGATGTCGAGGCAGCGTGTGGCGCTCCTGATCGGATGCGAGGAGGTCGACGTCGAGTATCCGTCGAAGCGCGTCTTCGGCGGACTCGCGCTCGGTGTGTCCGAGGGGGACCGCATCGGGATCGTCGGCGGCAACGGCGACGGCAAGTCCACGCTGCTCGCGCTGCTCGGCGGTTCGCTCGCGCCCGACCGAGGGCGTGTGACCCGCCGCGGCGGCGTCTCGGTGCTTGCGCTCTCGCAGGACGACGCCCTCGATCCCGCGGCCACCGTGGCGGACGTGGTCATCGGCGACGCGCCGGAGCACGCGTGGGCCTCCGATAGCCGCACCCGCGCGGTCATCACCGGTCTGATCGGCGACGTCCCGTGGGAGGGCCGGATCGGCGAGCTCTCAGGCGGCCAGCGTCGCCGGGTCGACCTCGCGCGGGTGCTCGTCGGGGAATCGGACGTCCTGATGCTCGACGAACCGACCAACCACCTCGACCTCGTCGCGATCACCTGGCTCGCCGGGCACCTGAAGACGCGGTGGCCGAAGCGGTCCGGGGCCCTTCTCGTCGTCACCCATGACCGGTGGTTTCTCGACGAGGTGTGCTCGAGCATGTGGGAGGTGCACGCCGGGCGAGTGGCCCGCTTCGACGGCGGGTACGCGGCGTACGTGCTCCAGCGTGTCGAACGTGACGAGGCCGCCCAGGCGACGGAGCGGAAGCGCCGCAACCTCATGCGGCGAGAGCTCGCATGGCTCTCACGGGGAGCCCAGGCCCGATCCACCAAGCCGAAGTTCCGGGTGGAGGCGGCCCGTGCGCTCATCGCCGACGAGCCGCCGATGCGAGACGCGCTCGAGCTGCGGAGGACCGCGATCTCCCGGCTCGGCAAGCAGGTCGTCGACATGGAGAACGTGACCGTGCGATTCGGCGAGACCGTCGTGCTCCGGGACGTGACATGGCACATCGGTCCCGGCGATCGCATCGGGATCCTCGGGGAGAACGGGTCCGGGAAGTCCACGCTGCTGAACGTGATCAGAGGTGCGCTCGAACCGGCGTCGGGCGACATCCGGGTGGGCAGGACCGTCCGCTTCGCGACGCTCTCGCAGCACCTCGACGAACTCACCGCGCATGATGACGCGAGGGTGCGTGAGGTCCTCGCCCGCCACCCGGCGCGTGTCGACATCGGCGGGAAGGAAGTCACGTCGACACAGCTGCTCGAGCGGCTCGGCTTCAGTCAGGCCCACCTCTCGGCATATGTGCGCGACCTCTCCGGCGGACAGAAGCGGAGGCTCCAGCTGATGCTCATCCTGCTCGACCGGCCGAACGTGCTCATCCTGGACGAGCCGGACAACGACCTCGACGTCGACATGCTGGCCGCCGTCGAGGACCTCCTCGACACCTGGCCGGGAACGTTGCTGCTCATCACGCACGACCGGCACCTCATGGAGCGCGTGACCGACGACCAGTTCGCGCTCGTCGGAGGGACGCTCCGGCACGTGCCCGGAGGGATCGACGGGTACCTTCGGCACCTGGAGGCCCGACGGGCGACATCGGAGGCCTCGGCCGATGCGGCCGAATCCGCACCGGCCGAGGCGCCGGACGCCCCCGCGCTCAGCGGCGCGGAGGAGTACCGGCTCCGCAAGAACCTCGGGTCCGTCGAACGCCGCCTCGAGACGGCGGCGAGCGCGCTGGCGGCGGCCCGCACCAAGTTCGACGGCACGGACCCGACAGACTACGTCGCGCTCCTCGCGGTGCAGGAACGGGTGCGCGATGCCGAGCGCCGCGTCGCCGAGCTCGAGAGCGAGTGGGTCCGCATCTCCGAACTCCTCGGGTGAACGTGCCTGTCAGGCCAGGTCGAACCGGTCGAGGTTCATCACCTTGTCCCACGCGGCCACGAAGTCGTTCACGAACTTCTCCTCGGCGTCATCGGATGCGTACACCTCGGCGAGCGCCCGGAGCCGCGAGTCGTGACCGAAGACGAGGTCGACGCGCGTGCCGGTCCACCTCGGCGCGCCGGTGGCCCGATGCGTGCCCTCGAACACGCCGTCGGCCTCCGAAACCGGCCTCCACTCGGTGCTCATATCGAGGAGGTTCACGAAGAAGTCGTTCGTGAGCGTCTCCGGGCGATCGGTGAAAACGCCGTGCTTCAACCCGTCAACGTTCGCGCCGAGCACCCGCATCCCGCCCACCAGCACCGTCATCTCGGGCGCGCTCAGCGTGAGCAGGTGCGCACGGTCGAGGAGCATCTCCTCGGCGGACACCGTGTACGCGGCCTTCCGGTAGTTGCGGAAGCCGTCCGCCTCGGGCTCGAGGTATGAGAACGCGTGCACGTCGGTCTGCTCCTGCGAGGCGTCGGTGCGCCCGGGAGTGAACGGCACGGTCACGTCGTAGCCGGCGTCCTTCGCCGCACGCTCGATGGCCGCGCAGCCGCCGAGCACGATCAGATCGGCACGAGAGACCCGCTTGTCGCCCGGCTGTGTAGCGTTGAACTCCTCGCGGATGCCCTCGAGCGCTTCGAGGACGGCCGCGAGCTTCGCGGGCTCGTTGACCTCCCAGCCCTTCTGCGGCTCAAGCCGTACGCGGGCGCCGTTCGCGCCACCGCGGTAGTCTGAGCCGCGGAAGGTGGAGGCCGAGGCCCAGGCTGTCGAGACCAGCTGCGACACCGAGAGCCCGGACGCGTGGATCCTCGCCTTGAGCGCGGTGACGTCCGCCGCGTCGATCAAGGGGTGATCGAGCGCCGGCAGCGGATCTTGCCAGATGAAGTCCTCGTCCGGGACCTCAGGGCCGAGGTAGCGTGAGCGCGGTCCCATGTCACGGTGCGTCAGCTTGAACCAGGCGCGCGCGAAGGCCTCGCGGAACTCCTCGGGATTCTCCAGGAATCGCCGCGATATCCGCTCGTAGATCGGATCGAAGCGAAGCGAGAGGTCGGCGGTGGTCATCATCGGACGCAGCTTCTTGGACGGGTCGAACGCGTCGACCACCATGTCCTCTTCGGCCACGTCCTTGGCGAGCCACTGGTTCGCCCCTGCCGGACTCGTGACGAGCTCCCACTCATACGTGAGGAGCGTCTTCAGGTAGCCCATGTCCCACGTGGTGGGCCGCGCCTTCCACGCGCCCTCGATGCCGCTGGTGATCGCGTCCGGGCCGACGCCGGTGCCGAAGCTGCTCTTCCAGCCGAGGCCCTGCTGCTCGATGGGCGCGGCCTCGGGCTCGGGGCCGACGTGCGCGGCGTCACCCGCGCCGTGGCACTTCCCGAAGGTGTGCCCGCCGGCAACGAGCGCTACGGTCTCCTCGTCGTTCATGCCCATGCGCCCGAACGTCTCACGGACGTCACGGCCGGACGCGACGGGATCGGGGTTGCCGTTCGGACCCTCGGGGTTCACGTAGATGAGACCCATCTGAACCGCGGCGAGCGGACTCTCGAGCTCGCGATCGCCCGAGTAGCGCTCGTCGCCGAGCCACTCGCCCTCGGCGCCCCAGTAGATGTCCTCCTCGGGCTCCCAGATGTCGGCGCGTCCGCCCCCGAAGCCGAGGGTCTTGAACCCCATCGATTCGAGCGCGACGTTCCCCGCGAGGATCATGAGGTCCGCCCAGGAGAGCATACGGCCGTACTTCCGCTTGACCGGCCACAGCAGGCGGCGCGCCTTGTCGAGGTTCGTGTTGTCGGGCCAGCTGTTGAGCGGCGCGAACCGCTGCGAGCCCGACCCGCCGCCTCCGCGACCGTCGCCTGAGCGGTACGTGCCGGCGCTGTGCCACGCCATGCGTATCATGAGCCCGCCGTAGTGGCCGAAGTCAGCGGGCCACCACTCCTGCGACTCGGTCATGAGCGCACGGAGATCCCGCTTCACGGCCGCCAGATCGAGCGATGCGAACTCCTTCGCGTAATCGAACTCCGCGCCCATCGGGTCTCCGGCAGGCGGGTTCTGGTGGAGAACCTTGAGGTTGAGCTGGTTCGGCCACCAGTCCCGGTTCGCGGTCCCCCTGCCCGGTGCGTGTCCCGCAGGTCTGTCACTCATGGCCCCTCCTTACGTCACGATCCTGCCGTTTCGGCTTCCACGCACGCTCGACAAACGCCCCGGAACTGAACCTCCACCGACTCGACGCGTCCGAGGTCCGCGACGCCCGCAGGCGTCCTGACCGCGTCGAGCTCACTGCCTTCTACGTCGACTACGCGCCGGCATCGCGCGCACGCGAAGTGATGGTGCCTGGGTGTCTTCGGGTCATAGCGAACGGCGCCGGGGACGCCGGATAGCCGGTCGATCACACCGAGGTCGGCCAGCGTGGCAAGCGTACGGTACACAGTGTCGAGCGAGACCCCGGGGATGCGCTGCCGAACACGTTTGAACACCGCCTCCACGTCCGGGTGCTCGTCGGTCGCGACGATCGCCGAGACGGTTTCGCGTCGCTGGCGCGTGATTCGAAGACCCACGTCTCGCAACGCTGATTCCGCCGCCTCGACGCGGCGATCGATCTCCTCGGGATGAACCGTCACGTCTGGACGCCCTTCGGTGCGCTCGGTCATGTAGTTCAGAACTATTCCTAAGAACGCGGACGTCCAAACACCCGCGTCAGGGACCACCGAGAGCGTCCTCGGCGCCGACGTACCGCGGAGGACTGTCTTGGCTGATCTTCATCGGATGGGACCCGAGCTCAGGCGGCCGGGCACACGCCATGCCACACGTACCGGGCGGGGCGACCGATCGGCCGCCCCGCTGCACATCGCTCGGGTCCGGGTGAGAACCCTACTGCGGGACGAGCACGTTGGCGAACACGAGCCACGCGAGCAGCGACTTGGCCGAGAGGCTCAAGAACACGTACGCGGACTCGCCGAACAGGTAGTCGCGCCACTTGCCGGTCTGCTTGTACTGCAGCACCTGGTTGATCGCGAAGCTGTTGAAGAACACGAACATCGAGACGAAGATCCAGTACACGAACGTCGGTGTCATGTCGCTTGCGCCCGGGCCCCACAGGTAGTCGGCGATGGCGATCCACGGGAAGATGCCGGCGATGCAGCCGAAGATGAACGCCGTCCAGTCGGGCTTGCCGGGCTGCTCGTACTTCTCCATGAGCCACCCGAACAGGATCATCGACGCGTTCACGCCGAAGATGGCGGTGAGCGCCGCGATGTCGGTGATGCCGACGAGCGACGAGATCAGGACGACCATGAGCGACGAGCTGAACGCGTACTCCATCCAGCGGAAGTAGTTGCGGTTCTGCTTGAGGCCGTCGACGTACTTCGCGTACGCCGGCCCCGCGATCACGAAGTGCGCCAGCGCCGAGAAGAAGAGGAACAGCGCCACACCCATGCCGAGGTCGAACTGGAAGTACTCCTGTGGCGGGCTGAACACACCGGGGCCGGGCCGTACGCTCAACCATGACGCGGTCACCTGGACCGCGTACGGCTCGGCGATCGCCACGATCGCGGCACCCTGCGCTGCATGGAAGAGCCCCATCACGACGTTGTAGAGCCGAAGGCGCTTGAACCGTTTGTCGTCCGCCGGCATCTCGACCCCTCTCCGCGCTTTCGGATGAAACGCGCCTCGTCCGGTATGCCCGTGGCGGAGGTAGGTATATCCATGACAAAGGAAGTTCTACCCGGCACATCGTGGTACGAGGATCCGGGAGTCTGGAGGGAGCGTCCGCATGCGTAAGGACCGCTCGGTGTTCGTCACCCCGCTCGTGCTGCTGATAGGCATCGGCATGGCGTGGGCGGGCTCGCAGGGCGGCTCGGCGATCGGCGGCGTCCCCGTGTTCGGGGCGGTCGTGGGCATGGTATTCCTCATCCAGATCCTCGCGTTCGTACCGGCATTCATGACGCAGAGCGAGCGATTCTACGACCTCACCGGCAGCCTCACCTACATCTCGATGACCGCACTCGCGGCGGCGCTCGCCTCTCCACTCGATGCGCGCTCGGCCCTGCTCGCGGGACTCATCATCGTGTGGGCCGGACGGCTCGGCACGTTCCTGTTCCGCCGGGTGCGCAAGAGCGGCAAGGACAGCCGCTTCGACGACATCAAGCCCTCGTTCGTGCGCTTCCTGAACGTGTGGGTCATCCAGGGCCTGTGGGTCACGCTGACAGCTGGCGCCGCATGGACCGCGATCACCTCGGCAGGCCGCGCGCCGATCGACGCACTCACGGTTGTGGGCATCGTGATCTGGCTGCTCGGCTTCGGCATCGAGGTCGTGGCCGATCTGCAGAAGAGCCGATTCCGCTCCGACCCCGCCAACAAGGGCCGCTTCATCTCAACGGGACTGTGGTCGTGGTCGCGGCATCCCAACTACTTCGGGGAGATCACGCTGTGGCTGGGAGTCGCGCTCATCGCGCTTCCCGCGCTGTCCGGCTGGCAACTCGTCACGCTCATCTCCCCCGTCTTTGTGTTCCTGCTGATCACCCGCGTGAGCGGTGTTCCGCTGCTTGAGCGACGCGCCAACGAGACGTGGGGTGGCCAGGACGACTACGAGGCGTACACGGCTCGGACGTCGATCCTCGTGCCGCTTCCGCCGAAGACGTGACCGGCGACCCCGATCGCTTGCACGACGGGATGAGACCCCGATGCGCGAACGGGGCGGCTCGAGGCCGCCCCGTTCAGTGCCCAGGCACAGTCGTCATGACCGCCCGGTGAGTAGCTGGTCGGGCTGACAGTGTGTGAGTTCACCACATCGTGGACGCATGTGTCGGGACATCGTGGACACTTCG
>CAYYLR010000003.1:0-12076 GCA_964472485.1 uncultured Coriobacteriaceae bacterium
GAGGACAAGTTCCTCTCCTCGAAGGGCGAGATGCTCGACGAGATCGCCATGATGCTCGGAGGGCGTGTGGCCGAAGAGATCACGATGGGCGACATCACCACCGGCGCGTCCAACGACATCGAACGCTCCACCAAGCTCGCGCGGCAGATGGTGACTCAGTACGGCATGTCGGACAAGCTCGGCCCGATGACCCTCGGCGAGGGACAGCACGAGGTCTTCCTCGGCCGTGACTTCTCAGCCACGCCCAACTACAGCCAGGAGATCGCCTTCGAGATCGACAAAGAGGTCCGCCGGCTCATCGACGGCGCATACGAGACCGCGCGTACGATCCTCACGGAGCGGCGTCCGCAGCTCGACCTCATGGCCGACGTGCTCGTCGAGCGTGAGACCGTCGACAAGGAGGAGCTCCAGGCGCTTCTCGAGAACCGGTGGGACGAGTATCTGGAGGATGAGCGCCGCCGCGCCGCCGAGGCGCCCGTAGCCGAGGAGCCGGACGAGGAGGAGCCTGGCGAGGCCGCGGGTGCGTCCGAGGATGCGGACGAGCGCCCGCTCGTCGAAGTGCCGATGAAGCCGGCTGGGGGCGGTGCCGCGCCCGCGTAGACGCCGCCCCGCTCGTTCCTCGTGTCATGGCTTCCTGCTATGCTCGTGGGCGACATCGAGCGCACGTCGCAGGGGGGTGCTGGTGCTCGAAATCGCGGATTCAGGCAATCGGCGTCCACGGATCGCGTGGCCATGGTCGGGCGGCGCCCGGAGCGGGGCGCTGCCGCGCCAGGCCTCGGATCAAGAGGCCCTTATCGAGGCCTTGGACGGGCTCGCCTCATCGGTTTCGAGCGCGGGCAGCCTCGACGACATGCTCCCCATCATCGTGGATTCCGCGCGCGAGTTCACCGGTGCGGACAAGGTCGCTGTCTGTCTGGTCGACGAACAGTCCGACACTGTCACGCTTGATGCGGCGAGCCTCGTCGTGCGCGGTGCGCGCGCGGAGTACCCGCAGCAGTGGTGGGGCGAACGGCTCCCCGGCATAGCGGTGCGCGTGCTGTCGTACGGGCGAGCCGAGATCGAGGTGGACGAGGAGCAGAGGGCCTGGCTGGTCGTGGCGCCGGTGCGGATCGCCGAGCAGCCGTTCGGCGTGCTCGTCGTGATGGGTCCTATCGCGCGTCCTCTCCGCCGGGAGCACAGCGCGTATCTCTCGCTCCTCGGCGTGTTCGCGGCTGTGGCGATCGCCAACGCCCGGCTCATCGAGGAGAGCAGCACCGCGCTGCTGGCGAGCGAGCGTGACCGGATCGCGCGGGAGATGCACGACGGCATCTCGCAGTCGCTGTTCGGGATCTCGCTCGGCATCGAGCTGTGCAAGAAGCAGGTCATGAACGACCCCCCGCTGGTCAAGCGACGCCTGGAGGAGATCCAGGCGCAGCTTGGCACGAGCATGGCCGAGCTAAGGCGCTACGTGTACGACCTCAGGCCGCTCACGCTGCGCGAACTCGGGCTGCGGGGGGCCATCGAGGGGTGGGTGCACGATGTCACGACCGGTCGTGAGACACGCGGCACGGTCAGAATCGCCGGCCAGGAGCGGCACGTCGGCTCCGCCGCCGAGGTGTGCATCTTCCGCATCGCGAAGGAGGCGGTGAGCAACGCCGTCCGTCACGCGCACGCGGACGCTTTCACCGTGAAACTCGAGTACGCGGACGAGAGCGTGATCCTCACGGTCTCCGACGACGGGCTGGGCTTCGACGCGGACCGGGCGCTGCGCGACGCGCTTCCGGGGGGCGGGATCGGACTTCAGAGCATGCGCGAGCGCGTCGCGGCGTGCGGGGGGACGCTTACGATCGACAGCGGCGCAGGTCTTGGCACGGTTGTGCGGGCTGAAGTACCGGCGAGGGCGGCACCATGAGCGACATACGGGTCTTCATCGCGGACGATCACGAACTGGTGCGGATGGCGTTGCGGTCGCTCCTGGACGGCGAGGCGGATCTCGAGGTCGTGGGCGAAGCGGCGGACACGCAGGCGGCCATCGATGGCGTCCTCGCGTGTCGTCCCAACGTGCTCGTGCTCGATCTCCGGATGCCCGGCGGCGGGGGCGTCGAGGTGTGCCGCGCGGTGAAGGAGCGGGCGGGGGAGGTCGCGGTCCTGGTGATCACAAGCTTCGACGGCGACGAGGAGTTGTTCGGCGCGCTTGAAGCGGGAGCGAACGGCTACCTGATGAAGGACACCGCGCCGGATCACATCGTGAACGCCGTGCGGTCGGTCCACGACGGACAGGTCGTGTTCGACGCGAGCATCGCGACACGTATCGTGAGCGGCCGGACGACCCGGCGACCGAACGAGCTGCTGCCGGAGCCGCTGTCCGAGCGGGAGCTCGAGGTGCTCGGACTCATGGCGCAGGGCATGCCGAACCGGCAGATAGCGCGCACCTTGTGGATCAGCGAGGCCACGGTCAAGACCCATGTGAGCCACATCCTTCGCAAGCTCGCCAAGACGGATCGGGCACAGGCGGTCCTCACGGCGGTCGCGCTGGGCCTGGTCAGGCTCCGGAGCGACGATGAGGCTCATCCTTCGGTATGAGTCACGGTTCATTCCCGCGGCATATCTGTCTCGATGTGATGCACGATGAACCCTGAGCGCCGCAGGACGGATACTTGGCGTGTCGTATAGTCCCGCCGGCGAGGTCCGGCATCGGGCGCCCGGGGAGGGTGCTCGAACGGGGGAGGAGTCCCACATGTTGACCAGTCTCTATGTCCGGGCCCGCAACTGGGCGGCCAGCGACGAAGGCGCGACCGCTGTCGAGTACGGCATCATGGTCGCGCTGATCGCCGTCATCATCATCGCGGGCGTCACGCTGCTCGGCGGCAACCTGAACACGTTGTTCAACAACGTCGCTGGCAAGGTCGCGCCTGCCGCGCCGTAGTTCCTGGCGAGTATCGCGTCTCGTAAACATCGGCAGCGCTCCTACCGGGGTCGGGCAGCAGGCTCGCTGCATGCCCGGCCCCGGTTTCGTGTTCCGGACCGCTTCGGACGCGGCGCGTGGCAGTGTGACTGCGGATTCGGGGGAGGGCAGCGCTCGTGCGCAGATCGGAATCAGACGCCGCCTACGATCTCGGGTGCCGGCTTCGGTCTGAAGCCGGGGCCGTGTCGAGTGAATACGCGGTTCTCGTCGGCCTGATCGCGGTGGTGATCATCGGCGGCGTGTGGCTGCTCGGCGTCAATGTCGCCGGGCTGTTCGACCCGCTGCTCGGGGGGTTCTTGAGCGGGGGATGAGCTCGCGTGCGGCCGTGGGCCGCGAGCGAGGTGATCGACCGGTCGACAAGGGGGATTGACGGTGAGATCGTTGTTGAGGCGGGGTGAAGACGGCGCCAGCGCGGTCGAGTTCGCGCTCGTGCTCCCCATCCTCATCATCCTGCTCGCCGGCATCATCCAGTTCGGCTTCCTCTTCTTCCAGTGGCTTGAGGTGACCCATGCCGCGCGCGAAGGCGCGCGATGGGCCTCTCTGAGAAACACCGAAGCTGACGTCCGCACGCGGGTGATCGAGTCGGCGCCCGGACTGAATGCGGCGCGGATCACGATGATCATGGATCCGACCAACACGGCGAGCAATGTAGGCAAGCCGGTGCGCGTTACCGTCACCTACCCGACGCCGATCTTCACGCCGCTCATGGGCAAGGCGTTCGGCGGCGGATTGACGGTGACACTGAGAAGCTCCGCGACGCAAAGGATCGAGTGATCGCAATGAGAAGGTGCGACTACGGACTGAGGGATGACCGCGGCGCTTCGGCGGTCGTCGTCGCGCTCTTGCTCGTCGTATTCATCGGGTTCGCGGCGCTGGTCGTCGACATGGGCTACGCGTACACCGTGAAGCGGCAGCTTCAGGCGGCCGCCGATGCCGCGGCGCTCGCCGGCTGCCAGGAGCTCATCATTGGTGCGACGGAGAGCAAGATCCTCGACATCGCGCGTCTGTACTCCGAGGAGTACAACAGCGGAGCGCCGGGCGAGGGTCTGTCCATGCTTCGCGACGCGCCTGACACCGAGGTCACATCCACGTACGTGAAGGTGACCGTCGAGAAGCCGATGTCGCTGTTCTTCGGCAGGGTGTTCACGAAAGACAGCGGCATGATCCGCGCTCAGGCCAAGGCGCAGATCGCGTATCTCACCGGGATGCGCGGCATCGTGCCGTGGGCGGTCCCGGTCCTTCACGCGGATCGGGTGGAGGCCACACTGAACGGGGTAACGACCCAACTGACGCTCGATGGCGCCACGGGGACGTGGAAGGGCAACGTACCACTGCCCTCATCGGCGTCGGGCTCGGGGTACCCGGTCAGAGTGGTCGCCTACAACGGTCAAGAGGCGTACCCGGATGGAACGGTCGACCCCGCGATCCATCCGAACGGGGTACCTGAGGCCGTCGATCCGGCGGCCGCCGTCACGGTGCTGCCCGTCGGCGCGCCGATCCAGGACATCTCGCTCAGCAGGTACTACGCGGTCGCCGGGGTCCACACGGGAGTCACGCTGACGGTCCGGGCGGCAGTAAGGCCGACGGCTCGCTTCGACGGCAAGAACTTCAACCTCGCGCAGACCTCACCGGGCGTATGGCAGGTCTCGCTGCCGGTGCCGGCCGCCGCGGGCCTCGTCACCCGGATGCCCGTCAACATCGAGGTCGGGACGGGCGCGAACAGGTTCTCCGTTGACTCCGCCGCCGTCCTCGTCGTGCGCAGATCGACGTATCCGATCCAGGAGGTCAAGCTCACACGGTATGTCGCCCAGACGGGAAGCGCGGGTTCGGTCGGGGTCGAAGTCATGCTCAACGACTACGTGTACGGCAACGAGTACGAACTCAAGGTGGTCGGCGGCGGCGCTGAGATCGGGAACTTCATGGCGCTCGACCTCGCCACCATCAAGCACACGCCGAACTGGCGCAACCCCCAGCACCCGTCGGAGTACGCGGTGAGCGGTGGCAACGTCTATATCGACTACCTGGAGAAGCCGTTCCCTCACGTCATACATCTTGGAGACACCATCTGGACCCAGACCGGTAGCGGGACGGGCCCCCAGACCGAGAAGGCGCTGCAGGATCGCTTCGCCGGCAATTCGATGACGTTCGCGGCGTGGGAGGCCGCCGGAAGCCCTCCCGGCAACGGCCGCATCATCTTCGTCCCCATCATGGAGAAGGTGCAGGAGACCACCGGCCAGACGCCGCTCCGCGTAGTGAGTTTCGCCGCCTTCTACATCGAACCGGGCTCGGATCTCAAGGGAAGCGCGATCAAGGGCCGCTTCATCAAGTACCTGGCGCCATCGGATGACCTCTCTGACACCCCCCCGGACGGGTTGTACATGATGACTCCCCGCCTGGTTTCCGCCGGCATCTACTGATCCCGACTGGAGGAACGGCATGCGCTCTCGACTCGTCATACTCGCGATCGCCCTGGTGCTCGGTCTGTTGGCCGCGGCACTCACGGGGCGTTACCTGCAGAGCCTCGAGCGGGGGGTCGCTGCCGAGGATCAGCCCATCGAGGTCTTCATCGCGGTGGGAGACCTACCCAAGGGCTCCGCGGCGGAGCAGTTGCTCGCTGACCAGCTGATCGTCCGACAGAGCATCCCCCGGCGCTACGTCGCCGACGGAGCCGTCTCGGCGGTTGGCAGTATCGAGGGCAAGGTGCTCGCGGAAAGCGTCTCGAACGGTGAGCAGATCACCCAGGCGAGGTTCAAGTTCCCAAGCCAGGCCGGCCTGGCGTACAGCGTGCCTCCCGGCTACGTCGCCGTCGCGATCTCCAACACCGCGGTGAAGGGTGTCGCCGGCCTTGTGAAGCCGCAGGACCACGTGATGGTGGTCGCCACGTTCGATCCCGGTCCTGACGGCGAGGCGGTGACGCGCGTGATACTGCGTAACGTTCGCGTGCTAGCTGTGGGTCAATCCGTGGGCGCCGAGGCGCCTCAGACGACGCAGACCGGTGGGGGCGGCATCGTCGGCGGCCAGAGTGCCGCGGCGAACGAGCAGCAGGCGACCGCGTCCACGATCACGCTCGCGCTGTCGGCGGCTGAACTCGAGAAGCTTGTGTTCGCGGAGGAGAAGGGCAGCGTCTGGCTCGCCCTGCTCGCGTCCGGGGATGCGGACGTCCCGGCGACCGCCGGCCGCACCCTCCGAACCGTCCTCGAGGAGTAGGAGTCCCGTGGCATCGATCCTCATCGTCGACCGGGACCCCGGATTCGCGTCGAAACTCCAGGCCTTGCTGATGCGCGACGCCGGCGCCAGCGTGACCCACGTCGCCACCCTGACGGCACTCGACGACGCGATGGCGGCCGACCCGCACGTGGTCGTCTACGGCCCGGGCATCGCGCTTGAGCAGGCGATCGAGTCGGCGCAGTCGGTGACCGCGAGGCCGTCCGGCGTGGCGGCGGTGCTCGTCGTGCCTAAGGTCACCACGGAGCTGCTGCGGGATGCGATGCGAGCCGGCTTCCGTGACGTCGTCAGCGCCGAAGGAACCTTCGGCGAGGTTGCGGCCGCCGTCAGCGAAGCGTGCGACGACATCGTCCGGCGCCGGACCGCGGCGTCCGGCCCCGCGCAAGAAGCCGAGAAGCCGCGCGGCGGTCGCGTCGTGACGGTCTTCAGCACCAAGGGCGGCGTCGGCAAGACCGTCATCGCGACCAACCTCGGCGTCGCTCTCGCCGAGTCGGTGGGCGTCAAGACGATCCTGCTCGATCTCGACCTGCAGTTCGGCGACACCGGCATCATGCTGCAGCTCGATCCCAGGCGCACCGTCTTCGACGCGGTGAAGGTCTACGACCGCCTGGACGCGGAGATGCTCAAGGGCTTCCTGACGCACCACAAGTCGGGGCTCGACGTGCTTCTGGCGCCGGTGCGTCCGGACGAGGCCGAGGCGGTCACCGTGGCGCGCGTCTCGCGCATCATCTCGTTGCTGCGAGAGCTCGCCGATGTGTTGATCATCGACACGCCGGCCGCGTTCAACGACGTCGTGCTCGCCGCCATCGACAAGAGCGATTCGGTGCTCGCGATCGCCACGATGGATGTCGCGAGTCTCAAGAACACCCGGATCTCCCTTCAGAAGCTGCGCCAGCTCGGCTACGGCAACGGGCTCATTAAGATGGTCCTGAACCGGGCCGACAGCAAGGTGTGGCTGGAGCCCGGGGACGTCGAGCATGCGATCGAGGGTGCGATCAGCGCTCGGATACCGAGCGACCGGCTCGTGCCTCGCTCGGTCAACAAGGGCGTGCCGGTCGTCTCCGACGCGCCTCGGTCCACTGTCGCCCGCGCCCTCGTGGCGCTGGCTCGGACGGTAGCGGGTTCGGAAGGAGCCGGTGGCGATGTCACTTAGGGAACGGAGTACGATGGCTGCGAGCGTGGATCCCGACGACATCGCCGGGGATCTGATCACGGCATACAGCGGCAAGGACACGATCAAGCGGCAGCTGCATCACCTCCTGATCGAGGACATGGGGACCGAGCTCTCGACATTCGACGCTGATGATGACGCGATGCGGCCTCGGCTCGAACGGAAGCTCTACGAGTTGCTCGACAAGGAGACCACCCCGCTCTCGGCGGCTGACCGGCGCGAGATCATCCTCGATGTCATCGACAACATCCTCGGCTACGGGCCGATCCAGACGTACCTCGACGATCCGGACGTGACCGAGGTCATGGTGAACAACCCCGACACCATCTACATCGAACGGAAGGGCCGGATCTGCACGACCGACAGGCGCTTCATCGACGAAGCCCACCTGCTGCGCATCATCGACAAGATCGTGGCGCGTGTCGGTCGTCGCATCGACGAGGCGTCGCCCATGGTCGACGCGCGGCTTCCTGATGGATCGCGCGTGAACGCCGTCGTCCACCCGCTCGCGATCAACGGTCCGATGCTGACCATCCGGAAGTTCTCGAAGGACCCCTTCACCGTGTCCGACCTCATCAACTTCGGGACGATCACGGATCCCGTCGCGCGGTTCCTCGAGGCCTGCGTGCTCGGGAGGCTCAACGTTCTGATCTCCGGAGGCACCGGCACCGGGAAGACGACGCTGCTGAACGTCGTGTCCTCCTTCATCCCCACCGACGAGCGCATCATCACGATAGAGGATGCGGCCGAACTGCGGCTCCATCAGGAGCACGTGCTCCGGCTCGAATCGCGTCCCGCGAACATCGAAGGCAAGGGCCAGGTCAGTATCCGCGACCTTGTCCGGAACTCCTTGCGCATGCGCCCCGACCGCATCGTGGTCGGCGAGGTCCGAGGTGGAGAGGCGCTCGACATGCTGCAGGCGATGAACACCGGTCACGAGGGTTCGCTCTCTACCGTTCATGCCAACTCCCCGCGGGATGCGCTCGCGCGCATCGAGACGATGGTGCTCATGGCGGGGCTCGACCTTCCCGTCCGGGCGATCAGGGAGCAGTCATCCTCCGCACTCGACCTCATCGTGCACCTGAGCCGCCTTCGCGACGGCACCCGCCGGGTCGTGCAGGTCTCCGAGATCAGCGGCATGGAGGGTGACACGATCGTCATGCAGGACATCTTCTACTTCGACTTTTCGATGGGTCTCGACGAGACAGGCAGGTTCACCGGCCGACTGAAGTCGACGGGATTGCGCCCGGCGTTCACAGAGCGGCTCGAGGACTTCGGCATCCACACGCCTGCGGAGTTGTTCGCCTTCGAGCCCCCTGCGAGGCGGTGAGGCGATGCGCCGCTGGATCGCCGTGTGGCTCTGCGCCGCTGTCATCGCGCTGCCGATCGTTGCCACGGCTCAAGAAGAGCCGCCGCTCTCGCTGGTGACCCAGGCGATCGACACGAGCGCGTTCCCGCGCATCACAGTGAGCGTGACCCTTCCGCTCGAGTTGACGGGTGGCGGCCAGGCGGCTCCAGCGTTCACGGTCACGGAGAACGGTGAGTCGCGTCAGGTCCTGGCCGTGGAGCCGCTTGCGGCCGAGCGCGCTCCGCTCGATGTGGTCCTGCTCGTGGACACGAGCGGCAGCATGCGAGGCGAGCCGATCGTGCACGCACGGGACGCCGCGGGCGCGTTCGTCGACATGCTGGCGCCTTCGGACGAGATATCGGTGGTTTCGTTCGCCTCCAGTGTGGCGGTGGTCTCCGGTTTCACCTCCGATAAGGCGCTGCTCCGCCAGGTGATCGCCGGCCTTGAGGCACGGGGCGAGACCGCGCTCTACGACGGCATCCGCCGATCGGCCGCTCTGCTCGCGGAGCGCGGGAATCGCGACGCGGTGATCGTCTTGCTCAGTGACGGGGGGGACACCGCTAGTTCCGGTACTCTCGACGACGCCGTTGCCGCGCTCGAGCAATCGGGGATCCCGTTGTTCGCGGTCGGTCTCGAGACGTCCGAGACCGACATGGATGTGCTGGCAACGCTCGCCTCGCGCGCCCGGGGCCGTCTCATCGGCGTCGGATCTTCCGCCGAACTGGCCGATCTCTATGGCGGCATCGCGCGAGAGCTGACGACGCAGTACCAGGTCGAGTTCGACAGCGCGATACCGAGCACCAAGGACCTCGAGCTCGTGGTCGCCACGGAGTCGGCGGGGCGGGTCGCCCGGGTCGCGATGATCATCGAGAACCCGCAGTTCAGGAATCTGACCGGTGCGGGCGAGGGTACGCGTCCGGCGTCACCGCTCGTCTCGGTGATCCTTGCGGCGGGCGTCCTGATGCTCGCCTTCGGCGCGGTGGCGCTGGGTTCCGGGGGGCTTCTCTCGATGGTCTTCCGCCGCTCGGGCCGGATCGAGCAGCTGCACTTCTACGACCAGCTCTCCTCGCAGAGCTCCAAGCACTCGGCGACACGAGCCGCCGGTGTAGCGAATGTGATGCAGGAGGCGGTCGCCAGTGTGGCCGGACGGCGCGGGTTCACCAAGACCCTGCACGACATGCTCGAGCGCGCGGGGCTTCCGCTTCGCCCCGTCGAGTACATGTACTTCCACGTCATCGGCGTGGTCGTCGCCGGTGCGGTCACCCAGGTGCTGACAGGCATCGTGTTGCTCTCCTTCCTGGTGGTCGTTCTGGCGGTCGCGCTTCCGATCCTGCTTCTGCAGAACGCCATCGACCGTCGCCGGAAGTCGTTCGAAGAGCAACTCCCCGAGATCCTCAGCCTCATGGCGGGCTCGCTGCGCTCGGGATGGGGTATCCAGCAGTCGATCGACCTCGTCGTCCAGGAGATGGGCGACCCGGCGTCAGCGGAGTTCCGTCGCGTTCAGGCCGAGACACGACTCGGCCTGTCGGTCGAGGAGTCGCTCGAGAAGATGGCCGACCGGCTTGGCAGCGAGGACTTCCGCTGGACGGTCACGGCCATCGCCATACAGCGCGACGTCGGCGGCAACCTCGCCGAGGTTCTCGACATCCTCGCCAACACCATGCGCGAGCGTGCGGAACTGCGCCGCCACGTCGATGCGCTCACATCGGAGGGACGGCTCTCCGCGATGATCCTGTACGCGTTGCCGTTCGTGATGGCGGCGATCCTGCTTGTCGTCAACCCCGCGTACATCGGCCCGCTCTTCGCCACCCCGTTCGGTCTGCTCCTGCTGTCGTCCGGCGTCGTGCTTCTGGTGGTTGGCGCGTTCTGGCTCAAGCGCGCGACGACGGTGGAGGTGTAGCGGATGAGCGTGATCATCACCCTGCTCGCGGCCGCTGGTGTTGCGGGCTTCGCATACTCGCTGCTGTCGTTCCTGACGCCGGAGGAGCGCCAGGTGAAGCGGCAGCTGCGTCGGCTCGATACGTACGAGGCGGGCGAAGCTGAGACGGCTGAGCCGCTCCTGATACCGTTCCGCGACCGCGTGGTGGCGCCCGCCACCGCGGCCGTGGGCCGGACGATGCGCATGGTCGCCCCCACCGGCTACACCCAGCGGGTCGCCCGGAGACTCACGCTGGCCGGCAACCCCGGGGGGCTGGGTCCCGAGCAGTACGTCGGGATCAAGATGGTGCTGACCGTGAGCGCAGCGGTCATCGTGATCGCCATGGCGCTGCTCGGTTCGGCATCGCCCGGCAGGGTCGTGTTCTTCGGCATCATCGCTGTGCTCATCGCGTCCTTCCTGCCTGACCTGTGGCTCAAGAGCCGGATCGACGAGCGCAAACTCGCGATCCGGCGCGGCATGCCGGACATGCTCGACATGCTCACCATCAGCGTTGAGGCGGGCATGGGGTTCGATGCGGCCATCGCGAGGATCATCAGCAGCCGCTCGGGCCCGCTCTCGGAGGAGTTCGGCCGCATGCTTCAGGAGGTCCAGGCGGGCATCGCCCGCCGGGACGCGCTCCGTCACATGGCCGATCGCACGCAGGTTCCCGAGCTCAACACCTTCATCATGGCGATCGTCCAGGCCGACGTGTTCGGTGTCAGCGTGAGCGCGGTCCTCCGCACGCAGTCGCGGGAGATGCGGGTCAAGAGGCGTCAGCTCGCCGAGGAACTCGCGCACAAGGCGCCGGTCAAGATCGTCTTCCCGCTCATCATCTGCATCCTGCCGGCGACGCTGATCGTGATCGGCGGACCGGCGGTCATCGGCATCGGGCGCGCGTTCGGGCTGATCCCCTAGGCGGCGTCGGCGAACGGCGGTCACCGGCGCACGTCCCGCGTCGGGGAATGCGGCGTACTGGCACGCGCACGCACCCTTGGGGGATACTCGCTCTTGCAGCCACCGACCCCGGCCCCGGAGCGCGACATGGACCGATCCAAGATCGAGCAGGGAGTCCGCCTCATCCTCGAGGGGGTGGGCGAGGATCCGGCGCGCGAAGGATTGCTTGACACCCCGAGGCGCGTGGCGGACATGTATGCCGAGGTCTTCGCCGGTGTGGGCGCCGACGCGTCAGAGCACTTCTGCGTGACGTTCAACGAAGGGCATCAGGAGATGGTGCTCATCCGTGACATCCCGCTCTACTCGGTCTGTGAGCATCATCTGCTGCCGTTCCTCGGGCGTGCGCACGTCGCGTACATCCCCGGCAAGCATGGGCGCATCTGCGGCCTGTCCAAGATCGCGCGCGTGGTTGACGTCTTCGCGAAGCGCCCTCAGGTCCAGGAGCGCATGACATCACAGATCGCCGACACGCTCCTCGAGCACCTCGATCCCACCGGCGTGCTCGTTGTGATCGAG
>CAYYLR010000003.1:12120-16002 GCA_964472485.1 uncultured Coriobacteriaceae bacterium
AAGCCGGGTGCGATCACGACTACTTCGGCGGTCCGCGGCATCTTCGAGCGCAACGCCGCGACACGCGCCGAGGCGATGAGTCTCATCAAGGGCGCATGACATGCCCCGCGTCTGGCGCTGCGGGCGGCACACGCTCGCTCTCGACCACACGCTCGTCATGGGCGTGCTGAACGCCACCCCCGACTCGTTCTCCGACGGCGGTCGCTACGGCGATCCGCTCGCAGCGCTCGAGCGGGGACGCGGCATGGTCGCCGAGGGCGCAGACATCATCGACGTCGGCGGGGAGTCGACGCGCCCCGGGGCCGACGAGGTCCCCGTGGCCGAGGAGCTTGCGCGGGTCCGGCCGGTCGTGACCGCGCTCTCACGTGACGTGGCTGTCCCCATCTCGGTGGACACCCGGCGCGCCGAGGTGGCGCGAGCGTGTCTCGAGGCGGGCGCGAGCATCATCAATGATGTCTCCGGCTTCCGTGACCCGGCGATGGTGCGCCTCGCCACCGAGTGCGACGCCGGACTCGTCGTGATGCACATGCTCGGCGAGCCCAAGACCATGCAGGACGACCCGCACTACACCGATGTGGTCGCCGACGTCGCCGAGTTCCTGGTCACCCAGGCGCGCATGCTCGAGGAGCGCGGCGTCGACCCCGGGCGCATCGCGGTCGACCCGGGCATCGGCTTCGGCAAGACCACCGAGCACAACCTCGAGATCCTGCGCCGCCTCGACGAGTTCGCGGCGCTCGGCTACCCGCTGCTCGTCGGCGCTTCGCGAAAGCGCTTCATCGGCCAGCTGCTCGATGAGCCCGACCCCGCGCGTCGCGTGCAGGGGAGTGTGGCCGTCGCGATGTGGGCCGGCATCCACGGCGCTGACATCGTGCGCGTGCACGATGTCGCCGAGACGGTGCAGTCGCTCGGCATCCGCGCCGCCATCGCCGGCCAGTGGCGGCGGCATCCCGACCCGGGCGTGGTGTGAACCCCGTGCCCGCTGACGTCTACCTGGGGCTCGGCACGAACGTGGGCGACCGGATGGTGAACCTTGCCGGCGCCGTGCGTGCGATCGCCAGCTTGCCGGACACGCGTCTGCTCGGCGTCTCGAACGTCGTGGAGTCCGAGCCGTGGGGCGTCACGGAACAGCCGCCGTTCGCCAACGCGGTCGTCCGCGTCGAGACCGCCATGCGCGCCGATCGCCTCCGCGAGCTGCTGCAGGGCATCGAGCGCGATCTGGGTCGTCGCCCCGGACCGCGCAACGGACCGCGCGTCATCGACCTCGACATCCTGCTGTTCGGTGATGAGGAGTGGGAGGCTCCCGACCTCACCGTGCCGCACCCGCGCATGGCTGAGCGCGCGTTCGTGATCGAGCCCCTCCTCGAGCTCGCTCCCGGCGTCCGGCTGCCAGACGGCTCGCCGGTGAGTCGCGAGCGCGCGACGGAAGGCCGTGTGACGACGGTCATCGGCCCGGTCCCCGGGTTCGAGGATCTCTCGCCCCCGCTCGGCGGACCGGGACGCGATGCGGTCGCGCCGGGCGACTGGGTGGTCGTGGCGAGCGCGCTCCAGGGCGCGTACATGTCCCAGTCGATCGCGCAGGAGGTGCTCATCAAGGCCGGCGTGCTCGAGGCGCATGGCATCCCGTCGATCGTCGACCCGATGCCGTTCAGCGCCGGCCCGGGGCTCCCGTATCCCGGCGTCATGGAGACGGTGCGGCTCTACGTGCCGCGCTCCACCGAGGCCGAGGCGCGCGAGATCCTCGGGTACGGGGAGCCTGCTCCGCCGCCGAGACCCCTCGCGCCGGCCGAGCCTGAGCGCAGCGGCTATCCCGATTGGTGGCGGATCATGGCGGCGACCATGGCGATCAGTATCGTCATCGGCATGCTGTCCGGCGCGTGCAACTCCGTTCGGCTCATGTTCGGAGCGTAACCGCCCCGCGCGGGCGCTCGGTCACCGGTGACGCGCGGGGGGTGTATACTCATGCTCCGTTCTTCGCTGGAAGCCCGGACCCGACACGGCCGGGACCGAAAGGAAGGAGCGCACATGAGCGCACCCCAACCCGCGCCGCGCGCGCGGGTCACCGTCGGGACGCTGGCGGCGATGAAGGCCGCGGGCGACCCGATCGTCACGGTGACCGCGTACGACACGCCCGGCGCCCGGCTCGCGGCCGCGGCTGGCGTTGACGTGATCCTTGTCGGCGACTCGCTCGGCATGACGGTCCTCGGCTACGAGACCACGCTTCCGGTCACGATGGACGACATGGTCCGCGCCACCGCCGCCGTCTCGCGAGGCGCGGGGCACGCCCTCGTCATCGCCGACATGCCGTTCGGCAGCTACCAGGCGTCGATCGCCGACGGCGTCCGCAACGCCGCGCGGCTGCTCGCCGAAGGCGGGGCGCACGCGGTCAAGCTCGAGGGAGGGTCCGCGGTCGCGCCGCTCGTCGAGCGGCTCGTGACCTCGGGCATCCCGGTGATGGGCCACGTGGGTCTCACACCGCAGTCTGTCAACGCCTTCGGCGGATACACCGTCCAGGGCCGTGACACGCGGGCCGCAGTCGCGCTCGTGGCCGACTCCGAGGCGCTCGAGGCGGCGGGCGCGTTCGGGGTGGTCCTCGAGCTCGTGCCCGCGGAGCTCGCCGCGATGATCTCGGAGGATCTCGCGATCCCCACGATCGGCATTGGCGCTGGTGGCGGCTGCGACGGCCAGGTCCAGGTCTTCCACGACCTGCTCGGCCTCGGCACGTTTCAGCCGAAGCACGCGAAGCGGTACGCCGATGTCGGCGCGGCGATCACCGCGGCGCTCTCCGCATACGTGGCCGACGTCCGCGCCGGCGCGTTTCCGGCCGAGGCGCATCTCACGCACATGGCGCCTGAGGTCGTCGCCGATCTCGAGCGCGCGCTCCCGTTCACCCAGAGCGGGGAGTGACGTGGAGCGGGTCGTCACGAAGGACGCCGTCCGGGCCGTGGCGGCCGAAGCCCGCTCCCGGGGCGACCGGATCGCGCTCGTGCCGACGATGGGAGCGCTGCACGACGGCCACCTGTCGCTCGTGCGCCGCGCCCGCGAGGAGGCCGATACCGTCATCGTCTCCGTGTTCGTCAACCCCACCCAGTTCGCGCCGGGAGAGGACTTCGACGCCTATCCCCGCGACCTCGACCGCGACGTGCGGCTGCTGGCCGCCGAGGGCGTGGACGCCGTCTTCGCCCCGGCGCCCGGGACCATGTACCGCCCCGCCGCGCAGGTCACCGTGCATGCGGGCCCGGCTGGCGACGTCCTTGAGGGCGCCGTCCGCCCCGGACACTTCACCGGCGTGTGCACCGTCGTGACCAAGCTGCTCGCGATCGTGGCGCCCGACGTCGCGCTGTTCGGCGAGAAGGACTACCAGCAGCTGACGATCGTCCGCCGGATGGTCGACGACCTCGACCTTCCGGTCCGCGTCGTCGGGTGTCCGGTGATCCGGGAGCCCGACGGTCTCGCGCTGTCGAGCCGCAACGTCTACCTCTCGCCTGCCGAGCGCGCGGCCGCCCCGGTGCTGTATCGTGCGCTGCAAGCGGCGCGCGCGCTGGCGTCCGACGGTGAGGTCGACCCGGGGTGCATCGAGGCCGCGATGCGGGCGGTGTTCGCGACCGAACCGCTCGTTACCGCCGAGTATGCGGTCGTCGCGGACGCGGTGACGCTCGAGCCGCTCGGCTCGCTCGACGGGCGGGCGGCACGCGCGCTGGCGGCGGGCCGGGTCGGCACGACGAGACTCATCGACAACATCGCTCTCCAGGGAGCGTAGGACGGCGACGACGAAGGAGGCGCGGTGTCACAGCGGCTAGCGACCGAGGTCAGGGAACTCGCGCGCGAACGCGACGCGGTGATCCTTGCGCACAACTACCAGGTCCCGGAGGTGCAGGACGTGGG
>CAYYLR010000003.1:16012-34563 GCA_964472485.1 uncultured Coriobacteriaceae bacterium
TTCGTCGGCGACTCGCTCGAACTCGCGCGGCTCGCGTCCCAATCGCGCCGCCGCGTCATCGTGCTCGCGGGCGTCCGCTTCATGGCCGAGACCGCGAGGATCCTCGCGCCCGACAAGACCGTCCTGCTTCCGCGCGCCGACGCGGGGTGCCCGATGGCCGACATGATCACCGCCGAGGATGTGCTCGCATGGCGCGCCCGGCACCCCGGTGTGCCGGTCGTCATGTACGTGAACTCCACGGCCGAGGTCAAGGCGCACACCGATGTGTGCTGCACGTCGGCCAACGCCGTGCAGGTCGTCCGCTCGCTCGGCGCGCCGGCCGTGCTCTTCGGTCCCGATCGCAACCTCGGAGCGTGGATCGCCGACCAGCTGCCCTCGGTCGACATGCGCTTCTGGGACGGGTGCTGCCCGATCCACGACCGCGTGACGTTCGCGATGGTGGCCGAGGCGCGCGAGCGTCACCCGGGAGCGCTCATGATGGCGCACCCGGAGTGTCCGCGCGAGGTCTCCGAGGTCGCCGACGCGGTGCTGTCGACGAGCCAGATGCTCCGCTTCGCCGCCGCGAGCACGGCGAGCGAGTTCATCGTGGTTACCGAGGAGGGGCTGCTGCACGGTCTGTCCAAGGCGGCGCCCCACAAGCGCTTCCACCATGTCCGTCCGGCGATGACGTGCGTGAACATGAAGCGCACGGGGCTTTCCGATATCCGCGACGCGCTCCGCGACATGAGCGGCGCCGTCGACGTCCCCGCCGACATCGCCGGGGCCGCCCGCGCGTCGGTCGAGCGCATGACGGCGATCGGGTAGCGCGGTGACCCGCCCGGGAGCCGGCGCGACGCTCGCCGCCGGCCGACGCTACCTCGTCGCGTTCGACACCGCGACGCTACCCTCGGAGCGCGCTGACGTACTCGTCGTCGGCTCGGGCATCGCCGGGCTCGTCGCGGCGCTCCACGCCTCCCGCCTCGGCACCGTCACGCTCGTCACCAAGTCCCGCGTGGCCGACACGAACACGTGGCACGCGCAGGGCGGGATCGCCGGCGCGGTGGGGGAGGCCGATTCGGTCGAGCTGCATCTCGCCGACACGCTCGTGGTCGGCCAGGGGCTCTGCGACCCGGCGGTCGTTCGCGCGGTGGTAGCCGAGGCCGCCGAGGCGCTGGCCGAGCTTGAGGAGCTCGGCGTCCGCTTTGACCGGGGCGAAGGCGGTGCCGTCGAACTCGCGCGGGAGGGCGGGCACAGCTTGCCGCGGGTGCTGCACTCCGGGGACGCCACCGGCGCCGAGGTGCAGAACACGCTCTCGGCGGTCGTGCGAGACATGCCGAACATCCGTCTCGTGGAAGACGCCTTCCTCGTCGACCTGCTCACCGATGGCGGCCGCTGCACGGGGGCGCTCGTCATGGATCGCGGCTCAGAGGCGCTCATCGCGCTGCGCGCCGACGCGGTCGTGCTCGCCACCGGCGGCTCGGGACAGGTCTACCGGGTCACGACCAACCCGCTCGTCGCCACCGGCGACGGGGTCGCCGCCGCCTGGCGCGCGGGCGCCGAGATCGCCGACATGGAGTTCGTGCAGTTCCATCCCACCGCGCTCGACTCGGACGCGACGCCCAAGTTCCTCATCACCGAGGCGCTGCGCGGGGAGGGCGCTTACCTGCTCGACTGCGAGTACCGGCGCTTCATGCTCGGCGTTCACCCGCTCGCCGAACTCGCCCCGCGCGACGTCGTGAGCCGCGAGATCGAGCGTGTGATGCACCGGTGCCACCGTCCCAACGTGTGGCTCGACGCCCGTCACCTCGGTGCGGAGTTCCTCGCCACGCGCTTCCCGACGATCAGCGCCGGATGCCACGAAGCGGGCTTCGACCTCTCGCGCGACCTCGTGCCGGTCGCGCCCGCGGCGCACTACCTCATCGGCGGCGTGCTCGTCGACATCGACGGGCGCAGTTCGCTTCCGGGGTTGTACGCCACCGGTGAGTGCGCCTCCTCGGGGCTGCACGGCGCCAACCGCCTGGCGAGCAACTCGCTCCTGGAGGGCCTGGTCTTCTCGCGCCGCATCGCGCGCGCGCTCGCCGGTGAGCCGGGGCGCCACGGGACGGGCCACGTGTCGGCCGAGCCGCATCCGGTCTCCGGGACCGCCGCGCTCGCGGTCCGCCGCGCCGTGCAGGACCTCATGAGCCGACACGTGGCGGTGGTGCGTTCGGCCGAAGGGCTGGCGGAGGCGGCCCAGGGCATCGCCGACCTCGCCGCCGCGCTCGGCGGAGTCGGCGCCTATGCGATCGAGACCCGCAACCTGCTCGCCAACGCCGCGCTGATCGTCGCCGCCGCTCGCGTTCGCGAGGAGAGTCGCGGCGCGCATTTCCGCTCGGATCACCCCGAGCGCGACGACGAGTCGTGGGGCCGGCGGCTCGTGTGGCGGAGCGGCGCCCCGGTCCGCTTCGAGGATCCCGCCCCCGGGGACCGGCCCGGCGTCGGATGGAGGCCGTGATGCTGCGGATGCCGCCCTCGGACGACCTGATCGCGGTCGCGCTCGCCGAGGATCTGGGTGTGCCGCGCGAGATGATGACCGAGGCCTCGCTGGCCGACCCCGCGTTGCTCGAACGCGACGTCACCTCGGCGTCCACGGTGCCCGCCACCGCCACCTTCTCCGGCCGGGTCGTCGCGCGAGAGGCGGGGGTGGTGTGCGGCCTCCCGTTCGTCGAGCGCGTGTACTCGGTGCTCGCCTCCGCCGCGTGCGCACCGGCGGCCGAGTGCTTCCCGCTCGTGGCCGAAGGAGCGGATGTCGCGGCCGGCACACCGGTGCTCGAGATCGAAGGCGCCGCGCGTCTCGTCCTGGCCGGCGAGCGGACCGCGCTCAACGCCCTCATGACGCTTTCGGGCATCGCGACCGAGGCGCGCCGTTGGCAGCGCGCCGCCGGCGAGCGCCTCGCGGTCACCGACACGCGCAAGACGCTGCCGGGGATGCGCGACCTGTCGAAGTATGCGGTGCGCGTGGGCGGCGCCCACAACCACCGCTCGGGACTTCACGACATGGTGCTCATCAAGGACAACCACATCGAACAGGCGGGCGGGATCACTGCCGCGGTGACCGCCGCGCGGGCGGCGCATCCCGGCGTGCTCGTCGAGTGCGAGGCTGACACCATCGCTCAGGCGGTCGAGGCCGCGCGTGCCGGCGCGGACCTCGTCCTGCTCGACAACATGGACGACGCGACGCTCGCCCAGGCGGTCCGAGCGGTGCGGGAGGCGTCGGCGGGCGGCACGTGTCTCACCGAGGCCTCCGGCCGGGTGACCTTCGAGCGGTTGTCCGCGCTCGCGGCCGCGGGTCTGGATCGTGTCTCGACGAGCGCGCTCACGCTCGCCCGGCCGCTCGACCTCGCGCTCGACGCGGTGTGAGGGGCTCCCCGCTGCGGGCGATGCACGCGCCGCCGCGTGAACCGGCTCTCGCGCCGTGGTACGCTCCCGTGACCGGACGAACGCCCGGAGCCGCGCCGACAGGGGAGCACGTGAACTTCGACATCCGAACCGCGTACCTCGCCTGGTTCAGGCGCGCCGTGCCGTTCGTCGTCGGGTTGCCGATGGCGCTCACCGCGCTCATGCAGGCGGCCGCGTCGAGCGTGTGGTGGCGGGACATCGCCCCGCAGCCGGGTGCGGTCCGCTACCTGTTCATCTCCGTGGCTGTCGCCGGCATCGTGATCGGGCGTACGACGCGCGACAACGAGACCCGTGACGGAAGGCTCGCGCCCGACGCGCTCCGCTCGCTCTCCTCGCGGCTGCTCGTCCACGCGCTCGCGCCTGTCACGATCGGCGCGGTGCTCGCCGTCATGACACGACAGCTCTGGGACTACTGGGCGCTTCTCGCGGCGACGCTCATCGGACTCGCGCTGCTCTTCCCCCGGTTCGATCAGTGGGTGGTCTGGAGCGGTCTCGGCCGGGCCGGTGAGGCGTGATGGCCCCGCAGACCGGGTTCGCCCCGCTCGACTGGTTCCTCGCGCTGCTCGACAGCTGGGGCCACCTCATCGTCATGGGTTTCACCACCTCCGAGAACCTGTTCGTCATCGGCTCGTTCACTCCGGGCGAGACGGTCGTCATGGCGGCCGGCTTCGTCTCCGAAAGCGGCGGGCTCAACCCGTGGCTCGTCGGCGTGTCGTCGCTCATCGGCACGCTGACCGGGAGCAACATCTCGTACTGGTTCGGCCGCCGCGGTGGCCGAGAGGCGCTCCTCAGGTGGGGCGGCAAGTTCTTCGATGAGGAGCGGATCATCGCCGCCGAGGAGTACTTCGAGCAGCACGGCAACAAGACCGTCCTCGTCTCGCGGTTCGCCGCCGGCTTCAAGAACTTCGTGCCGGTGATCGCGGGAGCGGCGCGGATGCGTCTGTGGATCTTCGAGCTCTACACCCTCGTCGGGGCCGTCATCTACACGACCCTCATGATCATGCTCGGTCGCATCTTCGCCGAGAACTTCGACCGCGCGCTCGCCATCGCCCGCAATCTGACCTGGTTCGGCTTCTTCGTTCTCGTCGCGATGATCGCGTTCCTGCTGTGGGGCCGTCACAAGCTCATCACGAGCAAGGTCGAGCGTCTTGCCGAGACGCATGAGGAGATCGAGTCCGCGCTCGGGACCGACGATGATGCGCCTCCCGCGTAGGGCCGCGGTCGCCGCGGCGCTCGCGGCGGCGGGCGGGGATGGCTGCTCCGGCGAGTCGCTCGCGTGCGACCTCGGGATATCGCGGGTGGCGGTCGGCAAGCACGTCGCGGCGCTCAGGGATCTCGGCTACGTGATCGACGCTATACCGCGCGTCGGCTACCGCATGCGAGCCGAGCCGGAGGCCTGCCTGCCGGAGACGGTCGCGCCGCGCCTCGCCGACCCGCTGTGGGTCGCGTGCGAGGGCGGGCTTCAGACCGCGTCCACCAACGCGGACGCCAAGCGGCTCGCACGGGGTGGCGCGGAGGCGGGGACGCTCGTCGTCGCGGCGGCGCAGACCGGCGGCCGGGGACGGTTCGACCGCACGTGGGATTCACCCCCGGGCGGCGTCTACGCTTCGGCCGTGCTGCGCCCCCCGCTCGCTCCGTTCGCGCTCGGCCCCCTGCCGCTCACGCTGGCCGTGGGGGCCGCCCGTGGGCTCGGCTCGCTCGGCATCGACGTGCGCCTCAAATGGCCGAACGACCTCATGCTCGAGGGGCGGAAGCTCGCCGGCATCCTCGTCGAGATGGCCGCCGAGGTTGACCGCGTCGAGTGGGCGGTCGCCGGGATCGGGGTGAACGTCGCTCGCGCGAGCGTTCCCGGTGCGGCCTGGGTGCGCGAGAGACTCCCGGGCGCATGCGTCGCGGATGTGGCGGCCGCTGTCCTCGACGGCATGGGGTGCGCCTACCGCGCCTACATCGCCGACGGCTTCACGCCGGAGCTCATCGACGCGTATCGTGCGCTCGGCGCGCTCTGGGGGCACGGCGTGGTCGTGCGCGACG
Source organism: uncultured Coriobacteriaceae bacterium (assembly GCA_964472485.1). Taxonomy (GTDB): domain Bacteria; phylum Actinomycetota; class Coriobacteriia; order Anaerosomatales; family Anaerosomataceae; genus CAYYLR01. The sequence goes on from CAYYLR010000003.1 coordinate 21,461, forward strand.
CGGCCGGCCGCACGATCGCCGACGGGATCGCGGAGGGGATCGATGAAAGCGGCGCGCTCACTGTCAGGACGGCCGCTGGAACCCGCGCGGTCCGCGCGGGTGAGGTGACGCTCCGATAGCCGCTTGACCGGGACTGCCGCCGGCCCTACAGTAAACCGCCAGTGCCTGTCAGTTTACGTCCCACGGAGGTCGCGCATGCTTCGCACTCGATCGCTTACGATGGCAGCGCTCTTCGCCGCGCTGCTTGCCGCGTCGGCCTGGATCACCGTCCCGCTCGGCCCCGTTCCCTTCACGCTGCAGACGATGGTCGTCGTTCTCATCGCGCTCGTGCTGAGGCCGCGGGAGGCCGTTCTCGCGGTCGGCGCGTACCTCGCGCTCGGCGCGATCGGTGTGCCGGTCTTCTCCGGCGGGCGGGCGGGCCTCGGCGTGCTGACCGGGCCCACCGGGGGCTACCTCGTCGGCTTCCTCGTCGGTGTGACCGGCGGCGCATGGCTTCGCGCGCGCCTCGAGGGCCCCGGGCTGCTCTCCGACCTGGTCACCGCCGCCGTGACGCTTCTCGCCGCGTACGCGCTCGGCACCGCGCAGCTCGCGATCGTGGCCGGCATGGAGTTGCCGCAGGCCGTCGCCGTCGGCGTCCTTCCGTTCCTGGCGTTCGAGGTCGCCAAGGTCGCCGGGGCGGTCGCCGCCGCCGGCGCGCTCCGTCGGACCGGCCTCGTCACGGCGAGCCGCCCCGCCGCTGTGTGCTAGCATCGGCCGGAGCGGCGCGGCGCGCCGCACGACCCGCGTAAGGAGGGCGTCATGCCCGCACGTTCCGGAGATACCGTTTCCGTCGACTACACCGGTCGCCTCGCCGACGGCACCGTCTTCGACTCGAGCGAAGGTCGCGCGCCGCTGCTCTTCACGCTCGGCGGCGGTGACGTGCTGCGGATGTTCGACGAGGCGGTCGCGGGTCTCGAGGTCGGCGCGTCGGTCGACGTGACCATCCCGGCCGATGACGCCTACGGGCCTCATCACGACGCTGCGATCCAGGTCGTCCCGGTCGATGTCTTCGGCGAGGCTGAGCCACCCGTGGGCGCCGAGATCAGCGTCATGGCCGAGGACGGCACCCGCTTCGCCGCGCGCGTCGTTGACGTGAGCGAGGATCGTGTCAACGTCACCCTCGACTTCAATCACCCGCTCGCGGGCAAGGATCTCTCGTTCACGATCACGCTGGTCGAGATCGTCGAGCAAGCCGCTGTGGAGCCGTAGGCCGTCGCGGCAACATACCCATATGGGTATATCGCGTTGACACGCTCCAAGCGCACCGATAAGGTTGGCCCGTGGTCACGCGGCCCGCTTGCAGCCTCGGTGTCGGCCGTCCTACACGTACCGTACAGCGGGGTGCCGGCACACCCGGTCTGGATGGCGCAGTCGTGTGGTCCGCTTGGCATCACCCCGCCCTGGCGGGGGTCCGCTCACGGGTAGGGGGTGTCGGCGATTCTCCTCGCACAGGTGAACGTCTGGATGGATGCGGTCTTCTTCGCGCTGTTCCTCGGCACGGTCGCGTTCGTCATCTTCCACTTCTTGGTCAGCATCCCGAAGGGGCGATTCAAGAGGAAGTGGCTCAAGGGCAACTGGCCGCTTCACGATCATCGGCCGTACTTCCTGCCGAAGATGATGCACGCCCTGCACCTGACCTCGATGATCGCGCTCGGGTTCTCCGGCATGTACATCCGGTTCCCGTTCTTCGACGGGGGCCGAACGGCGATGCGCTGGGTGCACTATGTGGCCATGGTCGTCGTCATCGTCACCTTCTTCTGGCGGCTGTGGTACGCGTTCTTCTCCCGGAAGCGCGACTACCGCAAGTTCGCGATCGGACGCAGAGACGTCCAGTCCTTGCCCGGCGTGCTCGCCTACTACAGCTACATCAAGGAGACCAAGCCGCACGTCGACGAGTACAACGTCATGCAGAAGGGCACGTATCAGTTCTTCGTGATCCTGATGTTCGCTCAGACGCTCACCGGACTCTCGCTCATCACCGACCCCATCCTCTGGGGTCTCAGCCCGCGCGAGGTGCTCGTCGGCTGGTGGCTCGGGCCGCTCGTCGGTGACGTCGCCATCGCCGGCGCCTGGATGCGCGTCGCGCACTACGCCATCAACTGGATCTTCATCATCCTCACGATCGTCCACGCGTACCTCTCGCTCAACGAGGATTTCCACATCTTCCTCGATTTCTTCGGGATCAGGCGCTATCCGGATGAATTCATGGCGCGCGCGAAGGCCGAGGCTCACGGACACGGGCACGCCCCGGCCGTAGCCGCGGCGCCGCTCGCCGGGCATGAGGCGGAGTAGGCGAGGTGGCCGGATGGGCGGACGAGGCGTGAGAAGCCTGGGCGTCTCGGCGCTCGTCTCGATCGTGGCGCTCGTCGCCCCGGCGGCCGTCTTCGGCGCCGAGACGCCGGTCGCGGCGACGGCCCCCTACGAACTGGACTTCACGCTGCCCTCAGACGCCTCCTCGGGTTGCCAGGTCTGCCACGGCGACCCCGCCCTCGTGCGCATCCGCGATGGCGTCATCACGAGCTACTACATCGACAGCGCCGCGATCGCCGCCTCCAGTCACGCGAACGAGCAGTGTGTCGGGTGTCATCTTGACTTCACATACAAGGCGCCGCACACCGCCGGCGCGTGGGACGTCGTGGCCAAGACCGCCTGCCGTAACTGCCACGAGCAACAGGGCCGTGACGTCGGTGTCGGCGTCCACCGGGCCAGCACGACCAGCGCCGACGGGGCGACCGCCTCCGCGGAGACGACTCCGGCGCCGAAGCCGCTGTGCGGCGATTGTCACGGAAGCCACGGGATCCCGATGCTCACCGACAACCCCGCAGGGCGCGCGGCGCTCCACGCCGACGGATGGAACGTCTGCGGCCGGTGTCACGAGGACTACTGGGAGAGCTACAACGACTACTACCACGGCGCGGCCTACAAGCGCGGCGCGGAGGACGCGCCCGCGTGCTGGGACTGTCACGGATGGCACGATATCCTGCCGTCCACCGAGCGCGGGTCGCGCGTGCACGAGTCCCACCTGGTCGAGACGTGCGGGCAGACGGGCTGTCACGTCGGCGTCGATGAGCGCTACGCGGAGTACGCCACGTTCATCCACGGCAGGAACGAACTCGCGGCCGCCAACCCGGTCCACCGCGCGATCCGCAGCGTCGCCGGGTTCGTGAGCCGCATCTTCGGAGGCGGCCGGTAGCCGCCGGCGCAGGCGCGCCGGCCCGCGGTGTCGAGGCCGGTCAGCGGGGTGTGCGGCAGTCATGACGGTGCGGGTGAGGTCAGGAGAGCAGGGTCCGCGGGGTATGGCGAATCGGTTGGCAGCATCCGCCGGCTCGGGTGCGCGCACGTGGGTTGCAGCCGCGGTGATCGTCATCGCGGCCCTGTCGCTTCCCGCCCTGGCCTGGGCGGTGACGATCCAGGTCGGCGGCGAGGTCTACAAGTCCAAGTGCACGCCGTGCCATGCGACCATCGCGGACGGCGATGACGATCGTTACGCCTTCAGTCACGGGAATCACATCACGTTCCAGTGCAGCTCGTGCCACCGCCAGTTCCCGCACCGGCCTGAGGGCACGCTCATGCCGGTGATGAAGGACTGCTTCAACTGCCACGGCGTGACGCACGGGCCGCAGGGACGGCTGGCGTCCGGCGCGTGCGTCGACTGCCACGGTGCTAGAACGGGCACCCTCCGGCCGCCGTCGCACACGGCCGACTGGGCAGCCACGCCGCACGTCGCGCCGGCCGAGGAGCGTCTCACGACCGAGTGCTCACTCTGTCACAGCCAGCCCGACTGCGACGCGTGCCACGCCGCGACCGGGGTGGCGTGGGCGCCGCCCGCGCCGATGGTCTACGACGCCGGCACGGGGTGCCTTGCCTGTCACGGCAGTCCCAACCTGGTGAAGACGGCGCCCGAGGGACTCATCTCCTACCAGGTCACGGGTCTTGACACCTCGGCCCACCGCGACCTGACCTGTATGCGATGCCACACCGACTTCGGACACGGCGGGCTCGTCGCGCCCACCAACGTGTGGTTCGTCAACGCGGGGCTTTCGTGCGCCGACGTCGACTGCCACGAGAACAAGGCCCCGGTGGCCGAGTGGGGGACCTCGATCCACGGGACCGCGATCGCTTCGGGTGACCTCACCTCGGCCACGTGCGGTTCGTGCCACGGCTCACATGACATACAACTCGTCGACACCGCGGAGAAGGAGAACGCGCTGCACCTTTCGAGCGAGGCGATGTGCGCTTCCTGTCACCGCGACAGGTGGGACAACTACGACGACGGCTACCACGGCCGCGCGTACAAGGCGGGCGCGCTCGACGCGCCCGCGTGCTGGGACTGTCACGCCGCGCACGACGTGCGGCCGGCGAGCGATCCCGAGTCACTCATCTACTCCGCGCGGCTCGCCGAGACGTGCGCCTCATGCCACCAGCACGCCGGCGCGGGCGAGACGTTCGCCCGGCAGACGGCGGATCTCATCCATCAACAAGAACCGCTTCGTGAGCGGAACCCCATCAACGTGCTCCTCCAGCGTCTGACGGGAGGCCGATAGAACTCGATGCGGATCAACGCCCGGGCACGCATCTCCGTCACCGCCGTCGCGGTCGTTGTGGTCGCCGCGGCGGCGGCGCTCGCGTGGCCGGGGGATGCGGGCAGCGCCGAACCCGTGCTCGTCACGATCAGCGGCCCGGGTTCGAAGGCGAACTGCTCTCCCTGTCATCCTGAGGCCGGAAGCGTCGCCAACGAGCGCCTCGTTTTCGAGCACGCCCCGCACATCGCCGTGCAGTGCGCGGTCTGCCACGACGGACCGGCGCACGCCGGCGGTGCGACAGCCGTGCCGGCGATGGACCGCTGCTTCACGTGTCACGGCCTCGCGCACGGCCCGACCGGACTGCTCGCTTCCAGTGAGTGCCAGACCTGTCACCCGCCGACGTTCGATCTGCGGCCGCCGACGCACGTTGCCGGCTGGGCCGGCGAGCCGCACGCGGAGGCCTCGAGTTCGGGCGTCAACTCGTGCATGATGTGCCACTCGGCGCCGGCCGACTGCGACGCGTGTCACGCGTCCGAGGTCCCGGACCTCGGACGGATGCCGCTCGTGTATCTCTCGACGCTCCCGCGGCCCGCCGCCGAGTCCACCGTGACCGTGGACATCGCCGGGCCCGTCACCATGTCGCAGTGCGTGTACTGTCACCCCGACATCGATGACTTCGCGGTGCCGGGTCTCGTGTTCACGCACGAGCCGCACCTGCAGCGCGCCTATCGATGCGAGTCGTGCCACCCGGTCTTCCCGCACTCCATCATGGGCACCGACCGGCCGGCGATGCGTCCCTGCACACGCTGTCACGGCCTCACGCACGGCTCCCAGGGAGAGGTCGCCTCGCTCGCCTGTGAGGTGTGCCACACACCCGACTTCGAACTGATGCCGGCCGACCACACGCTCGACTTCCGCGTCGGCACGCACAAGGATCCGGCACTGGAGGACGCGGGCCACTGCACGCAGTGTCATCGCGCAGGCTCCTGCACCTCGTGCCATAACGGTCAGGTCACGCTCGCCGACGGCCGGGCCGGAGCCAAGGTCGTACCGCAGGACCACCTGAAGGCGCAGTGGAGCTCCGAGCATGGAGGTCTGTACCTCGCGCAGAAGGGGCTGTGCGCCGTCTGCCACGATTCGCCGTCGTGTCAGCGCTGTCATGTCACGACGATGCCGCATCCTGGCACGTGGCTCGCAGACCATGCGCGTGGCAAGGACAGCCTCGTGAAAGACTGCCAGGTGTGCCATCGCGATCGCGAGACGTGCCAGGAGTGTCACCACAACGCGGTGCGCGCCGCGGCGCTCATACCGGAGAACTGCGTCGATTGCCACGAGGAGATGAAGACGGAGCCCGCTACGGCCATCACGGACGCGGGACTCGCCGAGCACGCCGTGCACTTCGGCGTGGCCGAGGAGAAGGGCGAACCCTACTACTGCGACGACTGCCACATCGGCTTCGGCCGCGCGGGTATCCATGTCGTGAACCCGGCGACCGGTCCGCACGACATGCGGGTCTGCTACGAGTGCCACGGCGGGCTCGACATCTACAACGTGCAGATCGCGCCCTGGCCGGGCGCCGAGCTGTGCAGGCGCTGCCACACCGATCTGAACATCTGACGATCCGCAAGCGGAGGAGACCCTGTGCGACTACTCTACGGTGATCGCTGGTTGGACATGACGGTACGCGTCGTCGGCTTGCTCGTGGTCGGCTCGCTTGCGTTCCTCGCCTACACGGTCTGGCAGGGCGAGCGTCAGGCGCGCGAGACGTCGATCGCGGCGCGGGCTATCAGCAACCTTGAGGAGGCCGTACGCCAGAACCCGGACAACCCGCTCCCGCGCGTCTTGCTCGGCGACGCCCTCCGGGACACGGGCGACCACACCAGGGCCATCGAGCAGTACAACGCCGCGCTCGAGCTCAGCGCGGACTACCCGGCCGCGCTCTCCGGTCTCGCCGTCGTCGCCATGCACCGGCAGGAGTGGCGCACCGCCGAGGGGTACTGGCAGAAGGCGATCGAGGTGCTCCGGAAGGGCAATCTCGCCGAGGCCGACCTGCGGCTCGAGAAAGCCTACTACTACTACGGCCTGACCCTGATAGAGGTGGCCGAGTACGAGGACGCCGTCGCGTATCTGAAGGAGGCGCTCCGCATCAGGCGCAGCGACGCCGACACGCACTACGCGCTGTCGGTCGCCTACGCCCGCCTTGACTCACCCGGCAATCAACGCAAGGAGCTCGAGGCGGCTCTCGCGTTCGTGCCGTCGATGCCCGAGGCCAACTACGACCTCGGCCTCATCCTGAAAGCCGAGGGCGATGAGGCGCGCGCGGCCGAGCTGTTCAGGGCCTCGGTCGACAACGCGCCCGGCCGCCCCGAGCCGCGAACGGCGCTCGATGAGTTCGGACCGTTCGCTGACCGGCTGAGCGCTGCGAGTGCGCTCGCCGCCACGGACAAGACGGCGGCGCTCGTCGAGGCGCGTATCGCGCGGGCGCTCGACCCCCGGAGTGTCGACGCCGCGAAGCTCGTGGCGCGTCTCTATGGCGATCTCGACATGACCGACGAGGCGCGGATCGCGTGGCGTCGCGTGCGCGAGATCGCCCCGTCGGACCAGGAGGCCCAGCAGGCGATATCCGCTCTGGGCGACGCCCAGTGACTCCCAAGGAGCGTGCACAGTGAGCGAGCCCACCCCCCGCGGCATCGAAGGCTACGCGCGCGACCGCCGCGCGCGTAGCAGGGTCCGCAAAGTCGTCCTCCTGATCCTCCTGATCGTCCTGCTGGCGCTGTTCGCATGGTCGGCGATGTTCTACGCCGCCAACCGGCGACTCCCGTTCCCGGCCATCGAGACCGTCGCGGGTCAGCAGATCCCCGCGCCGACGTTCCTCTACGCGATCTCCGGCCCGGCGGGCCCGGACGCGCTCGAGCAGCCGATCGGCGTCGCGGTGACGGCCGATGAGCGGGTGTTCGTCGTCGACGGCAGGTCACGCGTCGTCCGCGCGTACCAGGCCGACGGGACGTACCTCTTCACGTTCAGCGCGCTGGTCAGCGCGAAAGGGGACGCGCTGCAGCTTCCGGCACGCGTCACCATCGGACCCGACGGCAACGTGTGGGTCACCGACCGCCGCCTCGGAGGGATATTCATCTTCAGCCCCGAGGACGGCTCGTTCATCCGTGAGTTCCAGCCGAGCGCCGATCTCGTAGGCGTGTGGGGTCCGCTCGCGCTCGGTTTCAGCGCCGACAGGGGCCTCTACGTCGCTGACGTGGGCATCACCGAGGGTCATCAGGTCGTGGGCTTCGATAGTTCTGGCGCGGAGATCGCGCGCTGGGGCAGCACGCAGATGACCGCCAACATCGAGGACGCGCCGGGGCGCTTCCACTACCCGAACGGCATCGCGTTCTCGTCGGCGGGCGACGTCTTCGTCTCCGACATGAGCAACCGCCGCATCCAGATCTTCTCACCCGAGGGCACGTTCAAGGACATCATCGAGACGTCGGGCTCGCCGCTCGGCATCGTGTTCGACGCCGAGGACCGGCTCTACGTCGTGGATCCGTTCGCCCACAGCGTGGATGTCTACGACGCGGAGGGCAAGCGGCTCACCGGGTTCGGCGGCCCCGGTGTCGGCCTCGGGCGGTTCCAGTATCCGAGCGACATCGCGCTTGACGAGACCGGGCGCATCTTCGTGAGCGATCGCGAGAACAACCAGGTGCAGGTGTGGGGATGGCCGTCCGGCGTCATCCCGCCCATCGCGCTCCCTGAGAAGCCGGTCGAGTGGGGCATCTGCTTGTCGCCGCTCCTCTTGCTGCTCATACCGCTGCTTCGCCGCCGCACGGCATTCGTCGCCACGCCCGACTTCATCGACGGGATGATCGATGCCGGCGGTATCTCGGCGATGGCCGACCGGCGGTACCGCTGGATCGTCACCGAGCCGGTGTGGGCGCTCTACGCCGACCGGGTCGTGGACGAGGTGCGCTTGTCCGACCTGCTGCGCGGTGAACCGTACTCCGAGACCGACGTCGCGGACCTGATGACCAAAGCCGGAGTGGATGAGCCGACCGCGATCGTCCTCGTGATGTCCCAGCGAAGCGGCAGGCTCGCCACCGAGGACGAGGCGCTCGCCGCGGCGGCCCACGACCTCTCCGTGCGGACAACGGACTGTGAGCGGTTCCTCGCCGACCACGCCGGCGGCACGCGCGGCGGCTCCGTTCGGAGCGATCCGGAGAACTGATAATTGACACCCCTATAGGTATGGGATTACTGTTCGGGGTGCGGTATTGTAACTGGCATTACAATCTCCATCGACGTCCCGGCAGACGTGGAGGTTGGGCACGAAGAAGTGGCGTTGTCTCCGAGCCGTACGACCTACAGCGGATACGCCAGGGGCGTGCGGCCGACAGGGTGTCACGGGAAACGGTGGCGCCTCCCGGCTTGGAAAGGAGACGGCGAAGCGGGCCGCTGCATGGCGGCACGCTTACGTCTCGTCGGGTAAGGGAGATGCGCATGATGCGAGACCGGTCTCAGCGTCGTCACGTGACGTCGTGGGCCGGTCTCGTCGTTTCCCGGGGGCGTCCGTCAGCTCCGGCAGGAAGGGAGGTCGCCACGCTCTAGGGACGCAGGGGCCGGACCGATGGCCCCGACGGTTCCGTCAAGGATCCGATCGATAGAAGGGATGAGAATGGCTACGCACGATAAGGACATGGGAGGGAAGTTCGAGCTCTCGCGCCGCGATTTCGTCAAAGCGGGCGCGGCAGCGGCCGCCGTCGGCGCCGTGGGCGTGGACTTCGCCGTCTGTCCGTCGCGCGCCGACGCCGCGCAGGTCGCCAGGACCGCCGTCACCACCTGCACGTACTGCTCAGCGCAGTGCGGTCAGATCGTGGCCGTCGACGCCAGCAACAAGGTCATAGACATCTACGGCGACATGAACTCCCCGACCAGCCGCGGCGGACTCTGCTCCAAGGGCGCGGCCGCACTTCAGCTGGTCAACAACCCGCGGCGTCTCGGCGTGCCGGAGCACACGGCTCTGGTCGACGGATTCGACTTCACCGGTCGCGCTTGGAAGCGCACCGGCAACGGAGCGTGGACCGAGATGGCGCTGGACACCGCGATGACCGAGATCGCGGGCGGCCTCAAGGGCATCCGTGGCACGGTGACGCCGGGATCGACCGGGGCGTCGAACGCCAAGACGGTGCAGTTCTTCGGCTCCTCGCACATGAACTGCGAGGGCAACTACCTGTACCGCAAGATCATCGCGAACTTCGGCACCAGCCTGGTCGAGCACCAGGCCCGTATTTGACACTCCGCCACTGTGGCCGGTCTCGGCCGCACACTTGGACGAGGCGCGATGTCGAACAACTGGGCCGACCTCGATCACGCGTCGATGTTCCACATCCAGGGCGCGAACCCGGTGGAGAACCACCCGGCGTCGATCGCGCATCTCAACACAGCTCGGTACGGTGACAAGAAGGCGGAGCTCGTGGTCATCGACCCACGCCTCACCCGTACCGCGCGGCTGTGCGACGCGAAGAAGGGCGACTTCTACGCCCGCATCCGTCCCGGCACCGACATCGCGTTCATCAACGGTGTGATGAAGGCGATCATCGATGACATGGAAGCCGCTCGCGGCGGCAGCACCACGGCGATCTCGGCCGCGAACTCCCGCAAGGCGGGGACGACGATCTCGGGGAACTTCTTCGCGTACCACAACGCGACGGACCCGAACCTGCGCGCCAGCCGCAACTTCATCGCGGACAGCGGCGCGACCGTGGCCGTCGCCAACTGGCCGAAGTACTGCGACTCCCGCGCGCTCATCAACGCGAGCAACGACGACTACGTTCGGGAGACTCGCACCGTCGGCAGCGAGACGATCTCCAACTTCCCGGCGCTGTCGGCCGACATCTGGACCGGCAACACCGTGTACCAGAAGCTCCGAACGCACCTCTCCAAGTACGACGCCGCGACGGTCGCCGCGATCTGCGGCTGCCAGGCGAGCGACGTCTTGAAGGTCGCCGAGAAGTACATCCTGCACAGCCGCTTCAACAGCATCGACTTCGGTCTCGGCGCTGGCGCGGCCATGCCGACCCACAAGGACTACCGCGCCACCACCATCATGTACGCGATGGGGCTGACGCAGCACACGTGCGGCTCGCAGAACGTCCGCACGTACGCGATGCTCCAGTCCATCATGGGCAACATGGGCCGGGTCGGCGGTGGCGTCAACGCGCTCCGCGGCATCCACAACGTCCAGGGTTCGACGGACATGGGCGTGCTGTTCGACCTGATTCCCGCGTACTCGGGCAATCCGGGCGTCAGCCAGACCTATGCCGACTACTCGAACAAGCTGTTCGGCAACAGGATGGTCGGCGCGACGACACGCAACCCGTACGTCGAGGGCGATCTCGGTCTCCAGCAGCGTGGCTTCTACAACATGACGCGCGAGTTCTTCGGCAGCCGTGCCATCGGTGGTGCGCCGAGTCCTACAACGGTCACCGACGAGCTCGTCACCTTCGCCGACGAGGCCGCGAAGGAGACTGCGAAGAAGCTCGTGGGCGACCCGATCCTCGCGACTCCCGCGGTCGTGGTGACGAACGTGGACGGCACCGTCACGTACGTTGTGAACACCGACTACAAGGTCGACCTGGCCCTGGGCACGATCGTCCGCGTCCGCGGCGGATCGATCGGGCTGACCGCGACCGTGAAGGTCAGCTACACCTACCGCCGCGACGAGGCGTTCCAGAGGCTCTACGATTGCTGGCCCAAGGGCAACGGCGTGCAGCACATCGAGGCGATTCGCCGGATGGACCCGGCGTGGGTCGCGACGTACAACGCGGCGAACCCGTCGGCGACCGTTTCTCGCATCGCGGCGGCGGTCGTCTGGGGTCAGAACCCCGCGGTCACCGAGCCGAACCAGGGTCCTGTCCGCAAGGGCCTGCGTGAACTCGACCTGCTCGTCTGCGCGGACATCTTCGCGAACGAGACGGCGCAGTGCGACCGCAAGGGCGACGGTGTCACCTACCTGCTGCCGGCCGCCGCGTACGTGGAATGCGCCGGGAGCGTCGCGAGCTCGGGTCGCTGGATTCAGTGGCGCGATAAGGCCACCGATCCGAAGGGCAACAGCAAGACCGACCTCGAGCTGCTCCTTCGCCTCGCGAAGGCGCTCAGCGCCGCTGGCGCGTTCGACCACATCAAGACCCACGCCTGGGCGGGCACCGCGCTCGCGGGCGCGGATCCGTACACGGTCCTCTACGGCAAGTACGGCTGGAACGGCACCGACAGCTTCGAGGCCGTCAGCGGTCTTGACGCCGAGGACGTCTCGCTGCGGGGCAGCGAGCATGTCGCCGAGCAGGTCTTCAAGGAGATGGCCTCGCCGCTCAACAATACCGCCGCGGGTCAGCCGAAGGGCACGATCTGGATCTACTCCGGCAACGGCTCGACGTCGGCGTACAACGCGAACACGGGCAACAACAACCCGCGCGTCTGGAATGTCGTGAAGCCGAGTTCGGTGCAGGTCGCAGGATTTGCGTCAACGGACTTCGTGTTCACGCAGGCCGAGGGCACGATCGTCCGGAGCGCCACGAGCACCATCCCGGATCCGTCCACGCTGACCGTCACCTTCGAGTACGGTACGCTGGCCGGCGGCTGGACGGCGTCCTCGCAGGAGGTCACGTTCACCGGTAATGTGAACACGGTCCCCTCTACCGCGGTGGCCCTCACTTACCCCTCCGGCGGTCCGGACAACGGCCACTGGGGCAAGGCGAACCGCGCGAAGTCACGCAAGGGCGCGTACAGCCAGGCCGCCGAGTCGCTGCAGTACCCGCGCTACGGCTGGGCGTGGCTCCTCAACCGCCGCTGCATGTACAACAACGGCGAGCTTTCGGGCGATGTCTTCGATGTGTACGTCGCGCCCGCCTATCAGTCGCGCCTGTTCACGCTCAACACCAACACCCTCGCCGACTGGTCGCTGGTCTTCCGCGCGTATAACACGCTCGCCGACAAGCCCGACCGGGCGACCGGGGCCGGTCAGACCCACGAGCTCTCGGGCCGCTTCCCCGGCCACACCGAGCCGTACGAGACGCCGTTCAAGGAGCTCGCCGAGACGTGGGGTTACAACATGGGTGTCGCGGCGAGCGGTGCTCTGACGCCGCTGATCTTCTCCGACAGCGCCCGGATCGACGTCCGGACGACGGCCGGTCAAACGCAGGCTGCTCAGTACCCGCTCGTTCTCACCACCATCCGGAGCGTCGAGCACTTCCAGGGCGGCCCGATCACCCGTAACAACGAGTGGAACGTGGAGCTCGAACCCGATCCGTGGGTGGAGATCAACTCACTCGACGCGCTCAAGTACGGCATCAAGGACGGCGACTGGGTCAACGTGGAGACGGTCCGTGGCGGCAGCGTCACCGACCAGAATCTGCGCACCATCACCACCGGCGCGCTTGCCGCGGTCCGCTTCAAGGACGGCCGCGTGTGGAGCAAGGGCTTCAAGGCTCGTGTAGGCGCCGGCACCCAGGCGAACCAGCGTGTGGCGCCGGGCGTCGTCGCCATCCCGTGGCACTG
>CAYYLR010000003.1:34573-37708 GCA_964472485.1 uncultured Coriobacteriaceae bacterium
CAGACCGGTCGCACCAAGTCCGGGTACGACACGAACCAGTTCGGCAAGGGCTTCCGCGCCCGCGTGGGCACCGGCCTGCAGTCGAACCAGCGTGTCGGAAAGGGCGTCGTCGCCATCCCGTGGCACTGGGGTGAGCGAGGACTCGGGACCGGGGCGCGCGCGAACGACCTGTGCATCGACGCGTGGGATGCGAACACCCGCATCCCTGAGTACAAGGCCTGTCTGTGCAAGATCACGAAGATCAACTCATAGAAGGGGGTGGTGAACGATGACAGAGATGGCGATCCTACAGGACGTAGACAAGTGCATGCGCTGCAACGGTTGCGTTGTCAGCTGCAAGCGGACCTGGAAGATGAAGTCCGACAACTGGGGCATCCACAAGACCGCCCCGGACCAGCGGGTGGTCATCAAGTCGCAGAAGCGTGTCGACATGGGTCCGTTCATGCGGTACAGCTGCTGGCATTGCACCAACCCGCCCTGCACCAAGCGCTGCCCGTTCAAGGCCATCGTGGACGCCCCCAACGGCGGCGTGTACATCGACCCCGGTCTCTGCAACCCGGCGCAGTGTCAGCGCCAGTGCCAGGTCGACTGCGGTCGCGGCGGCTACCCGAAGATCGGTGCGGGCAGTGACGCGTACGTGGACGCCAAGGCGTGGAAGTGCACGCTGTGCTACGGACGCGCCGGTTCGGACGCGGACGTGCACGTGGGCGCCGCGGACCAGGTTGCCTGGGAGGCCAAGTGGGGCTTCCCGCTGCCGACCAAGGTGTATCCGGACGCCGCTGGCAAGTACATCAGCTCGATCTCCGGTCAGGAGGTCGCTCAGCTCAAGCACCAGCCCGCCTGCGTGTTCACGTGTCCCGCGAAGGCCATGATGTGGGACACCAAGCCCAACATCGTCGCCTACATCAACGACTCTGCGAACGGCTTCATCTCCGTGCAGGGTGATGGTCACATGTACTGGGCGAGCCGCAAGTCGCTGCTGCTCGCTCCCAAGGCCGATCCGTTCGTGGAGGACCATGTGACACCGCTGGTGTCCACCATGCTCCAGAGCCCGTTCGCCAAGGCGGCGCTCGTTCCCACGGCGCTTGGAGCCGGACTTCTCGCGCTCATCGCGCGCCGGCAGCAGATCGCCGACGAGTCGATGGGAGAGGTGTGATGATGGTGAAGAGGCGCTCCTTGATCCTCGTGACCCTCATGCTCGCGATGTTCCTCGTCGCGGTGCCGGGCGTCGCGATGGCGAACTACTCGATCCACGGGGGGTACGCGATGAACACCGACGCGTGCGCCGGCTGCCATCGCGCCCACACGGCGGTGAGCCCCATCACCTGGAGCAATACCGTCGGGGGCACCACGTACACCGGAAGCGCGTTGTTGATGTCGTTCGCACCGAGCACCGATGACTTCTGCTACACCTGTCACGGCGTCGGCGTCCTCGGCGCCAACACGAACGTGGAGGACGGCGTCTACGACGGTACCGACAGCACCGGTGTCAACATCGCTGGCCGGGACCTGAACGGCGGCGGCTTCAGCCCCAGCAGGTTCTCCAACACGCACAACCCGATCGCCGACGCCTGGTACGCCTACGGCGGCGGCACCACGGGCCTGCACGCTGACGACCCGAACGATCCCTCGGGCCTGCTGCTGGGCGCCTCGGGCGGCATCTACGTCGACGTCAGCTGCAGCGTCTGCCATGACGTGCACGGCTCGTCGAACTACCGCCTGCTGAAGGACTCCGTCAACGGCGTCACGGTCGGCGGCTACGCTGCCGATGGCACTCCGCAGCCGTACGTCATCTCCGCCGAGATCGGGTACCCGGTCGAGGGCTGGCGTCTCGGCACCGCTGGCGCCGCGCAGATGGCCGCCTACCAGCCGAACTACACCAGCCCGCGGTACGCCAAGGCCCCGGGCAGCGATCCCGCCAAGGGCATCAGCGCCTGGTGCGCCACCTGCCACACGCAGTACGTGGTGGAGACGAGTTCCTACGCGGCCAACGACGGCTACTGGCGCGACAGTGACGGTGACGGCAGCGGCTTCGAGGGCGACGCCGATCTGATGGTGACCCGTCACCGTCACCCGGTGAACGTCGCGCTCTCCGAGTTCCGAGGCGTGCGTCCGCTGCGCATCGCCGGCAACCCGCTGCCGCTCGCGCACGGTGTCACCTCGACCAACGTCAACGACGCTGGGGCGCAGGACGCCACCGACTGGGTCGACTGCATGACGTGCCACGTCGCGCACGGCTCCAACGCCACGATGACCGGCTTCGCGAACGTCGCGATGGACACGCTCTACGACACCCCGTGGGGTACCGAGGAGCCCGAGGTCGTGCCGAACACCGGCACCAACGGCGTCCCGCCGGCGAACAACAACGCGCTCCTGCGCGGCGACAACAGGTACGTCTGCCAGGCGTGCCACAGCAAGTAGGAGGTGTCTGTGACGTCGCACTTTGACGCCACGCGCGAAGGGAAGGGCCGGGTTCGCCCCGGCCCTTCCTCTTCGGGCGGAGATGGCTCCCGGATGGCGCGCCACGCGTCTCCGGGGGTCATCCCGGCTGCCCTGCCGTTCGTCGTGCTGCTCATCGGCGCGACCGCCGCAAGCGTACTCGGCACGCAGGCGCATCAGTACGCCTCGCCGGGAGCCCTTGCCGCGGTGGCGGCGCTCGGAGCGCTCGCTGGTATCGCTGCATCGGTCCTGCCGGGCGGTCGACGAGGCGGCCGGTCGCGGGAACCGGCCGGCGGATCGCGACGACCGATCCTCGCGGCGCTCGCGGGCGCCGTCGGCTTCGCGCTCGCGCCGTGGGTCGTCATGGCGAGCCGTTACACCGACGCTCCGACAGGCAGTGAGGTCACGTTCCTGACGACATCGGCCTGGGGGGCCATGCTGGCTATCGCGCTCGGCGCCGTCAGCCGGGAGCGGCTCTCGCGCGGGGGCGCCGCGCTGCTGGCGCTCGCCGGCGCGGCGGCGCTCGTCGCCAACTGGGAACGGCCGAGCTCGTTCTCGCTCTTCGCCCGGTTCGTGCCCGAGGAGCTCGCGATGCTCGGAGCCGGCATGCTGTGGGTCGTTCTCGTTCTCGTGCTTGCCCGGGGCTCCGGCGGCGGGCTCGCCCGCCGGGCGTGGGCGGCCGGGCTCGGCGGGGTG
>CAYYLR010000004.1:0-3007 GCA_964472485.1 uncultured Coriobacteriaceae bacterium
GTCGATGAGGGCGTGCATCTCCTCATCGGTGTACTCGCGGTCATCCGCGATGTAGCTGTCGTTCTCTACCACGTGTGGTGGCCCCTTTCGTCACTCGGGGCCCCGGGTGCCAACGTCTCGGTCGCCTGCTGTCCGGTCGGTCATGCTCTCGGGGGCCTACAATGCGTCAACTCCGCGCGGGCGCGCGTAGCCCACGTATGGTACCACCGCGTCGCCTACTGCGACAGGGGGGTTGAGTTTCCTGTGGTGCACAAAGGCTCATGTCCCCCCGATGGATGCCGATACTTCAGCATATCGGTTCGTCCGGCAGGACCGCATGACGGGAGTGCGCTCGTGAGCCCACTGCGTGCAGCAGCGCCGAAGACGATCTCTCTGAGAGGTCGTCTGCTCGTGCTCCTGCTCACGATGGTTCTGCCGTTCATCGGGTTCTCGACATGGCAGACCTTCAAGATCTACGAGGAGCGACGCGCGGAGACGCACCTCGAGGGTCTGCTCATGGCGCGGAGCGTCGCCTACTCGATCGACGACTACGTCGTGTCGACCGAGGAACTGCTCCTCTCCATCGTTCACAGCGACGCCGCGCTCGACGGCGACATCGAGCGGCTGCAGCGCTGGTTCTCCGCGACGCTGCCAGGCTACCCGCACTACAGCAACATCATCTTCGTGGACAACGAAGGGTTCATCCGCGCCGCCGGCAAGAAGGGCGACCAGCCGGGGCTGATCAATGTCGCGGACACGGTGTACTACAAGCGCTCGATGGAGACGACCGGGCTCGCGATCGGCGACTTCATGTTTGGCAAGATCTCCGGCGCCCCGGTGGTTCACGTATGCTACCCGGTCTTCGACCGGAACGGGCGGCGGCTCGGGTTCGTCGCGGCGGCCATGCACCTTGGCCGCATCCAGGACCGCATCATGCACGAGGGCATCCCGGACCAGATGATCGTGAACGTCATCGACCAGAACGGACTGATGGTGGCACGCAATGTCGATCCGGAGGCATGGGTCGGCACGGACGTCTACGAGGTCCTGCGCGTCGACCGGCTCCATCAGAACCGGGAAGGCAGCGATGAGCTCCACCTTCCGGACGGCACGACCAAGATCTGCTCGTTCACCGCCACCGAGCGCATCCCGTGGTACGTGCGATGCGGCACCGACGAGACCTACGTCCAGTCGCTGGTCCGCGGCGACCTGCTCGGGCACTTCTCGGTGTTCCTCCCGCTCCTGCTGTTCGCCTGCGCGGGATGGCTCTGGATCGGCCGTGACCTTGACGCGCTGCATAGCCATACCCGCACGCTCGCGCTCTCCGACGGCCTGACCGGGCTCTGGAACACGCGACGCCTACACGACGACCTGCGGCGCTGTGTCGCGACGGCGGCACGCAGCGAGCTGCCGATGGCGTTCATGATGATCGACATCGACCACTTCAAAGCGTTCAATGACCGCAACGGGCATCAGGCGGGCGACGACGCCCTGAGGATCGCCGCTCAACTCATCACACGTGAGGTTCGCGAGGGTGATACGTGCTACCGCTATGGCGGCGAGGAGTTCTGCGTGATTCTGCCCAACGCCGACACCGCGGGCGCGCGCGCGGTCGCCGAGCGGGTCCGCGTCGCGTTCGAGGATGCCGAGTTCATGCCCGATGACGGCGAACCCGCTCGCCTGACGGTCTCGATCGGCGTCGCGGTCTACCCTGAGAACGCTCGGACACCCGAGGATCTCGTGCGCTGCGCCGACAAGGCGCTCTATCGGGCGAAGGACCAGGGCCGGAACCTCGTGCTGGCCTGCGCGCTCGAATCCGGCGCCGTCTCCTCGTAGGGTGCCGCTCGCGCCGGGCGGGGCTGGCGCTACTTCGCGTTCGCCCAGTCGAGACCCGAACCGACGCTGACCTCGAGCGGAACCGCGAGCTCAGCCACTCCGGACATCGCTTCGATCGCGAGCGCGCTCAGATCCGGCAGCTCGTCCGGCGGGCATTCGAACACGAGTTCGTCGTGCACCTGCAGCACCATCCGCGCGGCGCCCGCCTCTGCTCGCAGACGCCGGTCGACCTCGATCATCGCGAGCTTCATGAGATCGGCGGCGGTTCCCTGCATGGGGTGATTCATCGCCGTCCGCTCGCCGAACGACCGCAGGGTGCGGTTCGAGCTCCGAAGCTCGGGGATCGGCCGCCTCCGCCCGAACATCGTGACCGCGCAGCCGTCCCGGTACGCATCGGCGATCGTCCGATCCAGATACGCGCGGACGCCGGGGTACGCCGCGAAGTAGCGGTCGATCGTCGCCTGCGCCTCGGCGTACCCGATCCCGAGCGAATCACCGAGCCCGTGCGCGGAGATGCCGTACACGATGCCGAAGTTGACGGCCTTGGCCTTGCGCCGCATGTCCGCGTCGACCGCCCCGGGCTCGACGCCGAATACCCGTGCGGCGGTCGCCGCGTGGAAATCCGCGCCTGAGGTGAACGCGTCGATGAGCCCTGCGTCGCCTGAGAGATGCGCGAGGATCCGCAACTCGATCTGCGAGTAGTCCGCCGACACCATGAGGTCGCCCGCCCGCGCAGGGATGAAGGCCGCCCTGATCCGTCGGCCCAGGTCGGTCCGAACCGGGATGTTCTGCAGGTTCGGGCTGCTGCTCGAGAGGCGGCCGGTCGCGGCGACCGTCTGGTTGAACGTCGTGTGCAGTCGCCCGTCCTCGCCGACCAGCCGGGGCAGCGCGTCGATGTACGTCGAGGTCAGCTTCGTCAGTTCGCGATACGCGACGACCTTGTCCGCGATCGGATGGAGCGGCGCGAGAGCCGCGAGCACGCTCGCGTCAGTCGAGTAGCCGGTCTTCGTCTTCTTCTGGACCGGCAGACCGAGCTTCCCGAAGAGGACCTCGCCAAGCTGCTTGGGCGAGTCGATCGTGAACTCGACGCCGGCGAGCTCGTGGATCTCGGCTATGAGCGCCTCGATGTCCCGGTGCGACTGCGCGGACAGGTCCGCGAGTACCGTGCGGTCGAGCCCGACGCCCACCTCCT
>CAYYLR010000004.1:3017-3438 GCA_964472485.1 uncultured Coriobacteriaceae bacterium
CTCGGCAGTCGTGAAGCCGGCCTCGGCGAAGATGCGCCCCCGCATCTCAGCGATGCGCGTCTCGGTCTCGACGGCGAGTGCGGCAAGTACGTCCGTGTCCACACCCACGCCGACGCGCTCCATGCGCACGAGCACCGGCACGAGCGGCATCTCGATGCGCTCGAAACACTCCCCGGAGCCGCTCGATGCGAGCACCTCGGATAGCACGGGAACCAGCTCCGCGGCGGTCCTCGCGTGCTCGGCGGTGTCATCCGGTGCGATCGTTCGGCCGAGGTAGGCCGCCGCGAGCGCCGGCAGGGACACGTCGGAGCGGGTCGACTCGGCGAGATAGGCGGCGATACCGCAGTCGAAGAGCCGGGAAGGGTCCACCCCGTCGGCTGCGCTCGACTCATCGGCGCGCACAGCGCCAGGCGGGCAGAAC
>CAYYLR010000004.1:3528-26747 GCA_964472485.1 uncultured Coriobacteriaceae bacterium
TGACGACCGCCACGGTGTCACCGTGCGCGACAGCCAGGGTGCGGTCCTCGCCGAAGAGGCACGCGCCGTCGCCGTCGCCGGCGGCCACGCCGACCGGCTCATCCGGTGCCCCCGCCGCACGAGCCTTCACCCACGACAGCGCCTCGCCGCCGGTCAGGCGTCGGCACCCGGCATGCGGCGGGGTGTCCCGCGCCTCGACGGGGGCGCCCGCGACGGCTCCCGCGGCACGGAGCCGCGAGACGAGCGAAGTGAACGACAGCGCGGTCAGGGCCTCGAGCGCCGTGACCTCATCCCACATCCCCCATCCAGTCTCGTCCAGATCGAGATCGATCGGAACGTCCGTGCGGATGGTCGCGACGACCCGGCTCGCGAGCGCCGCGTCACCGTGCGTCCGGATGTTCTCGCCGAGCTTCCCGGGAATCCGCTCCGCGTCGTCCAGCACGGCGTCAAGGCTTCCGTACTCAGCCAGGAGCTTGGCGGCCGTCTTCTCGCCCACCCCCGGAACGCCCGGGATGTTGTCCGACGTGTCGCCTTTCAGGCCGAGGAAGTCCGCCACCTGCTCAGGCATGACGCCGTAGCGCTCCATGACCGCATCCCGGTCATAGACGACGATGTCGGTGATGCCCTTCTTCGTGCTGACCACGCGCACGTTCTCGTCCACGAGCTGGAGGGCGTCCTTGTCACCTGTCACGAGCAGGACGCGGCGACCCTCGGCCGAACCGCGCGCCGCGAGCGTGCCGAGCACGTCGTCGCCTTCCCATCCGTCGACCTCTACGATCGGGATCGAGAGCGCGCCAAGCAGCTCCTTGATCATCGGGAACTGCGCCTTGAGATCCGGGTCGGTCGGCGGCCGCTGCACCTTGTACTGCGCGAGCGCCTCGACGCGGAACGCCGGCTTGCCGCGGTCGAACGCCACGACGACACCGTCGGGACGAAGGTCCGTGACCATCTTGAAGAGCATCGACATGAAGCCGAAGACCGCGTTGGTCGGCCGTCCGTCCGGCGCCGTCATCGTCGGCGGCAGTCCGTGGAACGCGCGATGCATGAGGCTGTTGCCATCGATGACGGCCAGGGTACGCTCGGACATGTGAGGCCTTTCGGGTACGCTCTGGCACAAGGCGCGTGTGGTCGTGCCGATTCTACCCGAGGGGGACGCCGTGGGGTTCTTCGACTGGGCCGCGCCGATCATACGGCGATACGGCGATCGCTTCACTCCTGACGACGCGGAGCGCATCGCCGCCTGGATCGGCGGCGCTGTCACACCCGGTGGTCACGTTCTCGATGTGGGCGGAGGCGCCGGGCAGCTTGCCGCGTTGCTCGCCGCGCGTCTCGACGCCCACGTGACGGTGCTCGACCCGACCGCGAACATGCTCGCGCACGTCCCCGAGAGCCGTCGGCTCACAGCACTCGCAGGCACCGCGGAGACGATCCCGTGCGCCGACTCGGAGATCGACGCGATCGTCGTCACGGACGCGTTCCACCACTTCCGCGACCAGGATGCGGCTGTGCGCGAGTTCGTCCGCGTGGTGCGCCCCGGCGGCCGCGTGCTCATACTTGACCTCGACCCCCGGCCGTTCGGCATGCGTCTGGTCGTCCTCGGCGAGAAGATCCTCGGCGAACCCGGCGCGTTCATGACGCCGGATGAGATGTGCGCATTCATGGGCGCACGCGGGATCGAAGGGCGCTGTGAGCGACTGGCCGGTGCGGGCTACTACTTCCTTGGCAGCGTGGCCAAACCGAGAGACGCCGCGTAGGGCACAAGCGCGGGGATCACGGGGCGGAGGTGGGCAACGCCTGTCCGATGTGGCAGTACCCGCAGTCATCCATCCGGTCCGCATGACACTCCTCACACAGACTCATCGGAGGCAGCACGGAGCGACCGTTCTGTCCGGCATGACCAGCCCCGGGGTGACACTTGATGCACTGCGCGTTGCCGATCTCGGAGTGTACGCGATGATTGACCAGGATATTCCCCGAGAGTGATTGCAGCCGGTTCAGGGAGTGGCAGCCCGCCCGCTGACACGCCGCGTCGCTCGGCATGACCTCCCTCGGTGCGTCGAGGGCGCCTCGGAAGAGACCGCTCAACACCCCTCCGTAGAACGTCACCGGGTAGATGACGACGCCGAGCAGTCCCGGCTCGAGATGGCACGTCACGCAATTCGGGGCCGCGCCGCGGTGACGATCGGTCCGCCAGCTGTCGTAGTAGGGGCGTGAAAGGTGGCTTGACGAGTACAACGAGGGGTTCAGCGCGAACAAGGCCGGCAGCACGACCACCCCCAGCGAGAGCGCGATCGCCACAGCCCAGATCACGCGGCGTCCTCGGGGTCCGCGTTCGACGATCTCCTCGCCTTGCGAGGACGGCTCCACAGGCAACGACCTACCGTGTGATCAGCTGCAGCGCGGGATCGAGGTTCATCTGAGGAACCTCACCGTGACACTCGATGCAGAACTGACCCTCGTGGCATGCCTCGCAGTTGCGGCGTTCGCTGACGGCATCCCCGTGCACCTTGCGCCATTCGGATGGCGTGTCCGCCGAGAGGTGGGACGCGGGACGTCGACTCTGATGACAGTCCGAGCACCAATCGTCGCGCCACTTGTGGCAACCGGTGCAATCGAAGGTCGCCTCGGCTTCAGAATGGCTGATCAGCCACCCGTCCTCGAGGTGATTGTCCGGGATCGGCTTCTCCGTGTGACACGCGTCGCAGTTCTCCTTGGCCGTCTGGCCGTCGTGGCATTGAGTGAGGCAGGTGGCCATGCGCGGAGTGGCGGGAAGGGCTTGATCCGTGCGGTGCACCATATGTCCGTCATGACACACGACGCAGGCCACACCGAGAGCCTCCGTATGCGCGACATGCGGTATCCGAAGATCTCCGGCGGCGGAGACCGTACGCAGGTCGACGTGGCACTTGCCGCACGCGTCATTGGAAGGCGTCGCGAGCACGTTCGGCTCCCGATCGCTCGGAAGAAGCGACATCCAGATCTCGCCGACCATCCGTACGCCGTACGTCGCCTGAGGCACGAGACCCGGTGCGACATGGCAGTGCTGACACGTCACGTTCGCGTGCGTGGATGCGCTCCAGGTCTCATAGTACGGCCCGAGTGTCGCGAAGCGCTGGAAGAAGCTGGGCTGCGTTGCGGTGAAGCCCGGGCCGACGACGACCACGACGAGCGCCACGGCCAGTGCACTGAGCCGCCAGTGACGACGGATCCAGCGCACGGGACCACGACCGCCGGTCGATGCCTGCGGATTCCTACGGAATCGCTTCATGCTCGGCTTCTCCACTGATCCGCTCTCTCCTCAGGAATCGTCGCGATCCAACATCTAATGGCACTTCTCGCACTTCACCGGGTTGTTCTCGTTGTGGCAGAACAGACAGCCTTCACTGTCGACGGCGGCGCGCGGAGCATGGAGCGTCTTGAAGTTGCCCTCGTGGCTGCGCGGACGCGTCTTGTGGCACTCCTCGCAGAAGTCGCCCGGCATCCAGTCGTGACACGAGCCGCATTCCTGCTTGTCGCTCTCCTCGCGATGAAACACGAGCCAGTCGTCGCGCTGATGGTCCGCAGGCACGTTCTTGCGAGTATGGCAGGCCTTGCACTCCGCGGGAGCGCCGTATGACGCGTTGTGACAACGCTCCATGCACATGGTCATCGGCGGACGGTTGAGCCCGAGTTCCGCCTCGTGGTGGACCAGCCGTAGATGGCAATCCGAGCACTCACCTTCACGCAGCTCGATATGGTTCCTATGCGAGATGAGGACGTCCCCGTCGGCGGAGACCTCGCGACCAAGCGTGTGGCACCGCAGACAGGCCTCGCTCGACGGTGCGCCGAGGAGGTTCGACTCCGAAGCGCCTTGGAACAACTGCGAGTAGAACGCGGGGATCGACTCGAGACCGTACATGAGGTGGCCCACGACTCCGGGCTCGATGTGGCAGCTCGCGCAGCTCATGCGGGAGTGCGTCGACGTCTCCCACTGCGCGATGGATTCGCGCACCTCGGGATACCGGTCGTAGTAGCCCGACTGGATGGTCGACACCCCGGGTAGAACGAGCAGACCGACGAACACGATCAGAGCAGCGGCTACTGCGACGACCACGCCACGGCGGCGAGCACGCGACTCGCGCGGGACAGGCGCCTCCTCGACCGCAGTCGGCTCGGCCGGAGCCGTGTCGGAAGCGGTCATCGCAGGTGCGTCATCTTCACGTGGTTGCAGGTCGTCGCGTGAATCCACCTAACGGCTCTCCTTGAACTGGCTGTGGCAGTCATCGCACCATGTCTGCTTGTGGCAGGTGAGGCACTGACCCTCCACCTTGACCGCGTCCTTGTGCAGCGCGATCCAGGTCTGCTGCGGATCGTGTGAGGCAGGACGGCGCGCATGGCAACTGTCGCACTCGCGGGTCGATACATGGCACCGCCGACACACCAGCTCATCGCGAAGAGCGCTCGCGCCGTGGCGGCGTGCCCAGTCGCTCCTGGCGTGCATGGCCTCGATCTCGGCGGTCTCGCTCGGACCCAGGCCACCGACGAACGGGCTCTCGCCTGTCGTGTGACACGCCTGGCACTGCGCCGCCGCATGGCACGTGCCATAGCAGCCCGCGTCTCCGCTCTCGAAGACGACGCCCGGGTGATTCGCCAGCCAGACGCCCGCACCCTCCCAGAGCGCATGGTGGCAGTTCTGGCACGTGTCTTTGGCCGCGTAACCGACGTGACAGTCATAGGAGGCGCACAGGCTCACGAACCCGTCAGGACCGTGGGCGGGGATGTAGTCCTCCTGGTGACCTGTCCACTTGTGACAGCTCACGCAGTCCCGCTGCTCTGATGAGACGCGCAGGTGCGCCGGGTGCGGGAGGCGACTGGTCACCTCCGGATCATGACTCCAGTCGTGCTCGTGACACGTGACACACGCGGCGCGCGGAGGCGCGTCCATGACGACAGCCCCATCGTTGCCGAGGATCAGACCGTAGAAATCGATCGTCGAGCCCACGGCGCCGGCCAGGGCACCTCGACTGTCCGCGTGACAATCCCTGCACGACAGGCCCGCGTGCTTCGATGTCTGCAGCGTGTCGTAGTTGTCCTTCATCTCGCCGAACCCGCTGACGAATCGGGGATTCCCCATGAGAACCGCAGGAACGATCAGCGCCAGCAGAACGAGGGCGATCACGAGACCCAGTGCGGCCTTCACAAGCTTCGGCAGAGCGGCGAGGCGGCTGAAGAGGCCGTCCGTCATGGTGCGCTCACCCCGCCTTCGGTCATCGGGGTGGTGGCCGGCACGGCGTGAGCCGGAGCGAACGCCTGAGCGGGGCCCTTCGCGTGCTCGTGACCGTGATCCTCTTCAGGCTCCTCCATCGGCAGCACCTTGACTCCGATCGTCACGAAGAGGATGCCGAAGGACAGGATGCCCAGAGCGAGCAGGGTCTCGACCAGGCTCGGAACGTACAGGCCGGTCGTCTGGCCGAGCGTGGTGTGTGCGAAGCCCATGGCCATGAGCGAGTAGCGCTTGAGGAAGATGCCGACAACGTACATAGCCGCTGCCGTCAGCTGGATGGCGGGAAGGTGCCTGGTGGAGCGGCCGGCGAGAAGCGCGAACGCGGTGATTCCCAGCACGAGCACCGGAATGAAGGACCACGCGTAGGTGCCGGTGAAGAACTCCGACATCCGGATGACGTGACCAGGCTCGGCGGAGGTGCCCCAAAACACCGTGACGATCTCGACGAGCAACAGGAACATGTCGATGATGATCACGGTAGCCAGCAGCGTCGAAAGACTTCGGAACATGCTCGGCTTGAACTTGATGTGCGTCGTCCGCTGCACGATGTAGGCGAATATCATCAAGAGCGCTATGCCTGAGGCTGTGGCGGACGTCAAGAAGATCGGCACCATGACGGCCGTGTGCCACAGCTCCCGGGACTTGTTGAGCGCGAGAACCCACGCCGTCGTAGTGTGGAGGTAGATCGCCATCGGCAGCGCGATCAAGGTCATGCGGTGCGCGAGCTTGTGCCCGCCCTTCCCCGTGATCATGACCCAGAGGTCGATGAAGCAGATGACCATATAGGTGGCCGCCGCGCTACCGGTATAGATGAAGGGCGCGGTCACGTTCGGGGTCAGGGCGAACCAGATCATCCTCCATGGACGCTCCATGTCGGAGAGAAGACCGAGGAGCGCCATCAGCACGAGCACGCCGGCCTGCAGCACGGCCAAGCGCGCCAGCGGCGCGAACTGCTTGGCGCCGAACAGGTGGACGCTCGCGTAGACCACAAGGCCGCCTGCCGAGAGCCCGACGTAGTACATGTAGTTGACGAACCAGAGACCCCACGGATACGTGTCTCGGATGGCGATGACCTCGCCGCCGCCGAGCAGCTGCGTCCAGGAGATGAAGCCGAGCCCGATGAACACGCCGAGGATCGACGCGAACAGCCAGTAGCGGGGTCCCGCGGTCTTGAGCGCGCCGAAGTTGAAATCGATCCCGATGAAGCGCACGACACCGGGGCGTGAGATCGTACCGTTAGTCACCCGTCATCACCCCACGTACCAGATCATCGGCTCGTTCCCGAGTTTCTCTTTGAACCGGAACGTGTGCCTGGTCTTGAGGATGACCGAGACCGCGCTGTCCGGGTCGTTCAGGTCGCCGAAAGTGCGCGCGCCCACGGGGCACGCCTCCACGCATGCGGTGGTCTGGCCGTTTCGGGTCCGGTGTATGCAGAAGGTGCACTTCTCGACAACACCTACCTTGTCTTCGTAGGGGACATCCTCGTTGACTTCGTCCTCAGGGATGTGCGGGTGCACCCAGTTGTTGTGGCGCGCCTCGTAGGGACACGTGACGAGGCAGTTGCGGCACGAAATGCACTTGTTGTAGTCGACAACGACGATACCGTCGGGCTCCTTCCACGTCGCCTTGATGGGACACCCGAGGACGCACGTGGGCTTCGCGCACTGCATGCACTGGACCGGCATGTACCAACGCTCGGGATTCCCAGCCTCGGTGTACTCCAGCGTGGCATACTCCGACTTCACGGTGCCCTGTTGCATCTCGAGCACCTGGATGTACGTGAAGCCGGAGTTCCGGCCGATGTTGTTCTCCTCAACGCAGGCCCAGACGCACCGTCGGCAGCCGATGCAGGCGTTCACATCGATCACCATGGCCCAGCTCTCGTCACCCGCCGGGTCCGCGTAGTAGACGGGCTTGTCGGGGTAGATCATCGGTTCGTTCAACGCGGCGAAGCGTTCTGGTGTCGTGACATGACCGGCCGCGTCCTCCGAAGCTGCCCTCGCCGGGGAAGCGCCGATCAGCGCGGTGCCGACCGCGGGAAGCGTACCTGCGGCGATGACGCCCGCGGTGGCTCCAACGCCCTTCAGGAATCCTCGCCTGGTCAGACCCTCACACGCTGAAGCCGTGGGCTCCGTCCCCTGAGGGCTGTCTTCACCGTCGATCTCATGGTGGCTCATCGCTTGGACCTTCCTCGTACGAGTATCACGGTCGCTCCGCCGGCATAGGCCAGGCCGACCGCCGCGAGCATCGCCAGCCACCGCGGGTTCTCGGTGGCCGGTGTCGGCGGCGGGCCTGTCAGTGGCGTGAACGTGCCCTGCTCGGGCAGCACCTTCGCTGTGAATCCGACGCCGGTGATCGGCGGCAACGCATCGGCGGAGATGTATCCCGGAGTGTGCGGATCGTGACAGCCTGAGGCCGTGCACTTAGCTTCACCGTGACCGTGGATGCCCGCGCGGAACTCCTTGTAGACCGCGGAGTGACAGCGGTAGCACACCCCTGCGATGTCGCCGGTGATATCAACGAGGCTTCCGTCAAGGAGTTTCAGCTTGCCTGGGTCACTCGTGGCCGCGTCGTGGCAAACGACGCACGCCGCGTCACCGACACCAAGCCAGGCATGCTCGCCGAGCACGATCTTGTGACCGGTGAACCCGTTCGGATACTCGACACCCGCGCGAGTGGGATGACATGCCGTGCACGGGTAGAACACAGGCTGACCTGACGCGGACTTACCGGCGAATGCCGGGGCGGCGATGGCGATGGGTATACACAACGTCACCACCGCAAGTGCGAACAGGACGGACCCTCGACGGGGCCAGGAGCGGTATCGTGTCCGGTTCGCCGGAACTGGACCGTTGTTCGCTTCTATGGCTGCGACACCACCTATCATCACGAGGCCGACGAGCAGGAGCCCACATGACAATGGGCCATTGAATGCTGGGCTCCCTCTTCTAGCACAATGCTCTTACGACGGACAAGACGCCCGACCGAACCTGACCGAACATTACCAGTGATGGTATCCTGAACTCCGATGATAGCCGTAGCGCTCCGTCTCGTCGACAGGAAGCTTCGCCCGTGAGGAAGGCTCGGATCCCCGAACGCCGGAAGCCACGCCGCCCGGCAGGAAACGCCGCGTATGTCGCCTGGGTGGCCGTCGCCGTAGCGGCGCTCGCGCTCGGGTCGATCGCGGCGGTCGCGGGAGCCGGACGCGTGGCCGCGCTCTCCCCCGCCTGCGGCGGCTGCCACCCGATGGCGCGGCCGGTCGAGACCTGGCAGGCATCCTCTCATTCCAAGGTGGCGTGCTTCTCGTGCCATGACGCGGCGTACGCGTGGTACGACTTCCCGGGCAACCTCTTCGGCAGCGCGTCGATGCTGCGCAGGACGCCCGACGCCACCGGGACGGCGGACGGGATCGCCGTCACCGCGATCGACGACGCCGTCTGCGGTCAGTGCCACGACCCCGACCGGGCACCGAGTTCCGGTGGCCGCATCCTGATCGACCACGTCGAACACGCCAAGCGCAACCGCTCGTGTCTCTCGTGCCACCGCGGGTCGATGCACCCCGACTTCGAGGACGGGCCGGACCGCGAACGCAGGATCGCGCTGTTCAAGATGTCGGAGTGCTACGTCTGCCACGGTGCGAGCGCGTATCCCACCGCCTCGCGCACATGCGCCACGTGCCACCCCGACTTCTTCGAGCTGGCGCCTGAGTCGCATCGGACGCCGACGTGGATCGAGGCACAGCACGGCAGCACCGGGCTCGCCGACCAGCAGCAGTGCACGATGTGCCACATCGGCACGCTGTGCACCGACTGCCACGGCATCGAGATGCCCCATCCGGATGGGTTCAGACAGACACACGCCGAAGCGGGCAGGACCCAGCCGGACGTGTGTGCGCGCTGCCATGCGAAGGGGGAGCTCGCGCTCAGCGGCGCAGGACTCGAGTTCTGCAACAACTGCCATCACGAGGGTAGCGACCCCTCGCGACCCTGGCTCCCGCAGCACCCCGCGCTGACGCGCGAGGAGGGTGCGCAGGCGTGCTTCAGGTGTCACGGCGTCACGTCCTGTGCCGAGTGCCACGTGAACCGCGGACGGTGAGGCGAACAGCCTGGCCGTCGGGTAGTCGACCGCGCGCGGTTCTCTGACCCTCGTCCGCATCGATGCGGCGCTCGGCGATGATGGTATCGTGGAGTCGAGCACGACAGCCGTCTCGTCGACAGGAAGCTTCGCCCGTGAGGAAGGCTCGGATCCCCGAACGCCGGAAGCCACGCCGCCCGGCAGGAAACGCCGCGTATGTCGCCTGGGTGGCCGTCGCCGTAGCGGCGCTCGCGCTCGGGTCGATCGCGGCGGTCGCGGGAGCCGGACGCGTGGCCGCGCTCTCCCCCGCCTGCGGCGGCTGCCACCCGATGGCGCGGCCGGTCGAGACCTGGCAGGCATCCTCTCATTCCAAGGTGGCGTGCTTCTCGTGCCATGACGCGGCGTACGCGTGGTACGACTTCCCGGGCAACCTCTTCGGCAGCGCGTCGATGCTGCGCAGGACGCCCGACGCCACCGGGACGGCGGACGGGATCGCCGTCACCGCGATCGACGACGCCGTCTGCGGTCAGTGCCACGACCCCGACCGGGCACCGAGTTCCGGTGGCCGCATCCTGATCGACCACGTCGAACACGCCAAGCGCAACCGCTCGTGTCTCTCGTGCCACCGCGGGTCGATGCACCCCGACTTCGAGGACGGGCCGGACCGCGAACGCAGGATCGCGCTGTTCAAGATGTCGGAGTGCTACGTCTGCCACGGTGCGAGCGCGTATCCCACCGCCTCGCGCACATGCGCCACGTGCCACCCCGACTTCTTCGAGCTGGCGCCTGAGTCGCATCGGACGCCGACGTGGATCGAGGCACAGCACGGCAGCACCGGGCTCGCCGACCAGCAGCAGTGCACGATGTGCCACATCGGCACGCTGTGCACCGACTGCCACGGCATCGAGATGCCCCATCCGGATGGGTTCAGACAGACACACGCCGAAGCGGGCAGGACCCAGCCGGACGTGTGTGCGCGCTGCCATGCGAAGGGGGAGCTCGCGCTCAGCGGCGCAGGACTCGAGTTCTGCAACAACTGCCATCACGAGGGTAGCGACCCCTCGCGGCCCTGGCTCCAGCAGCATCCCGGAAACGCGATGAGCGGCGACGGCCCGGCGCGCTGCTTCGCGTGCCACAGTCCCACCTACTGCGCGAAGTGCCATATCCGCAGCTCACGGTAGGAGCGTCATCGTCTCCAGAGGTACCCTACGCTACGCACCGTCTCCAAGCGCGCCGCGAGTTCGGGCCCGAGCTTGGACCGGATCCGGCGCACGTGCACGTCGACGGTCCGCGCTCCGCCGAAGTAGTCGGTGTCCCACACGCGCCTCAGCAGGATCTCACGGCTGTAGACGCGGTTCGGGTGTGTGACAAGGAACGCGAAGAGCGCGTACTCCAGGAACGTGAACTCGACGGGCTCGCCGCGGACGCTCGCCTGGTAGGTGGCCAGATTGAGTGCGAGATCATCAACGCGGATGATGTCGTCAGCGACGACCTCCTCACCCGGCCACAGAAGCCCTCGCACGCGTGCCGCCACTTCGGGCGCCGAAGCGGCTCGCACCACGAAGTCGGCCGGGAACCGGACCGGCATCCGCAGATCGTCGAGCTCCTCGCGCTCGACGATTGCGAGGAGCCGGACCTCGGACCCCGCCGCCACGGCAGCTTCGGCGATCTCGATCGTTCGCGAGATCATCCGCGCCGTGTCGACGATAAGGAGGTCCGAGCCGCCGGAGCCGACGCTCTGCTCGAGTTCGGCGACCCCGTAGCATCGGATGCTCACGTCGAGCGTACCGATCGCGGACTCGACCCACGCGCGCGTATGAGCGTCGTCGGTGACGACCGCGACGCGTTTCGTGTGCATGGGCACTCCCTCCCACCTCAGGCGGGCGAACGGGCGCCGGGTGGAACATCCTGCCCGGCGCCGTTGCCGTAACCCCGCCGTCCGACCCTCGCTCTCCTAGAGGACGGACAGGTACTTGTCCTTCTCCCACGGGGAGACGTAGCTCATGTACTCGTTCCACTCCTTCTTCTTGTTCTCCACGAAGAAGCGGTGGATGTGGTCGCCGAGGACCTCCTTCATGAGTTCGGACCGCTCGAAGCCCTCGATCGCCTCGCCCAGGTCGTTCGGGAGGGTCTTGATGCCGGCCCCGGCGAGCTCCTCCTCGCTCATGTGGAAGATGTTGTTCGTGGCCTCCGGCATTAGCGTCAGACCCTCCTCGATGCCCTTGAGGCCCGCGCCGAGCATCACCGCGAACGCCAGGTACGGGTTGGCCGAGGGATCCGGCGAGCGCAGCTCGACGCGGGTCGCGACCTCCTTGCCCGGCTTGTACATCGGCACACGGACCATCGCCGAACGGTTCCGGCGCGCCCAGGTGATGTACACCGGCGCCTCATAGCCCGGCACGAGGCGCTTGTACGAGTTGACGAACTGGTTGGTGACCGCGCAGAACTCCGGCGCGTACTTGAGGAGACCGGCGATGTAGCTCTTGCCGACCGCTGAGAGGTTGTAGCCCTCGGGGTCGTTGGCGTCGAAGAACGCGTTGCCGTCAGCGCTGAACAGCGACTGATGGACGTGCATGCCCGAGCCGTTCTGACCCTGGATCGGCTTCGGCATGAAGGTGGCGTACACGCCGTTCTTGTACGCGACCTCCTTGACGGTCAGGCGGTATGTCATGACGTTGTCGGCCATGGTGAGCGCGTCGGCGTACCGCAGGTCGATCTCGTGCTGAGACGGGGCCACCTCGTGGTGGGAGTACTCGACCGGGATGCCGAGCTTCTCGAGCGTCAGGACCGTCTCACGGCGCAGGTCGCTCGCCACGTCGAGCGGCGTCAGGTCGAAGTACCCGCCCTTGTCGAGCACCTTCGTGTCCTCGCTGTCCGAGAAGTAGAAGAACTCGAGCTCGGGACCGACGTACATCGTGTAGCCCATGTCGGCGGCCTTGGCGAGCACGCGCTTGAGGGCGTAACGGGGATCACCCTCGAACGGCGTTCCATCCGGGTTCATCACGTCGCAGAACATGCGGCCTGTGCCCCCGGTCTCACCGTTGCTGCGCCACGGGAGGATCTGGAATGTCGAGGGATCGGGGAACGCGACCATGTCG
Organism: uncultured Coriobacteriaceae bacterium; assembly: GCA_964472485.1. GTDB lineage: Bacteria > Actinomycetota > Coriobacteriia > Anaerosomatales > Anaerosomataceae > CAYYLR01. The sequence continues at coordinate 15,964 of CAYYLR010000004.1, forward strand.
GACTCCTCGATCCGGGTGAATCCGTCGATCGACGACCCGTCGAAGCCCATGCCTTCGTCGAAGGCGCCCTCGAGCTCGGTGTCGGTCACCGCGAAGCTCTTAAGGAAGCCGAGCACGTCGGTGAACCAGAAGCGGACGAAGCGGGTGCCGCGCTCCTCGACGGTGCGGAGCACGTAATCCTTATCGAGCGGTGTGGTCATCGTGGTACCTCCTCGGTCTGAAGCCTGTTGACGTCCACGGTACGGCCGTTGTGTTTCGGCCGCGTTTCCGATGTGCGAGGGGCGCGAGAAGCCTTCGGCGCCCCTTCGCGTGTGCGACTCTCGCCGCTAGTCGCACGAAGGGGGTTTGCGGGACGGCGCGAGTTCCGGAACCGCCACGGGGAAGGCGGCTGACAGGCGCGACCGCGCGCCGCTCGGAACCCAAGGCCACCGCGTTCCGGGTGACGCCCGGTCTACATGGCTGCATACAGCTTCGCATAGGGACGGCTGCTAAGCGGCGTGACCCGCGTGAACGGACCCTCGAGGATCGCCGCGGCGTCACGACCGAACGACTCGGCGTACCGCTCGATGAGCGGCCGGAGCGTGGCCATGTCGGCCTCATCGGCGGGCGTCACACCGACCTCGGGACCGTGCTGCCAGGACTCGATCGTTCCCCGAAGGTAGATGACCCCGCCGTGCATGCCCGCCCCGAGATGGCCGCCGACAAGCGGCTGCTCCGGGAACTGGGTCTCCACGCCGAGAAGCACGAGGACGCCCCCCGCCATGTACTCGCCGAAGAAGTCGCGGGCCTTCCCTCCACAGACGAGCACCGGCACGTGCTTGTCGAACGCCTTCATGTGGATCCCGACGCGATAGCCGACGTCGCCGCGGATGAAGACCCGGCCCCCGCGCATCCCGTAGCCGGCCACATCGCCGGCGTCACCGTGAACCACCACCTCACCCGCGGTCATCGTGTTGCCGACGCCGTCCTGCGAGGTGCCGAAGACCTCGATCGAAGGGCCGTCCATGAACATCGCGAGGTCGTTGCCCGCGGTCCCTCGAACCTCGATGCGCAGTCCCGCCTCGCGGATACCCGCCCCGATGTAGCGCTGCCCGTTGACACCGGACAGGCGCACCGTGCGGGCTCCGCCAACCACCGCCGCGCGCACCGCCTCGTTCACCTGGCGGTAGTGGACGTTCGTGGCGTCGATCGTCACGACATCGGCCTCCCGGCTTGTCGGCGGCTCCACCTCGCGATAACCCTCGATGACACCCGGCACTTCCCGCCTGGTCGTTTCCACGGTCACCATCTCCTTCACATCCCCGCCGGCTTGACACCGAGGATCCGGCACGTCTGCTCGTCCAGACCCACCGCACGCAGGCGATCGCGGCTTCCGCGAAGGCTCTCGACCGCGTTCACTCCGAGCGCGCCGAGGATCTCCCGCAGTTCGTGGCTCCATGCGCTCACGAGATTGACGAGCCGCTCGGCGCCCCAGGCCGGGTCGATGCGCCGCGTGAGCTCGGGCTTCTGCGTGGTGATGCCCCAGGAGCACGAACCGGTGTGGCAGCTCTGGCACAGGTGGCATCCGAGCGCGAGAAGCGACGCGGTCCCGATCGCGACGGCGTCGGCTCCGAGCGCGATGGCCTTGGCCGCGTCGGCCGAAGAGCGGATCGATCCGGCCGCGACGATCGACGCCTGGTTACGGATGCCCTCCTCGCGCAGACGCTGGTCGACGACGGCGATGGCGATCTCCACCGGGATGCCGATGTGGTCGCGGATGACCGCGGGCGCCGCGCCGGTTCCGCCGCGGAAGCCGTCGAGGTAGAGGTAGTCGGCACCCGCGCGGACGATGCCCGAGGCGATGGCGGCGACGTTGTGCACCGCGGCGATCTTGACGCCCACCGGCTTGTAGCCGCTCGCCTCCTTGAGGGCGTAGATGAGCTGCCGCAAGTCCTCGATCGAGTAGATGTCGTGATGCGGCGCCGGCGATATCGCGTCGCTGCCCTGCGGGATCATGCGCGTCGCGGACACGTTCCGGTCGATCTTCTCGCCGGGCAGGTGCCCGCCGATCCCGGGTTTTGCGCCCTGACCGATCTTGATCTCGAGCGCGGCGGCACGGCCGAGCACCTCTGGGTTGAGGCCGAATCGTCCGGACGCGATCTGCAGGATGGTGTGCTCCTGATAGGGGAAGAGGTCCTCGTGGAGTCCGCCCTCGCCGGTGCCCATCACGGTGCGCAGGCGCTGGGCGGCCATCGCCAGCGACCGGTGGACGTTGAGCGACACGGAGCCGTAGCTCATCGGGGCGAAGATGATCGGCACCGCGAGCTCGACGTTGTTGCCCACACCCACGCCTTCGGCCAGACGGAACCCGCCGGCCCCGTCGGACTCGACCCGGACGGCATCCGGCTTCCTGCCGAGGTAGGTCCGGAGCTCCATCGGCTCGCGCAACGGGTCGATGGACGGGTTGGTGACCTGGCACGCATCGAGAACGAGTTTGTCGAAGATGCGCTCATAGGGACGCGGATTGCCCATCGAGGTGAGGAGAACGCCGCCGGTCTCGGACTGCCGCCAGACCGCCTTCCTGAGGTCTGCAGACCAGTTGTCGTTGTCGCGGAACGTCAAGGCGTTCTTCTCGATGGTGATGCAGCGGGCCGGGCAGTACGTCACGCACCGGTGACAGGCGCGGCACTTCTCGTCATGCGGGATGGGCCGCTCGTTGAAGTCATAGACTCCCCAGCCGCACTGCTGCGCGCAGCGCCCGCACTTGTGGCACTTGTCGTAGTCGATCCTGACCCGGAACTCGGGCTGCACGAACGTCTGCTGCATGCTAGACCGCCACCTCCAGGATCTCGTCACGTGCGCGCTCGGCACCGGTGACCGCGCACGACACCGCCGCCGCGCCGAGACGCATCCGCTCGTGCGCCGGTGATCCGGCTCCCGCCACGCGCGCGATCACCGGCTCGCCCGCCTTCGGCGCCCACACGGCGTCGGGCGCCGCGAGGATGGTGCGGATCGCGCTCTCCTCGCTCGCGACCATAACCTTCGAGCCCTGCCGGGCTGCGACGAGCGGGCGGAGTTTGATCCGGTCGTTGAGCGCGACCATGCCGCCGTTGAACCCGAGGACGATCGCGAACGGACCGTTGAGCATCGCCGGCCCGTAGACGGCCCGCAGCGAGCGCATCAGCGCCGCGTCGTCAGCCGGCATCCGGTCGATCTCGGACCACAACGGCGCGGCGAGCGCCTTGCACGCCAGCTCGATCGGCAGCCCGTGCCGCCGGAGCAGCAGGTCGAACAGGTAGGCCGCCACCTCGGTGTCGGTGCCGAGCGAGCACGAGTAGCCGAACTGCTCGAGGTAGCGTGCGTTGATCCCGTAGCTCGAGATCTCGCCGTTGTGCACGATCGACCAGTCGAGCAGGGTGAACGGGTGCGCGCCGCCCCACCAGCCTGGCGTGTTCGTCGGGAAGCGGTTGTGGCCCACCCACGTGTGGCCGGCGTACTCCTCGAGCCGGTAGTAGTGACCGATCTCCTCGGGGAAGCCGACGCCCTTGAACGCGCCCATGTTCTTGCCCGATGAGGCCACGAACGCTCCGTCGACTCCGGCGTTGATCGACATGACGACGCTCACGACGAGATCGTCGTCACTCATCTCGCGCTCGGCGAGCACGCTCTCGAGCGGCGACATGAAGTAGCGCCACAGGATCGGCGCGTCGCTGATGCCCTTGACGGGCCGGGTCGGAAGCGGCTCGGAGCGCTCGATGGTGAACGCGCGCGCGAGGACCTCCTCGGCCGCGTCTTTGGCGGTGAGGTCGTGGTACATCATGTGGAAGCAGTAGAGCTCGGCAAGCTCAGGGTAGATGCCGTAGCCGGCGAAACCGCCGCCAAGCCCGTTGCCGCGGTCGCGCTGCACCGCCATGGCGAGGATCGGGTCCTCGCCGCTCATGAGCGCGCCGCTCTCGTCGCAGATGCCCATCAGACCGCAGCCGCCATGGATCTTGAACGGCGATTCATCGCGATAGCGCGCTGCCGAGAAGCTCTCGTACCGTTCGATGTCGTACGCCATGACGATCACTCCTCACATTCGGTCAGCAGGCGGGCGACGGCGTCGCCGCCACCTTCGGGCAGCGGGCCGAGGCCCAGCTTCGCGCGCGCGGACTCCCGGGGCTTGCCGAGGGTGCCGTTCTTGAGGAACTCGGCGTAGGCCGCGGCCACGGAATCGGGTCCGGCGCCCCGCTCCATCGCGATCTCCTTGAGGCGTCGGAACGTCTCGGCCATGCCGATGCGGCTGTGACACAGCTCCTGGCACGTGTAGCACTCGAGACACTTCCACAGCTGTCCCTCGCCCACCACGTCGTCGAGACGCCCGCGGATGAGGTCGCCGATGATATCGGTCGGCTGGAACGTCGCGTCGATCTTGCAGACAGGGCAGTCGTCCTTGCACGCCTGACAGGCGTAGCACGTGCCGAGTAATGACACGTCGAAGTGTTCGGCCAGCCGCTCCTTGTCGGCAGTCCGCGCACCCCATCGCTCGAGGAACGACTCGACCGCGACGCGGTGCATGTCCAGCCCGATCTCCTCGGGCGAGTGCCCCATGGCCAGCGCGATGAGTTCGGCGAGGTAGAGCACCGGGACATGCACGCCCTCGTTCGCGCGCTGCAGCGCCGCCTGGTTGAGGTCGAACTGCTGGAAGCAGCTGGGACAGACGACGACGAGCGCGTCGACTTCCTCACGCATGAGGTCGTTGAGCTTGCGCCGCGCGAACGCGAGAGAAGCGTCCCGCTCGCCGACCCGGTCGAGCGCGCCGCCGCAGCACTGCATCTTCGACGGGTAGTCGATGACCCGGGCGCCGAGCGCCGCGACGATCTCCTCGACCTTCGTCGGATGGAGCGGGTCATCCCAGGAGACCGCGGGTTGCGGGCGGAGCAGGTGGCATCCGTAGTGGACGGCGATTCGCATGCCCCACAGCGGCCGAGTGGCCTTCGCGCGGATCGTGCCGGCCCCCACGGTGTCGGACAGCCACTCCGCGAAGTGCGTGATCGCCAGATCGCCATCGTAGCGGAGACCCTCGGTCTCGAGCCGCTCGTTGATCCGCCGCCGCTCGCGCCAGTCCGACTGCAGGTGGCTCGCCGCCTCGCGGAACGTCGAGTAGCAGCCGTTGCAGGGTGTGACCACATCGAGGTGCGCTCCCTCCACGATCGCGAGGTTGCGCGCCGCGGCGGTGTAGAACGCACGCTCGTCACTCGCCTTGACGAGCGTGCCTTCGGGGCAGCACGTGTGACCCGCCAGCTCGTGGACGGTCGCGCCAAGCTCGTCGAGGACGAGCCGCGTCGCCTTCTCGATCATGGGGAACCTCGCCGGGATGGTGCATCCCCAGAAGACCGCGAACTCCCGCATCGTGCCCGCCTTCACGTCGGTGCCGGTACCCGAAGAAACGAAAACGCCCACCCGGACCCTTCTCGGTCCGTGTGAGCGTCATTGCTCGTCTCTTCGGTTCCGGTTCGCCGTTGAACCGGTGCGAGGATGATAGCATCCGGCGGGCGAAGCGGCAATGGGACGATGGGGCGGCGGTCCGGCGAAGACGCGCCGGCCCCACGGGCCACGCGATCGTCAGAGAACGGAGCCAGCGGCCAGAGCGCGGTGCCGGCGAGGGACGCCCCGGCGAACAGCGCGAGATCGGCGCTTACGCCTCGGCCTCAGCCGCGAGCACCACCGCTTCGGCCACTTCGCGGAGCGAAATCCGTCGGTCCATCGCCAGCTTCTGGAGCCGTTTGAACGCCTCCGGCTCGGACATGCCTTTGGCCATCAGGACGCCCTTCGCCCGATCCAGCGCCTTGCGCGTCTCAAGCCGCTGCGCCAGATCGCCGACCTCCGCCTCGAGCGCGCGCGCTTCGGCGAACCGGGAGACCGCGACGCTGATCGCCGGCAGGATCTCGCGCTTCTCGAACGGCTTGACGAGATAGGCCATCACGCCGGCCGAGACCGCCTTCTCGACATACGACTGCTGGGAGAACGCCGTGACGATGACCACCGGCGCGATCCGCTCCTCACCGATGATGCCCGCCGCTTCGATGCCATCCATGCCCGGCATCTTAACGTCCATGAAGATCACGTCGGGCCTCAGCTCGCGCGCGAGCGCGACCGCCTCGGCGCCGTCGCGCGCCTCACCGACGACCTCGTGACCCTCCTCGGTCAGCATCTCCCTGAGATCCATGCGGATCAGGGCCTCGTCCTCTGCGATCAGCGCACGCATCGTTCCCGCCTCAGGCGTCGACATGGGGGGCCGGCACCGTCACCTCGACCGTGGAGAGCGGAGACGCGCCGAAAGTCAGTGTACCGCGCAGGTCATCCTCGACGACCGTCTTCACGATCGCGAGACCGAGATGCTCCGTGGAGTCCGCTCCGAACCCCGCGGGGAAGCCCGGCCCCGTGTCGGAGATCCTCAACGCGACCGCATCGGCGGTGCGCCGCATCGTCACGGTCACCTCACCGGGGCCGAGCGGGCCGGTGCCGTGTTCGATGGCGTTGTGCACAAGTTCGGCCACGACGAGCGCGAGCGACGTCGCCGTCTGCGCCGGGATCGGGCCGGTCTCTCCCTCGATCCGGACCGCGATCGCGCCCTCGTCCCCCGCGAGCCCGCGGCGCACCATCTCCACCACCGTGCGGACCGCGGCCGTCAGGTCGACCGACTCCTCGGTGGATTCGGCGAGCATCTCGTGGACCACAGCCATCGATGAGACCCGCTCGACGGCCTCCTCGAGCGCGTGTGCGGCCTCGGGCGATGCTGACCGTCGCGCCTGGATGCGGAGCAGCGACGCGATCGTCTGCAAGTTGTTCTTGACCCGGTGGTGGACCTCCCGCATCGTCGCTTCCTTGACGCGCAGCTCCTGCTCGCGCCTGCGTGCGTCGGTGACGTCCTCCACGAGGACGAGCGCGCCATCTCCGAGGCCGATGGAACGGTAGTCGAGCGTCCGTCCGCCCACCTCGACCGTCGTGCCGCGCGCACCATCGGTCCCGAGCACCGGCGTGATAGCGGTGGCGCCGCCGGGGAGCGTGGACGCCGAGGCGCCCGCTGGCGCCCCTTCGAGTCCCGCGAGACGCATGATGGTGACCGCGTTCGGACTGGCGTAGGCGACCGTGCCGTCCGCATCGATCTCGAGTACGCCATCCCCGGCGGTCCGGGTCGTCGCGTACGGCTCGTCCGTGTCGAGGTCGGTGATGGGACCGCCACGGAGCCGCTCCAGCACCAGCGACGCGAGGCGCATGAACACGATCTCCATCGTGCCGGGCGCGTCGGTGACACCCTGGCCGAGATGCCGAACCGCCACAGCGTACGGCGCGTGGGATGGCCCGATCGGGTAGGCGGTGGATGTGAACGCGATCCCCCGGCGATGCCGCCGCTGAGCGCTGCACGACGGAGCGCCCGATGACAGTGCGTCGTACGCCTCAGGCTCATCGGCCCTAGACGCGACGCTCCCGGCGATGCCTCCGGTCGCGGCGACCGCCACCGCCGTCATGGGTCGCGCGTCGGTCACCATGGCAAGCTCGCCCGATCCGGTCGGCACGAGCAGCACGACATGGCTGTAGCCGAGATCGGCCACGAGCTGGAGGTTGTCGGCGACGTTGGCCACATGGACGCGCGCCGGCCCATCGAGACGGTCGAGGATGTCGGCGTGAACGTCCATACCGACGATTATAGGCGCCGCTCCGTCAGTCGCGCAGCCGGCTCAGCACGCGCTCGATCTCGCGCTGATGGTGCTGGATGATGTCGAGCGGCGTACCCCAGCTGCGCGCCTTCGCGCCGAGCACCTGCAGCACCTGCTCGAAGTCAAGCCTGGAGGGCGCGTCGAAGTCACCGCCGGCCTGGGAGAACGCGCTTCGCACGGCGCCGCTCACGCTCTTGCGCACCGCCTCCTCGTCCCAGCGCGTTCCCATACGCTGCTTCGTGCGTTCGAACATCTCATGCTGCGCCCGGTAGAAGCACTCGATGATGAGGTCCCGGGCCTTCTCCGGTGTGACGTCGACGAGATCGCCTGGCGGAACACACCAACGGGTGTACTCGGTGCCTGGCATGCCCACTCCCTGCTCTAGAATGCCATAATGCCCTCAGGGGTATGCACGTACGACACTATGACGATAACACGACGCCACGATCGTCGCATCGTTCGGTGCACTCCGCCGACGGGGATTCGAGCCGGAACCAAGACACGGATGAGCCCGCTCCTCGCATGGAGTATGATTGACGAGGGAGGGGCCACCACGGGGAGCATGCCGATGTCGTTCGACGTCTCTGAGACGTACATCTACGCCTACATCGTGTTCGCGGCGGTGTACGTGCTCGTGAGTCTCGCGCTGTTCGCGACCGCGATGCGTGTGAGCCCGGGGCTGTCGCGGAACCGCCAGCCGACCACGATCATCGATGAGGAGCACGCCCGTCAGGCGCTCGACGTGGTCGCTCACGGGCAGCGACTTATCGACTACACACAGCTCGCCACACTGCTCCCGCTCGCGTACATCGTCGGCAGCATGGCGCTCGGATCGATCATCGTGCAGGGGCCGTCGTTGGCAAGACCCGTCAACGTCGCATGGGTGGCACTGACGGCGGTGTGCGCGATCAGCGCCCTGCTGTTCACCGCGCTGGCGATCCACCACGGCGGCAGGATCGGACGCACCTCGGAGATTCCCGACGAACTCCCCGATCCGGTCCCGCAGGCGCTCCAGCGGCTCGGCCTGCGGCTCGGCGTGAGCGCCGCACTCCTGCTGCTCGTCGCGGTCTTCATGGTGCTCAACCTCTGGTCGATCATCGAGAGCCTCGACACGCTCCCGCTCGTGGACTTCATGCTGTAGGCCGGAGGCGCGACCGTAGCCAGCCGGCCAAGCGCGCGGGCCGACGGGCGCTCGGATGCTATACTCCCAGGCGTTCTCGCCTTCGGGCCCGGGTGGCGGAATTGGCAGACGCGTCGGTCTCAAAAACCGATGGCCGAAAGGTCGTGCGGGTTCGATTCCCGCCCCGGGCACCAGCGTTCCCGTCGTGATACGAACACCCGTTCGACATCACGACGTCAAGGCGCTACACTCCGATACGAACACCTGTTCGTGAAGGAGTCCTGTGGAGCCTCTCGCCCCCGCTCGTCCCGCACCGGAGGACGCGTCCGGCGACAGCGTGATACTGCGGCCGCTCAACCCCGCTCAGCGTGACGCCGCGTCGCACAGCGGCGGTCCGCTGCTCATCGTCGCCGGGGCCGGCAGCGGGAAGACCGCCGCCCTCGCCCACCGCGTCGCGCACCTCATCGCCGGCGGCACGCCTCCCGACCGCATCCTGTTGCTCACGTTCACCCGTAGAGCGGCCGCCGAGATGCTCGCGCGGGTCGACGCGCTTCTCCGACAGATGAGCCGCGGGGGCGGAGATGACACCACAAGCGGACACCGCACCGATACGCTCCCGGGCGAGCGGGTCTGGGGCGGTACGTTCCACGCGGTAGCCGCGCGTCTGCTACGCCTTCACGGCGAGTCGATCGGACTGCCGCCTGGCTTCACGATCCTCGACCGCGGCGATACCGAAGACCTCATGCACCTGGCGCGATCGGCGCTCGACCTCGGCACGGGGGAACGCCGGTTCCCGCAGAAGGCCACCTGCCTCGACATCTACTCCCGGTGCGTCAACGCCGCCGAGCCGCTCGAGCATGTGCTCAAGACGCGCTTCCCGTGGTGCGCCGATCAGGCCGAGGGACTGAAGCGGCTCTTCTCCGCCTACGTCGACCGAAAGGAGTCGCAGCACATCCTCGACTACGATGACCTGCTGCTGTTCTGGCGCGGCATGCTCGCCGACCCAGCGCTCGGCGAGCTCGTCCGGGGGCGGTTCGACGCCGTGCTCGTCGACGAGTACCAGGACACCAACGCGCTGCAGGCCGACATCGTCACGCTGCTTCGGCCCTCCGGCGACGGCCTCACGGCGGTCGGGGACGACGCGCAGGCGATCTACGGGTTCAGGGCCGCCACGGTGCGCAACATCCTCGACTTCCCTGTTCGCTTCCCCGGGACCACGGTCGTCACGCTCGAACGCAACTACCGCAGCACGCAGCCGATCCTGGACGCGACCAACGCCATCATCGCCGAGTCGGCGGAACGGTACGACAAGGCGCTTCACACCGAGCGCGACGGCGGCGCGCGGCCGTCCCTCGTGACCTGCGCGGACGAGCGCGAGCAGACCGGCTTCGTAATCGACCGGGTCCTCGGCCATCGTGAGGAGGGCACCGGTTTGCGGCGGCAAGCGGTGCTGTTCCGGGCGGCGCACCACTCACTCGACCTCGAGATCGAGCTCGGGCGGCGCAACGTCCCCTTCGTCAAGTACGGCGGCCTCAAGTTCGTCGAGATGGCGCACGTCAAGGACCTCATCGCGTTCCTGAGACTCGCCGAGAACCCGTACGACGGCGTCGCGGGGATGCGCGCGCTCGGACTGCTGCCAGGGATCGGGCCGGCGAGCGCGAGCCGGGCGCTCGAGGACCTCGTCGCGGCCGACGGCGACTTCGAGACGTGGGTCGGCCGTGCCGTGCCCGAGGCCGCGCGCGCATGCTGGCCTGCCTTCGTGACGCTCATGCGCACGCTCGAGCGTGCGTCCGCCGGCGACGTGTCGGCACAGGTGCACGCGGTCCGCACGTTCTACGCGCCGCTGCTCGAAGACCGCTACGACGCGCCGTCAGCCCGGCTCGCCGACCTCGAGCAGATCGAACTGCTCGCCTCCCGCTGGACGGACCGGACGCGCTTCCTCACCGAGCTCACGGCCCGCGGAATCAATATTCCGGGCGCCTACT
>CAYYLR010000004.1:26757-34956 GCA_964472485.1 uncultured Coriobacteriaceae bacterium
CTTGGTCAGTCCGGGGATGTGTTTGTGGATCACCTCGCGGTTCACCAGCCGCACATCGTTTCTCACCGAGCTCACGCTCGACGCGCCCCAGTGGACCGGCGACTTCGCCGGGCCGCCGCTGCTCGATGAGGACTACCTCATCCTCTCGACGATGCACTCGGCCAAAGGGCTCGAGTTCGATGTCGTCTACGTCATCCACGCCGCGGACGGCAACATCCCGTCGGACATGGCCACAGGCAGCGCCGAGGAGATCGAGGAGGAGCGGCGGCTATTCTACGTGGCGTGCACCCGCGCACGCGACTCGCTCTACGTCACGCACCCGCTTCGGTACTACAAGGCCGGAAGGGGCATGACCGACGCGCACGGCTACGCGCAGCGCACCCGGTTCATCCCCGACCGGCTCCGGCCGCTGTTCGCCGAACGCCAGGCCCGGACCGACGCGCCGCCCGCAGATGTGGCGCCCGCCGTCATCGCGACCACCACGAGCATCCGCGATACGACACGCACGATGTGGGAGTAGCGCCCTTCCGCGCGTTCGCGGACAATATGCCGTGGGAACCGACTCAGCGGGGGGCGCGTTGGACAGGATCGTCCGGGTCGAGGGTCTGACCAAGGAATACCTGATGGGAGACCAGACGCTCGCGGTCCTTAAGAGCGTCGACCTCGAGATCGGGCGCGGGGAGATCGTGGCGATCATGGGTCCGTCAGGTTCGGGCAAGTCCACGCTGCTCAACCTCGTCGGAGGCCTCGATCGGCCGACCCACGGAACGGTGACCGTCGAGGGTGCTGAGCTCGGCGCGATGACCGACGACGAACTCGCGGCCTACCGGCAGCGGTCCGTCGGCTTCATCTTCCAGTCGTTCAATCTCGTCCCTGCCTTGACCGCACGTCAGAACGTCGAGCTGCCGCTCATCTTCGCCGGCACCCCGAAGCATGAGCGGCGCGCACGCGCCGCGGACACGCTCGAGCGCATGGGGCTCGGTCACCGTCTCAACCATCTGCCCACGCAACTCTCGGGTGGTGAGCAGCAGCGCGTCGCGATCTCGCGGGCGGTGGTGACCGATCCCGCTATCGTCCTCGGGGACGAACCGACCGGCAACCTCGACTCGGCGACCGGCGGCGAGATCCTCACCCTCATCGGCCAAATGAACGCCGAGGGGCGCACGTTCTTCATCACCACGCACGACCGGGACGTGGCGGCGATCGCCGACCGGATCGTGCACATCAAGGATGGCTCGATAACCGAGTTCGAATCGGGAGGTCGCACGTGAGAACACGGTACTCGCTCGTGACGGCACTGCTGGCGCTCGCGCTCCTTGCGGTGCCGAACCTGGCCGCCGCCACCGGCGAGGAGACGCTCCTCGCCCAGGCCGCCACCGGACTCCCTCCCGCCGGTGACACCGCCACGCCCCCGGTCGCACCCGATCCCGTGATCATCGTCGAACGCGTCGCGACGTCACCGGAGCGCGTCACCGTCGGCTCGACCTTCCGGTTGACGCTCACGCTCCGCAACGCCACATCGCGCGTGGCCCGGAACACCTACGTGGCCCTCGGCCAGTCCTCGGGAACGACGAGCGCCGGCTCGACGACCCCGGGCATGGTGGTGGTGGGAACCGGCAACGTGCGCTTCGTCGGGACCCTCGCGGCCAACCGGGAGACCTCCGTCACGTTCGACGTAGCCACCGACCCGAGCGGGGGCGCGGGCATCTACAGCATCCCGGTCACCGTGTCCTACGAGTTCAACAACGTCCGGGCCGAGTTCGCGCAGACGATCGGTCTCGTGCTCAACCGGGACGCCACGTTCTCCGTCATATCGGCCGAGCTCCCGCGGAGCGTCATGGCGGGAGAGCCGTTCGATGTGGCCATCGAGGCCGCGAACCAGAGCCGGTTCGCGGTCGCGGGTGTCGCGTTCTCGCTCGAGGCGAGCGGCGCGGATGTGACCGACGGCACGGTCCAGGTCGGCTCGATCGACGCCGGTACGACCGAGTTCATCGACGCGAAGGTCACGGCGCACTCGCCCGGCGAGCTCGAGGTGACGTTCATCGTGAGATACCGGGACGACCTCGACACGCCGAAGGAGTTCCGCCAGACCTACACGGTGATCGTCGAGGAGATGCCGGATACCGGCGAGCCGGGCGGCGAGTCGCCTGAAGGACCCGAGGACGTCGAGCGCGGGTTCCTCGAGCGCCTCCTCCTCGCGCTGTTCGGACTCGGCGGGTAGCGTGCGCTTCCCCGACCTCATCGAGACGGTCTTCGGCAACCTCCGCAGGATGAAGCTGCGGCTGGTGCTGACCGCGCTCGGCGTCGTCATCGGCACGTCGTCGGTCGTGCTCATGGTGAGCCTCGGCATCGGTCTGCAGCGCAACATCACCGATCAGCTGTCCGACTTCGGCGACGCGACCCACATCCAGGTCTACGGCGGCGACATGATGGGGCCGGGACCGGGCGCGGCCCCTGAGGCACGCCTCGACCAGGCGGCGGTCGATGCCTTCGGCGAGATCGAGGGGGTCGCGGCGGTGATGCCGCGGGTGTGGGTGCCGGTCGACCAGATGCAGTACCGCCGCTACGTCACCGGAGCGCAGACGCTCGGCACCGACCTCGAGGTGTTCGAGATGTTCGGCTACACCCTCGCCGAAGGACGCCTGCCGCGGCGAGAGGGCGAGCTCCTGCTCGGCGCGTCGGTTCCGACGATCTTCGCCGGCGGTGACCCGTGGAGCGGACGCCAGACCACCGATGCCATCGACCTGATGGGCAAGCGCATAGCCGTGACAACGAGCGTCTGGCCGACGGAGGGAGGTCCTGAGGCACAGCCGACGATCACCAAGCGGCAGATGACGGTCGTGGGCATCCTCGAACCCGCGTCCATGGACATCGACACATCGGTGTTCGTGCCGCTCGACGCGGCCGTCTCGATCACGGGTGCGAACCCGCGTGACCTCCAGTACAGCGATATCACCGTGAAGGCGGTCTCCACCACCGCGGTGCGCGACGTCGAGCGGGCGCTGAGCGAGCGCGGGTACATGGTCTTCTCGGCGCAAAGCGCGCAAGACGCGGTCAGGCAGACGTTCACGATCCTTCAGATCGTGCTCGGAGCTATCGGGGGTATCGCGCTCCTCGTGGCCTCACTCGGTATCGCCAACACCATGACGATGTCGATCCTCGAGCGCACGCGGGAGATCGGCATCATGAAGGCCGTCGGGGCTTCCGGCGCGCAGATCAGGCGCGTCTTCCTCGGCGAGTCAGCCGTCATCGGGCTGCTCGGCGGCGCCGGCGGCTTGCTCCTGTCGGTCGCGGGAGCCGCGCTCGCGAACCTGTTCGTATCGGCGATGATCGCGTCTCAGGGGGGCGGCGCCGAGCAGACGACCGAGATCTTCCACGTCCCGCTGTGGCTCGCGGTCTTCGCGGTCGCCTTCGCGGCCGGGGTGGGACTGCTCGCCGGCGTGCTGCCCGCGATCCGCGCCGCCAATCTCGACCCGCTTGTCGCGCTGCGACACGAGTGAACGGAGACTCCGGATGAAACCCCTGCTCACGATGGTGACGGCGCTTGTTCGGCCGCGTCACGCGTTCGGCGCGATGGACGCCGGCGCGATCCGGTGGATCTGGATCGTGCCGCTCGTGCTCCTCGCGGCGAGCGCGATGGCCAAGGGCGCCGTCAACGCGCCGCTCGTCTTCACCGAGCAGCAGGAGGCGCTCGAGCGCCGCATGAGCGGGCCCGTGGGCACCGAGATGTCCGGCGAAGAGGCTCCCAAGGACGTGGAGATCGCGCAGCCGATGCTGCCCGAGGAGGAGATCGCGGTCGTCTCGACGGTCGCGACGACAAGCGCCATCGTGTTCGCCGGGATCGGATCGGTCGCCGCTGTGGTGCTCGCGGCCCTCTTCTTCTTCATCGCGGCGAAGGTCTCAGCCAAGGAGCTCCGCTACACGGCGCCGTTGACGGTCGTCTCCATCGGGTTGCTGCCCCACGCCCTCAGGAACGTCGTGCAGACGCTCTACATCTCCGCTACCGGCTCCCCGCTGACGCATGCGGGACTCGGTGCGCTTGTGGCTCCGGCCGATGTCACGGAAGCGCCGCCGCTGTCCTACGCGGTGCTGTCCCAGATCGACCTGTGGGTGATCTGGGGGCTGCTCATCCTGTTCGGCGGACTCACCTCGAGCCTCATCGGACTGGAGCGCAAGCGCGCGCTCACCGCGTTCAGCGCGTTCGTGGCGATCGTCTTCGTGCTCCAGGCGGTCCCGGTTCTCATCCAGGGCGCCTTCATAGGGATGGGCGGGTAGGAGCGCTACCCTCGTAGCCGCGCGATGTGCGCGCTCGCCTCGAGCACGCTCACGTGCATGAACGCCTCCTCAAGACTCGCGCCGCGGGCGAACGGTCCGTGCGTGCGCAGCACCGCGACGGGCGCGCCCGCGAGAGCGGCGGCGAGCACGGCCGCGGCCTCGGGTGACGCGATCGTCGTCGAGGCGGACACGACCGGCACCTCGCCCAGGATGTAGAGCCCCTCGGAGTCGACCGGCACGATCACGTCTGCGTCGAACGACGCCGCCACGGTGTGCGGCGGATGCGCGTGAACGATCGCCCGCGCCTCGGGTGCCGCGTCGTAGATGGCTCGGTGGACGACGATCTCGCGGCTGCAGCGCTCGTCATCGGCACACCGCTCCATGCCGGTCTCCACGACATCGTCATCGGTGAGACGCCCGAGCATCGACCCGCGCCGCGTGATGATGATGCGGTCGCCGTCGCGGACGCTCATGTTGCCGCCGTGGCTCGTGGTGAGGCCGGCGACGAAGATGTCGCGCCCCACGTCACGGAAGACGCGGATCGTCTCGCGGTCGATCATGACGCCGCCCCGCCATCGAGGCGCTCGGACAGCATGCCCTGATACTCCAGCGCGCGCGCCAGCCGGTAGAAGTCGCTGTCGCGGTCGATGAAGCGGACCTTCGTTCGCATCGTCTCCGGATCGATAAGCAGCCCGAACGGCACGTACTTGAGCGATAGCTGGTCTTCGACGCTCACCATCACTCCGGTGAGGCCCTTCTCCACGAGCGCCCGGTATGCGCCGACGCCGAGCTGGGTGCCGAGCAAGACATCGAACGCGCTCGGCTCGGCGCACCTCGTCTCGTAGCCGAGCTGCTTGTGGCGCACCTTGATCCTGATGCCGGTGCGCTCCTCGTAGGCACGCTCCATCTCCTTGGCGAGCACCCGTCCGATCTGCGCCTCGCCGAGCTTGATGTTGCCGTGCTCGTCCTCCGTCTGCGGGCGCACGTCGTCCGGCAGATGATCGGCGAGCCCCTCGGCGACGCAGACGATGCCGTAGTGCCGGCCATCGGCCTCACGCTTGAGCATGAGGTCGACGAGCCGCACGGCTTCACCGCGCACATCGAACTCGTCGTCGACGTCCTCGACCGACAGCATGCGCGTGGCCTCACCCGCGATGCCGGCCGCGTAGGTGAGCCAACCCGCCTTGCGCCCCATGAGTTCGAGGACATACCACACCTGGGTGGAGCGGGCATCCGCCCCGAGATTGCGAATCTCCGCCGCGGCAAAGTGCGCCGCCGAGAAGAAGCCGAACGTCCAGTCGATGCCGTAGTAATCGTTGTCGATCGTCTTCGGCAGGTGGACGATGCGGATAGGACGCAACCCCGGCACGACGTTCTGGAGTTCCTTCAGGTAGTTAGCCGTCTTGAGCGTGTCATCGCCGCCGATCGAGATGAGCGCGTCGATCTCGAGCGCGTCCAGCGCGGCGTAGACCGCCCGAAGCTTGGCGTTGCGGTGTTCATCGCCGAGATCGGCCGCCGAGCCCACCGGCTTCCCGGGATTCGCGCGCGAGGTGCGCAGGATGATGTCCTTGCGGTTGCGGATAGCCGACACGTGGTCGCGCGTGATCCGGATGTAGTTGCGCCCTTCGGTAAGCGGTGTCTCCGTCGAGAACCGCTCGAGCCCCTCGTAGCCGTCGTAGAAGCCGATGACCTCGATCCCGCTGTTCAGAAACGAGAGCGCGGCCGCTGAAATCACGGCGTTCGCCGCCGGCGCGGGTCCGCCGCTGAACAGGATGCCGACGCGCGCGATCGCTGACGTCTGAGTCATCTGATCCCCTCCGCAAGGTCGGTCGGCCGGGTGCGCCGCTCGACTAGGGTCATTCCCCTTCGGCGTACACACCGGTCGCGCGAAGCCGGTCGTAGCGGCGCGCGATGAGCGACTCTCTGTCGACACCGGCGAGATCATCGAGTGCCCGCACGATCCGCGCGCCGACCTCGGCTAGCACCGGCGCCGGGTCGCGATGCGCTCCGCCGTGCGGCTCAGGCACGACCTCATCGGCGATACCGAGCCGGAGCAGGTCGCCGGCGGTGAGCGCGAGCGCCGAGGCCGACTCCGCCGCGCGCGTCGCGTCCTTGAACAGGATGACGGCGCACATCTCGGGGCTGATGACCGAGTAGTAGGCGTTCTCGAGCATGATGAGGCGGTCGCCGAAGCCGATGGCGAGCGCACCGCCGCTGCCGCCCTCGCCGATGCCGACGACGACGACGGGTACCGGCAGGTCGGACAGCGTGGCCAGGCAGCGGGCGATCGCCCACGCCTGCCCGCGCTCCTCGTCCTCTAGACCCGGCGACGCGCCGGCGGTGTCGAGGAACGTCACGACGGGCAACCCGAAACGGGCGGCGAGCCGCATCGCACGCTCGGCCTTACGGAACCCCTCAGGATGCGGGCTGCCGAAGTTGCGGGCGACGTTCTCCTTGGTCGTGCGGCCCTTGCGGTGCCCGATGACCATGACGCGCCGGCCGGCGATCGTCGAGAGCGCCGTTACGATCGCCTGGTCGTCACCGAACACGCGGTCGCCGCGCAACTCCACGACGTCATCGAAGAGGCCCTCGAGGTAGTCCTGCGTCTTCGGGCGATCGGGGTGCCTGCTGACCTGTACCCTCTCCCACGGCGAGAGCGAGGCGTACAGCGTCTCACGGAGCTGTTCGACCTCGGCCTCGAGATCGGCGATCTCGGCGGCGAGGTCCGGGATCGCCGCGGCGTCGAGACGCCTGAGCTCGGCGATCTTGTTCTCGAGCTCGACGAGCGGGCGCTCGAACTCCATCACGAAGTGAGCCATCACGCGCCCCTCTCGCCCGGCGGCACCGGCATGAGGTAGCCGAGAACGCTCGCGACACGACCGGCCAGCTCGGCCCGAGGCACCACGTCGTCGACCATGCCGTGGGCGACGAGCGAGTCCGCGCTCTGGAACCCCTTCGGCAGTGAACGCCGGATCGTCTGCTCGACCAGCCGCGGTCCGGCGAAGCCGATGAGCGCGCCCGGTTCGGCGATAATCACGTCGGCGAGCGCGGCGAAGCTCGCGGTCACGCCCCCGTAGGTTGGGTTCACGAGGACCGAGACGTACGGGAGGCCGGCCGCGGCGAGGCGTTCGGCTGCGGCCGCCGTCTTCGCCATCTGCATCAGGGAAAGCATGCCCTCCTGCATACGCGCGCCGCCCGAGGCGATGACGAGCACGACCCCACGGCGCTCGGCGATGCCAAGTTCGAAGGCGCGGGCGATCTTCTCCCCGACGACCGATCCCATCGACGCGCCGACGAAGCGGAAGTCCATGGCCCCGATCACCACGGGATGCCCCGCGAGCGTCGCCCGGCCCGTGACGACCGCCTCGGCGAGATCGGAGGCGGCGGCGGCCTTCTCGAGTGACGTGCGATAGGGTTTGCCCGCGCTGAATCCGAGCGGGTCGGCCGGGAGGAGCGCGGCGTCGATCTCGACGAATGAGCCCTCGTCGGCAAGGAGTGCGACGCGGTCGGCCGCGATCAGTTCGAAGTGGTGGCCGCAGTGCGGACACACCGAGTGCGAGCGGGCGACGTCTCCCTGGTAGAGCGTCGTGCGGCAGCCGGGGCAGCTGCGCCAGACGCCGTCCGGCAGCTCGGCGCCCTTGCCGGCCGTGCTCACCGTGTAACGGCGACGCTCCCGCTGCTTGAACCAGTCGTTGATCGGCATACTGCTCCGCGTGAGGAGGAACGGTCAGAGGTAGATGATAGCGCGGCGCCGCCCGAAGGGCGACGCCGCACGCAGATGCGGGGGGCGGTTCGGGCTCAGACGCTGAAATCCTTCGAACCCTCGAAGACCGCAAGCGCGTCATCGACGCTCCAGTCGCCGAGCGTGATCGCGCTGATCGCCTTGGTGAGGCGCACGGCTTCACCGAGCGAGCGCTGGTGTAT
>CAYYLR010000005.1:0-31651 GCA_964472485.1 uncultured Coriobacteriaceae bacterium
ACCGCGACCTCTCCCACGTGCGGCTTTCGGTCACCCACAAGCGCCTCCACGAGCTGCACCCGGCTGACGTGGCCGACATCCTCGAGCAGCTCGGCCCCTCGCAGCGCGCCCGCGTCTTCGAACACCTCGACAACACGCAGGCGGCGCTTGCGGTGGCTGAACTCGAGGATGAACTGCAGGCCGACGTCATCGACGACCTCGGAAGCCAGCGCGCGTCGGACATCCTCGAGATGATGGATCCGGACGATGCCGCCGACATCATCGGCGACCTGCCCTACGACAAGGCCGAGGCGCTCCTGCGGCTCATGGGAGTGCAGGAGGCGCGCACGATCCGCTCGCTGCTCGGCTACCGGGAGAAGACGGCCGGTGGCATCATGACCCCCGAGGTCACGACGGTGACCGAGGACATGACCGTGCAGCAGGTCATCGACTACCTGCGCACGGAGGCCGCCGAGCACGAGACCATCTTCTACATCTACGTGGTGGAGGAGGGCGCCCGCCTCGCCGGCGTCATCTCGCTCCGTGACCTCGTGATGAGCGAGCCTGACACTCCGGTGGCCGACCTCGTCACCCGGGACGTCATGACGGTCGACCCGGACGACGACCAGGAAGACGTCGCGGAGATGATGAGCAAGTACGACCTGCTCGCGCTCCCGGTCGTCGATGAGACCGGCAAGCTGCTCGGCATCGTCACCGTCGACGACGCGCTCGAGGTCATGGAGGAGGAGTCCGCCGAGGACCTCGCGCTGGCGACCGGCTCGGCCACCGAGAAGGGCCCCGCCGCGAGCCTCTGGTGGTGGTTCGCCCGACGGAACGCCTGGCTGGTCATCTGGGGCCTCGCGTTCGTCGCGTACCTCGCGGTGCGCGCACCGCTCGTCGAGATGATCGCGCGCGACGGCGTTGCCGCTCCCGCGTACGGGCTGACGCTCATGACCTCCGCTCTTGTCGTCCTGCCGCTCGTCCTGCGAGTCGCCGAGGAGCTCTCCTCGCGCACGCTCGCCGAGCTCATCGAAGGCGACACCGGCGAGGAGCGTCCGTCATTCGGCAGGCGACTGCTTCGCGAGACCGGAATCGGCCTGGGAGCGGGGTCGGCGATGGGGCTGTTCGCGTTCGCATTCATGTTCGTCGTCTACGGTGAGGCGACCGCGCTCGGTCTGCCATTCGCGGCCACGACCGCCCTGGCGACGCTCCTCACGGTGCTCGTCGGAGGCATCCTCGGCCATGTCACCCTGAGCCGTGGAGCGAACGGACGCCGCGTTTCGGCGACGGGGCTGTCGATCACGGCGATGGCCATCGCGGCGGTTATCTACCTCGTCGGGTCGTACGGCGCCGGCGCGCTCTGGATCACTGTGATGACAGGCGCCGGGGGCTGACGGGTGCCCGGAACCGTCATAACGAGACGGCGCCTGCCGCTCCTCGCTATCCTCGCCGTCGTTGGACCCGGGATCATCGCCGCGTCAGCCGGTAACGACGCGGGCGGCATCTCGACCTACTCGGTGGCGGGCGCCGACTTCGGGTACCGCATGCTGTGGCTCATGCCGATCATGACCCTCGGCCTCGTGGTGGTCCAGGAGATGGCGGTGCGCATGGGGGCGGTGACCGGGAAGGGGTTCGCGGCGCTCATCCGCGAGCGGTTCGGCATACGCCCGTCATTCCTCGCGATGGCCGCGCTCGTGTTCTCCAACACCGCCACGTCCGTCTCAGAGTTCGCCGGGATCGCTTCGGCCATGGAGATCTTCGGCGTCTCGCGGTACCTGGCGGTTCCCGCCGCGGCTCTCGGGGTGTGGCTGCTCGTGGTCCGCGGTTCATACCGCCGTGTGGAGAAGATCATGCTCGCGATGTCGGGCATCTTCCTCACCTACGTCATCTCGGCGTTCCTCGTCGGCCCCGACTGGGCCGACGTCGCGCGGTCAACGTTCGTTCCAAGTATCGATCTCTCGACCGGCTTCATGTTCCTCGCGATCGCGATGGTCGGCACCACGATCGCCCCGTGGATGCAGTTCTTCGTTCAGGCCAACGTGGTCGACAAAGGCCTCACCGCGAAGGACCTCGCCCTTCAGCGCGTTGATGTGATCGCCGGAACGGTGTCGGCAGGGTTCATCGCGTGGTGCATCGTGCTCACGACCGGCACCGTGCTCGGGGCGAACGGGGTCAGCATCTCGACAGCGGCGGACGCCGCCGCCGCGCTCGCCCCGGTCGCCGGAGTCTACGCGACGCAGCTGTTCGCGTTCGGCCTGCTCGGCGCCTCGCTCCTCGCCGCGTGCGTGCTGCCGCTGACCGCGTCCTATGCCGTGTGTGAGGCGTTCGGCTTCGAGCGCGGCATCGACCGCTCGTGGTCGGAGGCGCCCGTGTTCAACGGCATCTACACGTTCGTCATCGTATTCGGCGCGGCGGTCATCATGATCCCCGGACTCGACCTCGTGGCGATCATGGTGTTCTCACAGGTGGTCGGTGGCGTCTTGCTGCCGTTCCTCCTGATCTACATGATGGTGATCGTGAACGACCGCCGCATCATGGGCCGGCACGTCAACGGCCGGTTCGCCAACGCGCTTGGTTGGGGCACCATCGTCGTGACGATCGCCCTGACCGCGGCCTTGCTCGTGTTGACCGTCCTCGGGATCGGATGACCGGCGGTATGACCGCGACCCACGACATGCCCGACAGCGCCAAGAACATCCTGCGGCGGCGGGCCCGGGCGGCACGGCGGACCGTTTCGGGCCTCGAGCGCGGCCGAGCGAGTGCCGAGATCGCGCGTCGCGCGCTCGCGCTTCCGGAACTCGCCCGCGCCGGCACGGTTCTCCTCTACGGCGCCGCGCCCGAGGAGGTCGATGTCTCGGCCATCGAGACCGCGCTGAGGGCGAAGGGGGTGACGATCGCCTACCCGAGGGTCGAGACCGGCGGCGCACTCGCGGCGCACGTGGTGACCGGTCCCCAGGACTGCGCGCCGGGAGCGTTCGGCATCACCGAACCGTGCAAGACCGCGGCCGAACTGCCCGTGGAGACGATCGAGGCGGTCATCGTCCCTGGCGTGGCGTTCGACGAGGACTGCAACCGCCTCGGATTCGGCGGCGGCTACTACGACCGTCTGATCGCTCGCCTGACGCGCGACGTCCCGGTGATCGGCGTCGCCTACGACGTCCAGGTCGTCGAGACGGTGCCCTGCGATGCGCACGACCGCCCCGTCGACATCCTGGTGACGCCGAGCCGGACCGTCCGGCGCGCTACCACGACGCCTTGACCTCGGCCAGCTCGTCGAGGGTCACGAGCGTGTAGCCCTGGAGCTTGAGCCCGTCGATGATCGCCGGCAGCGCGAGGATCGTCTGCGTTCGGTCACCTCCGCCGTCGTGCAGCAGTATGATGCCCCCCGGATGCGCTCCGCCCAAGGCGATGCCGGCGATCTCCTCGGCCGTGACGCCGGGCCGCCAGTCCTTTGG
The DNA here is from genome assembly GCA_964472485.1 of uncultured Coriobacteriaceae bacterium. Taxonomy (GTDB): domain Bacteria; phylum Actinomycetota; class Coriobacteriia; order Anaerosomatales; family Anaerosomataceae; genus CAYYLR01. The sequence goes on from CAYYLR010000005.1 coordinate 3,435, forward strand.
GTCGATCGTCCACAGGGCGCTCCGCATGCCGAGCTGGGCGATCTCCTCGGCGACGCCGGGCCCCAGACCCCCTCCGGGAGCCCGGAACCAGACGGGCGAGGAGCCGGTGGTCTGCGCGATCGCACGGTTCGTCTCGCCGATCTCCGTGGCGATCAGCGCAGGGTCGGCGGAGGACAGGATCGCGTGCCGGTAGGTGTGGTTGCCGATGACGTGACCGCCTTCGGCGATGGCCCGTATGAGCAGCGGTATCACGTCCGCCCTGACGCCGACGACGAAGAAGGTCGCCCGGGTGCCCGTCTCGGCCAGGATCCGGAGCACCTCTTCCGTCTGCCCCGGCCACGGGCCGTCGTCGAACGTCAGGGCTATGACCATGTCGCCCGGGGCGGGGGTGCGGCGTATCACCGCCGGGACGGGTGGCTCGACCGTTTCGCTCGTGACGACCGTTCCCGAGACAGCGCCGCGAGTGACCACCGCGGTGCCCGCTCTGCCCTGGCTCTCGACGTGCTCGATCGAGCCCGCGCCGACCGTGCGTGACGGCGGCGCGATCGTCACGGTCTCGACGATCGTGGGCTCCGGCAGGTCGGTGCCGGAGAACGCAACGATGACGTCGCCCGCCGCCACCGCACTCGCAGGGTCGACGCGTACGCCATCGACCAGCACCACGAGCGGAGCGCCGCCTCGAGGAACGAGGACGACGCGGTGGTCGGTGGCGTCCACGAGGTCGCCAGGTACCACCCCTCCAGCCGCGGCCGCGACCTGTCCGACCGAGGCGCTGCGGGGGGCGAGCACCCGGTCGCCGTTCACGGTGACCGTGACCGTGGCGTGGGCGGTGTGCCCCGTCACCATCAACGCGAGCGCGGCGATGGCGAGCAGGGCTCTGGGGTGACGTGTCTGAGAGGGCATGACCACGGAAGCGGGACATCCTGACGGATCGCGGCACGAGTACGGGGGTATGATACCCAGCACGCCCATCGCCATCGAGAGCGAGGGTGGGTGCCGTTGCCCGGGCGTTGTCCGGCAGGCCTAGCGGTCCTTCGCGAGCGTGGCGGGCGACCGCGCCGGCGGCCTCACCGGGATACGGAGCGACTCCAGCAGCGCTTCGAGGTTCTCCGCCCAGCTGACGAGCGAGCGCAGGTCGAGCTGAAGCAGCGGCACCTCGGGGTGCGCGCGCACGACCGTGAAGCCGTGCCGTAGCAGGAACGCCACGCCGGGCATCGGCTCATCCTCGAGCTCACCCGAGGCGGTCGTCGCGAACGCTTGCACGCGCTTGTGCCCCCGCTGGGCGAGGTCGCGCAGGGCCGCCCGAAGCAGCACGCCGCCAAGACCGAGCCGACGCGCCTCGGCGGCGATGTGCATGCATGTGATGAGCGGCAGCGCGGGGTCGGGAGGGCCGGACGGCAGAAACGCGGCCTGCGGCGCGTACCGCGGGGGCACGTAGCGGATGAAACCGAGCGCCTGCCCGTCCTCGACCACGGCCCGTCCTGACTCACCCCACTCGTCGGTCACCAAGCGCAGCGCGGCCGCCGCCTCGGCCTCATCGCACACGGCGCCACACAGACGCGGTAGCCGTGCGACGCTCTCCCAGTAGAGGCAGCCAGCGCATCCGACGGGAAGGTCGTCACGCTCGACGAGGCTCACGCCGACGAGTCGCCGGGCCACGGCGCCTCACTCCCCCTTCTCATCATCGGCAAGGGCCGCTCTGATCTTCTGCCCAAGACCGCTGCGCATCGAGCGCCCCAGCGCACGGGCACCGGCGACGCCGAGCCCCTGTGCGGTCGCGGCCAGACGCCGTCCGGCGACGCCGGCCGCGGCTGCGCCTGTGGCGGCGGCCTTGGCCAGACCGCCGGTCGACGACATCTCGGCGTACGTCGGCCGCACCGCCACACACTCACCGTCGAAGCCGATGACCTCCTCGGCCGGGACCTCGAGCTTGCCGAGCGCCGCGTCCCCGACGATGCCGGTCGAAACCACGAGCCCCGTCACACCGCCGCTCGACGCATCGTACGCGACGTCGTGCACGACCCCCGCCCGTCGTCCGTCGCCCGCCCGGACTGGCATGCCGCGCCACACGACCGTCGCATCCCAGGCGATGCCGATCGAGCTCATGCCCGCGCTATCGGGGGGCAGCCGCCCACCAGGGACGCGCACCGCACCGTCGTCCGCAAGGAGAAGAGAGGAGAACGGCACGTATCGAGCGGGGCGTGAGAAGACGCCGAGAGCCGCCGGGCGCCGGACTTCGACACCGGCGATGCGGGTGCCATCGGGAAGGAACAGCACTGCGGAGATGGTGCCGATCCTCCGAGCGCCGTCGCCGACTACGGCTCGGTGCTCGAGCGCGCTGATCCGCGGCATGCGGCTCGCCTCCTCGATGTCGGACGAACGCCAAAGGCCGGCCGCACGCGGCGACCGGCCCTCATCATAGCGCGCGCCTGGCGCCTACTCGGCCGGCGGCGTCGCGATACCGGGCGCGGGCGGCTCGGCAAGCCTGTCGAGCACAGCGGCAGCCTTGTGTTCGGCCACGTCCACACCGCTCTTGACCGACTCCCCGACCTTGATGACCGCGTCCTTGGCGGCCGGAGCGACCTCGCGCACCTTCTCCTTGGCTTGCGCGGAGACCGCGTCAACCTGCTCCCTCAGGCGGTCACGAGCGGCGTCGATCTTCACCTTGAGGTCCTCGGCCTCCTCGCTGACCTTGGCCCGGCTGGTCTCGTAGAACTCCTTGCCCCCGCCCCAGTACTGATCGGCCTTCGCCGCGATGAACTCGCGGTTCTCCCGCCCCGAGCGAGGAGAGAAGAGCAGACCCAGCACGCCACCGACGATGCCGCCCAAGATGAACGCGGCCAGAACGCTCTCACCCCTGCGATAGTCGTACATCGGCACCACACCTCCGGGAAGTCGTTCGTACGGACGCCGTCACGCGACGGCATCCGTGTATGTACCCATCACGTCCGATCACTCAGCGCCGAGCGGACGAGAACGTCTACCAGCTCCTGGAAATCGATCCCGACCGCCGCGGCCGCCATCGGCAGGAGCGACGTGTCGGTCATGCCGGGGGATGTGTTGACCTCCAGCACGAACGGCGTGCCGTCGTCACTCACCACCATGTCGACGCGACTGACGTGACGGCAACCGAGGAGCGTGTGGACGCGGGCCGCCAGTGAGACGACCTCGGCGGCGACGTCGTCGGCCAGGCGCGCCGGAACGTAGTAGTCGGTCTCGCCTGGCGTGTACATCGCCGAGAAGTCGAACAGGCCGGACTTGGCCACCATCTCCACCGGCGGCAGGACACGCGGCCCGTCTGGTCCGTCCAGCACCGAGACCGCGAGCTCGGCGCCCTCGACCCACCGCTCGACGATGGCTGTGTCTCCGTACGACAGAGCGGTCAGAAGCGCATCGGCGAGATCCTCGGGCACGTCGACGCGCGTCAGCCCGAGTGCGGAGCCCTGCTCGGCAGGCTTGGCCACGACCGGCCAGCCGCCGACCGCGGCGGGCACGAGGTCGAGCGCGGTGGCCGCTCCCATCTGCTTGAAGGCGTCGGCGGTGAACGTGACCCACGCCGGCGTGGGTATCCCGGCCTCCGCGAACAGCCGCTTGGAGACGGACTTGTCCCAGGCGAGCGCGGACGCGAGCACGCCGGGGCCGGTGTAACGGATGCCGAGGAACTCGAGAAGCTCCTGGACCGTACCGTCCTCGCCGTACCTGCCGTGGAGCGCGATGTACACGGCGTCGGGCCGCTCGGCGCGGAGAGTGGGCACGAGTTCGGCGGTGACGTCGAGCGGCAGCACCCGGTATCCGCCCGCTTCCAGCGCATCGCAGACGCGCTGGCCGCTCCGGAGCGAGACCTCGCGTTCGAGCGAGCGGCCGCCCATCAGCACCGCGATCTTCTCCTTCATCACTCAGCTCCTCTCGTCCGCGACGCCCGGAATGGCGCCCGCGGCGGCGAATGCGCGGTAGAGCTCGAGCCGGTCCTCAAGCACCTCCGCGAGACGGCGTATGCCCTCGCGAATCGCGTCCGGCTCGGCGTAGCAGAACGCCAGGCGCATACAGTTGCGGCCTCTGCCATCGGGGTAGAACGCGTCGCCCGGCGTGTAGGTCACCCCACGCTCGACCGCCTCGGCAAGGATGCTCTTGAGGTCGAGAAACGAGGGGAGCTCGACCCAGATGAAGAAGCCGCCCTCGGGGCGGGTCCAGCGGGCCTCGGCGGGAAAGTGCTCCTCCAGGGCCTCGAGCATCGCGTCGCGCCGCGACGCGTACGCGCGGGTCAGGTCCTGCAGCGTCCGCCGCCAGCGCGTCCCGTCGAAGTACCGCTCGGCGGTCACCTGCGCTTATGCGCTGCCGCACAGATCGGCCGCTTGCTTGGCGAGCAGGAGCCTGGCGAGCACCGGGCGTGGCGCGATCACCCAGCCAAGGCGCAGTCCGGGAGCGAAGATCTTGGAGAACGTCCCAAGGTGGATGACCTCGTCATCGATGGCTCGGAGCGGCATGCAGTGGCCGCCCTCGAACCGCAGACGGCCGTACGGGTCATCCTCGATCACGGGAACGTCGTATGCCTGAGCGATCTCGATCAGCTCGCGACGGCGCTCCGGGGTCAGCGTGACACCGGCCGGGTTCTGGAAGTTCGGGATCGTGTAGATGAACTTCGCGCCCCGGGGACCGAGATGTTCGAGTTCGGCGGCGAGCAGGTCGGTGCGCATCCCGTGCGCGTCGGTCGGGATGCAGACGATGCGCGGTTGATACGCCGAGAACGCCTGGAGCGCGCCCAGGTAGGTCGGCCCCTCGCAGATGATCGTGTCGCCGGGATCGATGAAGATCTTCGCCAGCAGATCGAGCGCCTGTTGGGCCCCCGCTGTGACGACGACGTCGTCCGGCTTCACACGGACGCCGACCTCGGCCATGAGGTCGACAACCACCTCGCGAACCTGCGAGCGCCCCTCGGAGGAGCCGTACTGGAGCGCTTCCGCGCCGAAGTCGCGAAGCGCGCTCGTCGCGGCGGCGACCGTCGCGTCGATGGGCACCCGTTTGACGTCGGGCATGCCCCCCGAGAACGAGATCATGTCGGGACGGGTCGCGGCGGCGAAGAGATCCCGCACCGCGCTTGTGCGCACGTCCGCCATGCGCTCGGCGTACCGGTCCCACCACCTGTCGAAGACGATCCTAGCGGTACTCATCGCCACTCCTCAGCGGCCACACAGGCCCATCGGGACGAAAAACGACCCTCGCGACAGGGCGAGGGTCGATCGCGGTACCACCTGTCTTCGCCAGACGCTCGGTCACGCCCGTCCGGCCTCGTTCCCGGCGATATCGGCCCGGGCGCCGCCCGCTTCCGCGGCTCACAGGAGCCGGTCTGGCGGGGGACCTGCGGAGGGGTGGCCGAGCTGATGGCGCTCTCTTCCCTCACGTCCACGCGTCTTCTCCTCCCGGCCGGAGCCGGGTTGGGGGCAACCTTAGCACCGGGGCTCCGTACGGGTCAACGTGCCGCATCGCCTCGGCGTCGGCCCTCGTGAAGCGGCATGCGCGATACGGCCGGCCCCCGACTCAGGCGGGCAGGCGTCCGGGGGTCGATCGCAGCGAGCTCAGCCGTTCGGTCTCGGCCGAAACGTCGGGACGCACTCCCCCTTCAAGCATGTAGCCGACGAGCCGGTCCGCCGACTTGATCGCGCCGAGACACACGAGGTCGTCATCGTACTCGAGGGAGACCCGAAACACGCCGTGACCGTCACGCTTGAAGTCCCAGGCGGTCTCGCCTCGAAGGTCGCGCGGGGAGCCGGCCCCGGCCATCAGCTCAAGCACGACGTGCTCGAAGAGGTGCGGGATCTCGGTGTCGACGATCTCCTCGGCGAAGGTGCGCTCCGAGCCGGTCGAGCACCGGTGGGTCGCGAGTCCGGGCAGTACCTCGAGCGCTCGGGCGGCGACCGCCTCGTCAAGCGAGGTGCGCATCGTCGACACGTCCTCGACCTTCAGGATCACATCGACCCTGTCCGGACACACGGTCACGCTGTGGACATGCATCCCGATCCCCCCGCTCGTACTGACTGTCTACCGGCGTGAGCCCATGTGATAGGCCAGCGACACGACCACGACCGCCGCGACCACCCCGAAGATGACGATCTGCGTCCGTCTGTCCCGCACGAGCGCACGAGCCTCCAGGGTCGCGACGTCCTTGACGTGATAGGCCTTCGTGCGGAGGTCGTCCACCGTGATCGCGGTTCCCGTCTCACTCACTGCTGCATCGACCTCGCTTTGATCGCGATGAACACGCCGGCTCCGATGAGGTACACGACCCCGATGAGCAGCAGCGCGCCCGGGTACCCGAGCCACTGGGCGAGGTACAGGAAGAGCGCGACAGCCACGAACGTGAGGCCGAGGACCAGGAGGCACCCCGCAGCGAATGCGGACGCGAGCGTGAGACCCAGGCGCTGGATCGGCATGACCACCTTGTCGTGCACGATCGAACCGGCCTCCTGGCGGACCCAGTCGGCCGCCGTCTGGAGAAGATCGGCGAGCGAGTCGATGATCGCCTCGACGCCGCCGCGGCGTGAGTCCGGTCGTGCATCTGACGGCACCATCGATCCTCCTCGCAAGAGCGCCCGACAACGAGGATACCCCAACGGCGTTCACCTCATGCGGCTGCGTGCGCGTACGCGAGCCGAACGCGACGATGCCGCCGGGTACCGGCGGCATCGCGTCGTGTTCGATGTGCGGGGCGCTACTGGGAGACGATCCGGTACTGGACCGTGCCGACACCCGAGAAACCGAGGGCCTGGGCGGTGCCGGGGCCAAGGTCGAACACCCGTCCGGCCACGTGGGGTCCGCGATCCATGACCACGGCGGTCGCGGTGCGGCCGTTGTACGAGAACTCGATCACGGTCCCGAACCGCATCGTTCGGTGCGCGACCACCATGCTGTCGGGCTGGAGCGTCCCGCCCCCGGCCATGGTGTTGCCGTAGAAGCCTGGACCGTACCAGGACGCCTTAGCGCTCTTCCATCCGTCGGGGTCGGCAGGGGCCGGGGCCGCGGCGGGCGCAACGGGGCGCGGACCGGGCGCGGGCGCCTTCCTGATGACGGTCGGGTTGCGCGTGCCAGCGGCACGCGTCTCGATGGCCTCGATACCCGACGGCTGACGGATCTCAGCGGTCTTGGGTTCGGGCTTGGCGGGGGGCAGCGCGCCCGTCCCGCTCATGGTCTCCCCGGCGGCGAGCTGCGCGACCGCTGCGCTCACGGGGATGATGCCGGCTCCGGCCACGAACGTCGTGACGACGACGGCGAGGCTGATGGCGGTCATGACCGCCGGGCGACCGGAGCCGCACTTACTGTGTACCTTCACACTGTCCTCCGTAGGACGGCTACAGGACAGGCGGCGACCCAGGGCACACGACGATCGTGATCAGCGGAGAGAAGGGGGCGAGCATCGTCGCTGCGCTCCTGGCCTGCGGATCGGGCACTCCCGCCGCCTTGGCCACACAAGCACGCGTTCTGCTGTTGTGGTGATTGACCGTGATCCTCTCGGTGCCGCACGCCCTTGCGCGGTCACCCGTTGGGTCGAACGCGGGGGAGCTCCTGCTGCGCCGGTCCCGCGGGGCTGTCCTTCGACGACCCTCGCACGCTGCTCGGACTCCACTTTCCAGCCAACGGGGAGCCACTATAGCACGATTCGTGCCTCTCGAGAACCGAGCCGCTCCCGAGCCGCTCGGCTACGGTGTCGCGGTCGGTTCGGCAGACGCGTCCGCCAACTCCCCGAGCAGCACGCCGAGCTCGTCGATGATCCGTCCGTACGCCGCCCAGTCGCCGGCCTTCTGCGCCTCGATCGCCTGGTCGAACAACGTCTTGGCGCGCGCGGGATCGACCGTGCCTCCCGGCTGCTCAGTGACTACGGGCGCGTCACCGAACAGACGCGAGAGCGCCGTCGGCAGATCGGGCTCCATCACGACCGCGTCGGCGTACGTGACGATGACCCTCGTGAGCTGGGGCATCGCGGTCTGCTCCGCCTGCAGGTAGAGGGGCTGGATGTAGACAACGGAGTCCTCGATCGGTATCACCAGCAGATTCCCGAAGATCACGCTGCTCCCGCGCTGGGTCCACAGTGTCAGCTGCTGGGAGATGAGCGGGTCCTGGTTCATCCGCGCCGCGACCTGATCGGGGCCGAGCACGAGCCGCTGCTTCGGGAACGTGTAGACGATGCGCTCACCGTACGTCCCGGGATCGGACTTCGCCGCCATCCAACCGATCATGTTCGCTTTCGTGCGTGGCGTGAACGGCAGCATGAGCATGAAGTCGTCAGCCGCCTCGTCGGGCAGGTTCATGAGCACGTAGAACGGGTTCATGGGGGTCCCGCCGCCATCGGCGCCCTCGCCCGGCAGCGCCCACTGGTCCTCTTTGTTGTAGAAGACCCTCGGGTCACGCATGTGGTAGGTCTTGTAGACCTCCCCCTGGATCGAGAAGAGATCGGCCGGGTAGCGCAGGTGCGCCACGATCTCCACCGGCATCTCCGACGCATCGGTCAGCAGACCCGGGAACACCGAGTCCCAGGCGGCGAGCAGCGGGTCTTCCGCATCGAACGCGTAGAACGTGGTGGTGCCGTCGTAGGCGTCCACGGTGATCTTCACCGAGTTGCGCACGTAGTTGATGCCGCCATACCGCTGCGAGTACGGGTAGCGGTCCGAGTGTGTGTAGCCGTCGATCACCCAGACGATCCTGCCGTCCACGATGACCGGGTAGGGATCCGCATCCACCGTCAGCCAGGGCGCGATCGCCTCGAGGCGCTCGGCGACGGAGCGGCGGAACAGCACCTGGCTGTCGGGCCTGATGTAGCCGCTGAACAGGATCTGCGGCGCCGAGAAGCGCATGGCAAACGCGACTCGCCGGAGCGGACCGCCTACCGCGATGCCGCCGCTTCCGGCGTAACTCGTCTCGGCGTTAGCATCCCCGATCGGGTAGTCGAACTCGGGAAGGTCGGTCGCCGCGATGACGTAGTTGGTCGTCTGCTCGCCGAAGTAGATCGCGGGCTGGCTCACGACGAGGTCGGTGTCCGAATCCGGTGGGATGTCCTTGACGATGAATCGCGGATACCCCTGACCGCTCGACTCGTTGACCGGACTCACCACGACGCCGTAGCCGTGCGTGTAGACCAGGTGCTGGTTGACCCATGTCTGCGCCTGCGAAGCAAGGCGGCTGATGTTCATCTCGCGAACCGAGATGAGCACCTGGCGCATCACGCCGTCGATCACGTAGCGATCGATGTCGACGTCGGTGAAGTCATAGTAGGGACGGATGCCCTGCAGTTGGCGGAAGGTCTGCACGGCGATCGTGGGATCCCACAGCCGCACGTTGTCGATCGTTCCCGCGTTGGCGGCCAACCCGCTCGCATCCAGTTCGTCGGTCGCCGCGAACGCGCGGACCTCGACGTCGCCGATGCCGAAGGCGGCCCGCGTGGCCGCGATGTTCCGCTCGATGAAGGGCTGCTCGGCCTCGACCTCGTTCGGCGCGACCCGGAACTGCTGGACGAGTCCCGGGTACACGCCACCGACGAGTACCGCGGCGGCGATCCACACACCGAGCGCGATCGCCGGGAGCCGCCATCCGCGGAACCGGATGTTCACGATGAGCGCGAGACCGGAGAGGAGCGCGATCACGATCAGCATCCGGTACGCGGGCAACTGCGCGTAGACGTCGGTGTACGAGGCGCCGACGACCGTCCCGCGCGGAGAGAAGTTGAGACCATAGATGTCGAGCCAGTACCCGAACGCCTGGGTGAGGACAAGCAGTCCGCCGATGACGGACAGGTGCGCCTTGACATGCGGATCGAAACCGCGCCACCGGTCCCAGGGCCTGATCGAGCCGTTGAGCACATGGATCGCGGCGGACGCCGCCAGCGTGAAGAGCAACGACCCCGCCATCCAGTCGCGGAGCAGTTCGAGCGCGGGCAGACTGAACATGTAGAAGCCGATGTCGCGGCCGAACTGAGGATCGGAAACCCCGAACGGCTCACCGTTGAGCGCGAGTGCGAATGTCTGCCACGACTCGGACATCGTCAGCCCGGAGATCACGGCGGCGGCCGCGGCGGCGGCGAACAGCACCCGTCCGGCATACCGGTCGAGCGCGTCGCGCACCTCCTGGATGGTCACCTCGATGCGCAGGTACGGATGGTCGGCGGGACGAAGCACACGAGCGGGACGCATACCCCTCGCGATCAGCAGGTTGACGTAGAGCGCCGCGAAGAACGCGAGCGCGAAGACCGCCCCGGTCGCCCAGCTCCAGGCGAGCGACCGCCAGAAGACCCCCGCCTGCGCGACACTCTCGTACCAGAGGATATCGGTGAAGAAGCGGGCGATCGCGCCCGCCCCGATCAGCAGCATGATGATCGCCACAGCGATCAGCGTGGACGGCCGTATGCGGGTTGTCCGCTCGGTCATGAGCCCTCCAGGTCATTGGGGTGGCGTCGAGTGATGATACCCGCCGCCGCGGCCGGGTCACCTCAGAGGAAGTCAGCCACGTCGACGTTCATGCCGGCCGGATCGAGACAGCGGACCGCGGTCCGGCCGTCGCTGATCGCCGGATCGCTCAGGTCGATGTCGATCGGATCGATGAAGCGACCGTCGGCGTCGGCGATGATGCGCACGCGCGGCAGGGCTGCCTGGCTCTGGCTCGGGCTGACGACGATCGCGGTCTCTCCCGAACTCAGCGAGACGACCGAGCGCGGAGGGAAGTAGCCCATCATGTTGACGAACAGCCGGACGAGCGTCGGGTCGAGCGCCCTGCCGGCGTTCTTGACGATGATGCCCATCGCCTCATCCTGCATGCGCGGGGAACTGTAGGGCCGCTGCGAGGTCATGGCGTCGTATGCGTCAGCCACCGCCACGATCCGGCTCGTGATGTGCTGGCGGCGCTTCGTCTCCCGCGCGGGGTAGCCCGAGAGGTCGAAACGCATGTGATGCTCCAGCACGCAGACGATCGACGCGCGGTCGATGCCCGTGGTGAGCACGGCGACCTCCGCGCCGTAGACCGGGTGCCGGCGCATCTCGGCCCATTCGTCGCTCGTGAGGGGTCCCTGCTTGTTGAGCACCTCGGCGTCCACCGACATCTTGCCGAGATCGTGCAGGATCGCGCCGATGCCGAGCGCCGAGAGGAAGCGGTAGTCGCGCGTGAGCGTGGAGCCGAGCGCCAGCGACAGGATCGCGACGTTGACGGAGTGGTAGAACGTGTACTCGTCGAAGCTCTTGAGCCCGGTGAGTTCGAGCATCGCGAACCGGTTGCGCAGGATGTTGTCGACGAGGCTGCGAACGGTACCCTTCACGTGACTGGCGTCAAGCGACTGGTTGGAGCGCACGAGCCGCTCCATCTCGCGCAGAAGATCGAGAGCGCTCGCGTAGCTGAGCTTCGAGGTGACCTCGTCATCCTCGTCGGTCTCGTCCTCATCACGCATGACGCTGACCGTGCCGACAACGACGTGCGGGGCGCGCACCCGGTCGATGAGTGACTGGAGACCCCCCTCCATCGCCGCGACCTCCTCGGCCTTGGCGCCCAGCACCGAGGAGAACCGCACGAGCTCATCCAGCGTGAGACCGCGCTCGAAGGTCAGGCTGCTCGCGCCGATCGACACCATGTCGCGGATCAGCTGGTCGAACAGGACGCTGTCTTCGGCAAGCACCTGGTCGCCAAGCAGGACCTCCTCCTCGAAGAAGGTCAGCGGCACGTCGACTCCTTCGCTGTGATAGGCGCCGATGACCTCCATGAGGTCGCGCGCGGACTCGGCCACCGCGGGATGGGCGTACGGGTAGAGCCGACGCGCCCGCCGGAGTCCGTACATCCGAGCGAGCAGATCGCGCGCCCGGCGGAGTTGCTTGCTCGAGAACGCCCGGATGTTCGAGGTCGCCTCGGCGACCTCCTCCGTGATGAGCTCCGAACTGCGTTCGATGATGTCGCGCCAGGACTGATCGGTCCCGCCCGAGGATGCGGGCTCGGCGGCGCCAGCCTGTCCGTGGACCGGTGACCCGTCGCGGGTGGGTTCGTCAGACATCATGCACCTCCTCCCCGCCGCTCGATCACCGCAAGCGCGGTCTCGGCCGCGGCGCGAACCTCGCGTGCGCGCGCGCCGCGCATCAGACCTCGGGGCCGCGCGATCTCCCGCAGCACCTCGACGCTTTCAGGAAGGCCGAGCCTGCCGAGCGCCTCGATCGCCTCGATGCGCGCCGCGGTTTGACGGTTCCCGCGGCCCTCGCCGCGTGCGACCGCCACGAGCGGCGCCCACGCCGTCCGCACCCCTGCGGTCGCGAGGAATCGCGCGGCCAGTCCGACGTTCTGTACGTCGTCATCCGACAGCGACGCGACGAGCATCTCCTCGGCGAACCGGTCACGGATGCCGGCGATCGCCCGGATGGTCTCTCTGCGCACACGCGCATCGGGGTGCCGCAGCGTGCGATTGAGGTGCGGCAGCGACTCGGCGCTCCGTGTGGAGCCGAGGATATTCACGACGTTGCGGACGAAGTACCAGCGAGGGTCTGAGAGGCGTGCCCCGAGTTCAGAGATGTGGAGCGGCGCCATCTGACCGATGAGGTCGACGAGCGACTTCCGGACCGCCATGTCAGGCTCATCAGCGAGAACCTCGAGGAACGGACCGACCGTGTGTGTGCCGAGCGTCGAGAGAAGCCGGCGGCACGCATCGTACTCCGGGGTGCCGGGTTCATGGCGTCGCATCGCGGCGCCCACCTCGCGCATGTGGCCCGGCGCCGCCATCCCGGCGAGCGCGGCCTTCACCCGCTCCCGTTGCGCGGGGTCCAGCGACGTGTCCGGCTCAAGATCCGCCAGCGCCCGAGCCGTGTCCGCCGCAGCCTCATACTCGCCGAGCTCGAGCAACAGGCCGGCGCTGTCCTCGACGATGGCCATGAGCGAACCGAACATCTCAGGGCGTCGCTCGAACGTGAGGAGCGTGACGATCGAGAAGAGGATGTCGCCGTCGGAGATGCCGTCGGAGACCTCGGAGCGCAGCTCGCCGACCTCGTCGTCCGGAGCGTCACCGGCGACGGGGGCGAGGTCGACGATCTTGAGGATCTCGGCGACACCCTCCGTGCCCTCATCAGCGGGGCGCACCCGAAGCTGCTTCGGGGCCGCGCGGTCGATCACCGACGCGACGGCGTCCTCGCCCAGCCCGCGCTCGATGATCGCCGAGCGCGCGGCCGCGAGCACCGCGTCCTTCGGCTGCGAACTGATGAGGGCAAGGTTCCGGATGGCGCGCGCGACGCCGTCTTGGGAGACCGGATCGGGTGACAGACCGTGCGCGATCGCCCGGCAGAGCTCGTTGAGCTCCAGCTGGCGCAGCATGCCGGCGATCGCGGCGTCGGTCCGCGAGTCGGGGAGCAGCCGTTGGACGAGCACCTCCTGGCGCGTATCGGCGTCGAGCGAGAGCAGACCTTCCGCGATCGACCGGAACAGCTCCGGCTGATCGCCCGCCATCTCGCCGGCGGCGAGACGTGAGAGCGCGGCGATCTTGGCGGCGAGGAGGCCGATGAGCGAGCGGGAGTCCTGGCGTCGGGCAGCCACCTGCTCGAGGTAGCTCGACACGAGCCGCGGGTTCTGGATGTAGCGTACGAGCACGCGCTGATCGCGCGGCTTGATGCGGTATGTGCCGACGAGGGCGTCGATACGCTCGAACGGCGGCGGGAACTCCTCCGTCTCGTCCTCGGCCGCTTCGGGCAGCTCGCTGTCGACGATCTTGGTCGAGATCATCCGCACGGTGATGCCGTCCACCTGCATGTCCCAGAGCCGCTGCTCGAACCCGCCGGCCGCGTGGATGTCCTCAGGCGTCTCCTGAAGCACGCGCATGAAGTCGATGAGTTCGCGTGCCGTGGCGCCGGCGTGGAAGCGCACCTCCGCGAGATACCGGTTGTAGAACTCCCGCGCGAACGCCTCGAACGGCCGCTGGCCGGGCAGCGCCGGGACGTCCTCATGGATCAGCGCGTCTTTAGCCACCAGGAGCCGGAGATCGGAGTACTCGCGCAGCAGTAGGCGCAGCATGCCGAGGAGGTCCGCCGCACTGGTGCGCGGGATATCGCTCGTCGGCGGGTAGAGGTTCACCGCCTTGTACGTGACGAGCATCTGCTTCACGAACCGCTCGATGGCCTGCGGGACGCGCTCCTCACGGGCGTCCTGGTGCATGCGCATCCCTTCTTGCCGACGCGGGGACTCCTTCGGATTATGCCGCTTACAGACGGCTGGTGCTATCATCCGCCGCATGAAGGCGCCATCCATCCTGCTCGCATCCGCATCCCCCCGGCGCCGGCGTCTCGTCGGCTGGCTCGGCATCCCCGTGCGGGTCACCGCGATGGACACCGCCGAAGACCTCTCGGCACCGCTCGAGCCGGCCGCGCTCGCGACGTCACTGGCGCTCGAGAAGGCGCGGGCCGCGCGGGAGGCGGATGCCGGGGAGCACGCGGTGCTCGCGTTCGACACGATCGTCGTGGCGCGCGGACGTCTGCTCGGCAAGCCCGCCGACGAGGCCGAGGCGCGCGCGATGCTCGCGCTCCTTTCGGGAGACACGCACGACGTGGTGACCGGCGTCGCCATGCTGGACCCCCGCGGCGCCGAGCGCACGTTCGCCGTAACGACGCCGGTTCGGATGCGGGCGCTCAGCCCCGCCGATCTTGAAGCCTGGCTCTCCGACGACGAGTACCTCGGGTGCGCCGGAGCCTACAACATCGAACGGCACCTCGCGAGCGTGGACGGAGACCAGTGCTTCCAGAACGTGGCGGGCATCCCCCTCTGCCACTGCTACCGCGCGCTCGCAACCGGAGCGGCGGGGATCATCCCCGCGGGTCTGACCCGCCCGATACAGCCGTGCGACGCCGCGCTCGGCCGCCGCTGTGGGCTCGGTCCACGCGTGTGCGACGTCGACCGCGACCTGTCCTAACCCCGGACCGCGACCACGATCATCGACTCATCGGCAGCCGGATCGAGCGGCCGGCCGGCGTGGTCACCGAGGATTCCGACGCCGGTGAAGCCGGCCCTGTCGAGCTCGGCGGAGATGAGGGCCGGTCCCATCGCGAAGTGAAGCGAGCGGCGGGAGCGGAGGCTCCATCCGCCCGCCGGATCGTCCTCGAGGGTCGTCGGCCATGTCTCGACGGTGTGTCCGGCCTCGCGGACCGCCGCGTCGCGCACAAGCGTGACGAAGTCGAACAGGATCCCGTCGCCGGTGGGTGTGTAGTCGAGCAGCCGGATGAAGTACTTGTCGGCGGCCGGTGTCTCACGGAACACGGGCGTCATCGTGCGGATGCGCTGGCTCACCAGCCGTTCGTGGTTGAGGAAGTGCAGCACGAGGAGACCGCCTTCGTTCAAGGCGTCGGCGAAGTCGGCAAGCGCGGCGCGCAGTCCGTCGATCGATCGCACGTGCGGCAGGGCGTTCCCGGTGCACGTGACCGCGTCGACCCGTCGGCCGAGGACGCCGACGACTTCGCCGAAACCGCCCTTCACGATGCGGACGTCGCTGCCGAGCCGGACGGCGTTCTCGCGCGCCAGCGCGATCATGTCGTCGCTCGGGTCGATGGCCCACACCTCGAGCCCCCACGAGCGGTACATGATCGAATGCCGCGCGCTTCCCGCCCCGACGTCGGCGACCGAGCGGACGCCGTGCTCGGCGAACAGCCGCTCGAACAGCGGCGACTCGCGGGTCAGACGACGATCCCAGTCGACCAGTTCGTCGTACTCGCGCTCCTCGTTATGCGCCGTCCAGTTCATCCGCGCTCCTTGCCGCGCTGAGGGCAGGTGCCCCCCGGCACTCACCCGTCGAGCCGGAAGACGCGGACGGCGTTCGCGCGCAGGACAAGGTCCCGGTCGCGCTCGGACAGCCCGAGCTCCTCGAGCGTCCTGCGTTGCTGGAACGCGATCCACTTCCGGTACGGCGCCGTGGTCCCCGAGTCCGTGCCGAACAGCACGCGTTCCGGCCCGAGGGCGGTGAGCGCACGGTCGAACACCTGGGCGAGCGTGTAGCCGTGCGGGTCGGTGTCCATCCAGTTGTTGGTGCCCGAGGAGTCCAGACACACGTTCTTGCACTGGTAGCCGAGGCGAAGCACCTCATGAAGGTAGCCCGCGCCGAAGTGCGCGATCACGAAGGGCGTGTCGGGGTAGTCGCGCGCGACCGGTGAGAGGTCCGTCGGATCGGCGTAGCGCAGGTCGCCGCGCGGGTCGACGGTGACCCCGTAGTGGACCGTGATCGCCGCACCGAGCTCCGAAACCTTGTCCCAGAACGGCCGGCACGCCGGATCGGACAGCCGGTAGCATCGGTTCACCGGCAGGAGCTTCACGCCTTTGAACCCGGCGGCCATCTCGCGTTCGAGCAGCGCGGGGGCGTCCGGGGAGCGCGGGTCGACGTTGCACAGCGCCGCCACACTCCCGGCAGATGCACGCACGAACTCCCGGGTGTAGGCCGAATCGGCGAACACCGAGACGACGACCGCGCGCGCGATCCCCGCGTCGTCGAGACGGCTCGCGTACCATGCGGCCATCGCTTCGGGGTCGAGGTCCGGCAGCCGCTCGCCGCGACGGCCCCAGGTGCCGTCCTCGAGGGCCTTCCGCCAACGGGGGTCGGCGTCCGGCGTGCGCTCGAGGTACTCCCGGAAGAGCGGCAGCGCGAAGAGGTGGACGTGCGCGTCGACGATGTCGCCGGGCGCCGTCGGCTCCAACGGTGCGGCCGGGCCGGTCACCCCTGGCCGCCAGCCGAGGCGTCATCCGGTGCCGGCGTAGCGGGCGGCCCGGCAGACGGCGCCGGCGTAGCGGGCGGCGCGACGTACGGAGCAGACTCGGGCCACGCGGGGGGCGCCGGTACGGCCGCGTCCGGCCTCGGCTCGGACGGCACGACGATCGCCATCACGATGTAGACCGCGACGAGCGCGCCGATGTCGAGCAGCACGACGAGGGCGATGAAGGCGAGGCGCAGCAGCGTAGGATCCGCGCCGAAGTGACGCGCGAGGCCGCCGAGGACACCGGCGATCCACTTGTCGTCACGTGCGCGGTAGAGCCTGCCGGTCTGCCGCGGGCCGACCGCATGGCGCGCGGAACTCGCCCACATGATGAGCGCCACGCCGATGACGATGATGCCGAGACCGAAGCGGGCCTCGCGCACCACGCGCCACACCTCCCGGAGCGGCCAGGGCAGCAGCCCGAGCGTCTGTGCCGCGAGGAAGACGCCCGCGACGATCAGGACCGCGCCGAGCAGCACCCAGCCGGTCGAGTCATGGTCCTGACGCTGGACCGGTCCGTTCGTCTGCTCATCGCTCACGACTCGTCCCTCCTACTCGTACGCGACGTTCAGCGAGCCGATGCCCGCCCGAACCTCCACATCCCAATACGATCCGTCGCCCGAGAACCCCGGCGACTCGTAGGTCCGCCGGTCACCCGAGCGATCGAGCGCCCAGTCCGACGGCATGTCCACGCCGAGCAGTCCGCTCGAAACCCGGATGCGGACGTGCTCACCTTCGGGCAGACGGAGCCGCACCGACGAGACGCCGGTATCGACGGACACGGGGACCGCCCCGCGGGCGCCGCCCGCCGCGGCTCCCCCGAGCCGCAGTATGCCGCCCGAGACGCCGGCGTCGAAGGTGAGCCGCTCGAGCGCGAGATCCCGCAGGTCGACATCGAAACTCGAGACGCCGGTGGAGACGTCGAGGTCCCATGTCACACGCCGGTCCAGCGTCACGCTGAGCGCTGGCTCCCCGCCCGGCGTCCACGTGCCCGCACCCATGCCGATCCGTACATCCGCCGTCTGTCCACCCTTCGACACCTCGAACCGCGGCTCGAACGGCGAGTTGCCCTCGGCCGACGCGAGCGCGTCGCCGGCGGCCAGGCTCAACGACCCGACGCCGCCTTCGACGCGCGCCGAGCCGCTCTCGATCGCCGCGTCATGCGGCGCGGACTCCGCGAACGGCGTCAGCGCCGGCGAACCCCAGACGGACCAGGGCCAGGGCGCCGCGGGCGCGAGCACAAGCGCTCCGATGAGCAGGCCGGCGATGACCACCACGTTGCTGAGGGCGCGCACCGACTGAGAGCGCAGTCCGACGCCAAGCACCTCGATGCCGAGCGCGACGAGCAGGAGCGGCCACAGCCGCAGGATCGACAGCCAGACGTCCCATGCCAGCACTCCGAGCACTTGGCCGAGCAGCACGAGACCGATCGTGATGGTCGTGAGCCCATCAGCCGCGCGCTTGACGCCCCAGACGCCATCGCGGGCCGGGAAGAGCCCTCGGATGCCGAAGGCAACGATGATGAGCGGCCACAGCCGCCAGATCGAGAGCCCTGGCACAAACTGCTCGGCGAGGAAGAGCCCGCCGATGACGACGAGCGCGATGCCCCAGCCGATCGCCGCCGGGTGCGCCGGACGTGACACCGCGGCCGTCTGAGGCGCGGTAGGCGGATTCTGCCCGGAACCCGGTGGTTGGTCGTAGCCGGTATTCGACAGATCGGGCATGGTGAACGATCCCTCCCAACGCTTCGCGGCGAGAGGTCAGGAGGCCTCCCGCGACGCGGTCGCATCGACCGCACCCACCGTTGATACCCGAAGTCGCGCTATGCGGCGCCGCCTGACCGACTCGACGGCGAAGACGTGACCGGCGAACACCACGCGCTCGCCGCCGACGGGGATATGGCCGAGCTGCACGAGCATCCAGCCCGCGACGGTCTCGTACTCCCCGGCATCGGGAATGCCCCAGCCGAGGGTCTCGTTCGCCTCATGCACGGAGAGCAGTCCTTCGACGACCCACTCACCCGGCCCGATCTCGGTGATGAACCGCCGTTCGCGGTCGAACTCGTCAGCGATCTCACCGATGATCTCCTCGACGATGTCCTCGATGGTGACGAGGCCGGCTGTGCCGCCGTACTCATCGACGACGATCGCGAGATGGTTGTGGGCGGCCTGCATGTCGTTGAGCATCGATAGGATCGGCTTCGTCTCGGGAACGAAGACCGCCGGCCGGGCGTAGCGCCCCACGGGCTCGTCGAGGTCGCCTGCGGCGACCGGCCCCACGAGGTCCTTGAGCATGGCGATGCCGACGATCGCGTCAGCGTCCTGCCGGTACACCGGGAGACGCGAGTAGCCTGAGGTCCGGAAGACCTCGATCGCGTCGCGTACGGTTGTCATCTCCGCGAGCATCGCCGCGTCCACCCGCGGCACCATGACCTCACGCGCGACCATGTCGCCGAGTTCGAATATCTCGTGGATCATGCGCTTCTCGTCTTCGAGCAGCGTGCCCTGCTCGGTCACAAGGAGTTTGATCTCCTCCTCGGTCACGCCGGGGCGGATCGCACCAGGGCGCACGCCGAGAAGCCGGGCGACGACGTCGGTGGAGTGCGAGAGCAGCCAGATCAGCGGAGCCGTCAGTCGCTGGAGCATGCTCACGGGGCCTGCGACCGCCTTCGCGACGCCTTCGGCCCGCTGCAGTCCGAGGCGCTTCGGCGCGAGCTCGCCGAAGACGAGCGTGACGTACGCGATGACGAGCGTCGTGAGGAACACGGCGAGGCCTGACGCGATCGTGGAGATCGCGGGCACGCCGAGCGAGGACAGCCACCCGGCCACCGGTGTGGCGAGCGTTACCGCGGCCGTGGCCGACGCGCCGAAGCCGACGAGCGTGATGCCGACCTGGGTCGCGGCGAGGAAGCGGGAGGGGTTCTCGGTCAGCTCGAGGACCTTCCGGGCGTTATGGGAACCGCCCTCGGCCTCGACTTTGAGCGCGGCGCGGCGCGCGCTCACCAGAGCGATCTCGGCGGCGGCGAAGTAGCCGTTCAGCGCGACGAGCACGAGGATCAGCAGGACCTGCCCCCCGGTACCCTCCAACTCCGATCAACTCCTCGCAGCGCTCACGATCCGTCTGGTGCTTCGCGGGGCTCGCGTTCACGTCCCGTGCTGCGGGCTGATCTTGTGCAGCACGATGGCGATGAGCGCGAGGCGCCTGCCGCGGTCGTCACAGCTCTCGACGAACCGTGCGATGGTGTCACGCATCTCGGGTGCGGGCCTGTACCGTACGAGGCCCCCCGCACGCCCGAGCACCCTGCTCAGGCACAGCGACTCGACCTCAGGCTCGATCTCGGTCGCGCGTCGGCCAAGCCGGGACGCCAGGCCTTCGATGTCCAAGACCGCTTCGGGGTTGCGGTGGAAGAAGACCAGGATGTCCCAGGTCAGTAGCGAGCGGACGTGCTGGTCGACGAACTCCATGACCGCCGGTCCGAGAACGCCTTCGAGATCGTACACCGCGACCCTTCCCGCCTACTGACGACCCGGCAGGACCGTCACACCGGCGCCCCCCGGTGCCCATCCAGTGTAGCCGATGGAGCCGACACGGCACCATGACAATGCACGGCCCGGTACGGACCTTATGGGTCCGGGAACACGTACAGCATCACCGCGAGGAAGTGCAGCGCGCTCCCGGCAAGCACCCACAGATGCCAGACGGCGTGCATGAACTTCACGCGCTTAAGCACGTAGAACACCGTGCCGAGCGTGTATGCCAGCCCGCCGGCGATCATCAACTGGATCCCTCCCGGCTCGAGGTTGTCCATGAGCGGCCGGATAGCGAAGATGGCGAGCCAGCCCATGCAGAGATAGACGATGGCCGAGAGCCACTTCGGTCGATAGACCCAAAACGCCTCCAGGCTGATGCCGGCCGCCGCAAGCGCCCAGACGATCGTGAACAGCCACCAGCCACCGTCGTCCCGGATCGTCACGAGCGTGAACGGGGTGTACGTGCCGGCGATCAGAAGGTAGATCCCGGCGTGATCGATGATCTTGAAGACATGGCGTGCCTTCACGTGTGTGATCGCGTGATAGAGCGTGGAGGCCATGTAGAGCAGGAACATGGTGACGCCGTAGACGATGGCGCTCGCGAGGTGCCACCCGGTGCCCCAGACGGCCGCGATCGCCACGAGTATCACCAGAGCGACGATGCTCAGCAACGCGCCCACGCCGTGCGTGATCGCGTTCGCGATCTCCTCTCCGAGCGAGTACGCGTGGTGTTCGTGTGTCCGCCGCCGCACCGGCTGGGCAGCCGCGGCGCCGCCGTCCTGATCGGCCATCGCCGTCCCATCTCATCGAAGACGTTCCCTCATGATACCCGCGCGGGCCGACAACGGGGATGATAGGCTCGAAGCGGCGGAGGAGGCTCCCGTGTGTGAGTTCTGCGTTCAGCACGGTGACGGTCAGAAGTGGTACCTCGAGGCGTCGAACTACGCCGCGGACCTGTCGCACGACCTCGAGCGCCGCGAGTACATGGTCGATTTCGTGCGCGGGTTCGACCGCCGCATGCGTCGCAACGGTGTGCTGCTCGACGCCGTGAAGGCTTCGCCCGCCCCGATCCGCGCGGCGTTCCGCCGGTTCGCCGGCCCTCGCCAGATCCGCGATCACTTCGGCCAGCCCGTGCCGATCGAGGAGTGCACGCGCATCTTCGACTTCGCCACCTCGATCGTGCAACTCCCCTGCGTGTGCCGGCACTTCGCGAACCGGCCGGAAGCGGGCTACTGCCTCGCGGTCACCATCAATCCGGTCGACGACGTGCTCGCCGAGGCGTTCAGTGACTTCGCCGACGGCCCGGACACCGCGGGGCTGCAGCGACTCACCCGGCCGGAGGCGATTGCCGTCCTCGAGCGCGCCGAGCGTGAAGGGCTGATGCACTCGGTCTGGACGTTCAAGACGCCGTTCATCGCCGCCATCTGCAACTGCGACCTTCAAAGCGGTTGCATGGCCATGAAGACGACGCTGCACTGGGGGCACGCGACCATGTGGAAAGGCGAGTACCTCGCCGAGGTCGATGAGACCGCGTGCACCGGCTGCGGAGCCTGCGTGGCGCGCTGTCCCTTCGCCGCGCTCCTGCTCCACCCGCGCGAAGTCGTGACGGTGGACGCCGGCGTCTGCTACGGATGCGGGATCTGCCGTTCCGCATGCCGGGCCGAGGCGCTTTCGCTGCGCGACCGGACCGAGATGCTCGGCGCGGCGGTCACCTGGTAGCTGTCAGGCGCCGTCGGTCGTCGCTTCCTCCGGCATGTCGTCGTCCCGCTCCGTCGTCCCGGCGCCCGGATCCGACATCCCGGCGGGCGGCGCGGCTGGCAGACAGAGCCGGAAGACCGACCCTTGACCGACCTCACTCGACGCCTCGATCCTCCCGCCAAGCGCCTCGGCCAGCCGACGGCTCGTCGGCAATCCGATGCCCGTCGACGGCCGGTCGGCCTCGGGGCTGTCGTACAGCGACGCGAGGCGCTCCGGTGCGATGCCCTCACCGGTGTCGGCGACGCTCACCGCGACCCCGTCGCCCTCACGCGCGACCGCGATGCTCACCACGCCATGCCGCGTAAAACGCACGGCGTTCGAGAGGAGGTTGAGCAGGATCTGCTGGAGCTTGTAGCGATCGCTCTTGATGAGGATCGGGCGCTCGCGCGCGCGGAACATCGCCTCGAGCCCCTTCGCCTCCGCGAACGACGTCAGCCCGAAGACGACCGACTCCGCCAGATCGACGATATCGAACTCCTCCACCGCCATCTGCTCGAGTCCAACCTCGCTTCGCTGTGCCTCGATGAGGCTCGAAACGAACGCCGTAAGTCGCTTCCCCGCCTCGGCGACCATCTCGATCTGACGACGCTGCTCCTCAGTGAGGTCACCCGCCATGCCCTCGAGCATGAGGCCGGTGAACCCAGTGATCGTCTGAAGCGACGTGCGCATCTCCTGCGTGAGCGTGGCGAAGATCATGTCGCGCGTCGTCGCGGCGTGGTGCAGTTCGGCGTTCGCACGCAGCAGGTCCTCGGTCCGCTGCACCACCGTCCGCTCCAGCTCACGCTTGCTCGCCTCCAGAGCGGCTTCGATGCGCTTGCGGTCCGTGATGTCGCGCACCATCGCGTAGAGCAGACGCCGCCCGCCGACGACGATCGGACCCGCGTCGACCTCGACATCGCGCAAGGCTCCATCAGCCAGGCGGTGCCGCGCGACGAAGTACCCCCTGCTGCCCTGAAGCGCGCGCGCGAGTTCGGCCTGCACCACGTCGAGCGGCAGCGTATCGAGCTGCAACATGCTCATGGTGATGAGTTCGTCGCGAGGATAGCCGTAGAAGCGCACCGCCGCGGGGCTGGCGTCCACGACCTGGGTCGTATCCGGGTCGACGAGCAGGATCGGCACCGCGCTCCCCTCGAAGACCGCGCTGTACCGCTGCTCGCTCTCCTTCAGTTCCCGCTGCGCCTCGGTGAGCGCGATCGCGGGCGCGATCTCCGCGCCAAGCACCCGGAACGCGGCGCTGACGGCGGGCGTCGCTGCCAGCGGTTCACGCCACAGGCCGCCCAGGATGCCGAGGCGGCGGCCGCCCGCGTCCGTGAGGCCGACGCCGACGAAGGCGCGGTAGGGCGTTTCCGCCGACCACGGGTCGTCAGGATAGGCGCCGGGTCTGATGTCCGGCATCGACACGACGTCGCGCGCGGCAAGTGCGGCGGCGGGCGTGCCCCTCAGCTCGAACCGGGTGAAGGTCTTCTCAGACGGCGTCCGGCGCCATACCGACAGGACCTGCGCCTCGAAGCCGGCGTCGAGACCCGCGCGGGCGACGTACACGGTGTCCGCGCCCGTGAGCTGTCCGATGTGCCCGAGCGCCCCCGCGAGCCCCGCACCCCGCACCCCGCGGCTCTCCGGCGGCCGGTCGAACTCGAGATTGCCGCCGACGATGATCGCGAGCGCGCCCCCGAGGTGACCGCGCCGTGCGCGAAGCGGAGCCACCATGAGCGTGACATCCAGTACGACCCCGTCAGCGGTGCGCAACGGCACCTTCACGTCGAACACCGGCGCGGCCTCATCGGCGCGCGCGGCGATGATCGTCCACAGGTCAGTCCCGTCGTCAGCCCTGATCACGGAGCCACGCTGCGGGTCGGCTCCGACCACACGCCGGGCCGCCGAACCGTACGCCATGATCCTGCCGTCGGTGCCGTAGTAGATCGTCGGGACCGGCTGAACCTCGGCAAGCGCGGCGAGGAGCATGACTTCGGGCGCGACGTCGCCGGTCACGGGACGTCCGAGTGGATCGCGCGTGTCCTCGGCGTGCATGGGGTGTGCTCCTCCTTGCGTTCGCGTCCGGCTCACGCTCCAAGCGCTGCGATTCCCCGGCGCTATGGTATATGCCCCGCTAGCGAACGGGCGCGGGCCTCCCCCGCGCGTTCACGATCGCCACGCCGACGATGGCGACCGCGCCGCCGACGAGCGAGAGAACACCTGGTAGCTCGTCGATCCACACGAACGCGATCGCTATCGCCATGACCGGCGAGAGGTACAGGAACGCCGAGAGGACCGAAGCGGGCATCCTGGCGAGCGCGTACGACCACGAGAGGTACGCGAGCGCGGCCGGGAACACACCGAGGTAGAGCACCGCGAGCGTCGCTGACGGCGGCGCCACCGGCATCTGCGCGAGCAGTCCCGGTGCCCACAGCAGCATCGGCAGGGTGCCCGCCCAGATCACGTACGTCGTGAACTCAAGCGGTCGGTACGTGCCAAGCAGCGGCTTGGAGACGACGAAGTAGCCCGCCGTCACCACCGCTGACAGCATGATGAGCAGCGCACCGGGCTCGAGGTGCGGTCCGCCTTCGCCCTCACCGAGCGTGATGATGGCGACGCCGGCGAACGCGATCGCGATCCCAAGCCACCCCCAGCCGGTCAACCGCTCCCCGAGCAGGAACGTCGCCATCAGCGCTGTGAAGACCGGGCCTGCCGAGATGATGAGACTCGCCGCTCCCGCGCTCACGGTGAGCTCGCCGTAGTTGAGCGCCACGTGGTAGACGGTGATACCGAGCACTCCGGCAAGCGCCAGACGAGGCATGTCCCGCCGGGCGGGGAGTCTCATGCGAACCGCGACCGCGTAGATGCCGAGCACGAGTGAGGCCGTACCGAAGCGCAGCAGCGCGAGCTCACCCGGGCCGTACGCGACGAGCCCGGCCTTGATCCCCGCGAACGCCGAGGCCCAGAGCACGAGTGTCAGCGTGATGGCGGCCGCGGTCCTCGGTTCCATCGACGCTCGGAAGCGCGTCACCTGCCCCACGCTAGCCGAACCGCTGGATGACGGCGATCGCCGCGGCGAGCGCGGCCACGAGCGCCGCGTGCCCGTACATCTCACCGGGACGGACGTCCCCGGCCTCGGGGTTGAAGAACACGATGACCCGGCGGGCCAGGGCGACGAGGGCCGCGCCGAGCACCCCGAGCAGGTACGCCTTCGGACTTTCGTGATCGAGGAACGCGAGGAACGTCTCGATCAACTCGATCGCCACGACCACGAGCAGCACGTCGGCGAGCAGGTGGAGGTACGCGTACATCGAGATGAAGCCCTGGGGAAGCGGGGACGAGCCGTCGGTGGCGGCTCGACGCCCGAGGGTGCGGTACCCGACGAGGAGCGCGTTGGCGAAGCCGACGGCCACGAGCACGACGAGCAGAGCGATCAGTCCGACGATCGTCCAGTTCGTGAACGTCGTGACGAGATCGATCACGGCCGCCGGGACCATCACACCTCCTCAAGCGCCCGGCTCACTCGAATCGCAGCAGCCGTGCGCCTATCGCGAGCGAAACGAGCGCGAACGCGGTGAGTACCAGTGTTGGCATGATAGCCGAAGCGACCCCCTGGTTGCGCGCGACGACGTCCGTGAGACCGAGCACCGCCCAGCCGGTCGGCGTGAGCTTGGCGACCGTCCGCATCACGGGGCTCAGGACCTCGATCGGCCACAGGCATCCGCCGAGCATCGCGAGCCCGGTCGCGAAGAGCGGACTCAACCCGCCGAGTTGATCGCGCGTCCGCACGACCGCTGACACGAGGACCGCAAGGCCGGTACCGGCCAGGATGTACGACCCGAGCACCATGATGACGGCGAGCGGGTCACGGCCCCATGGCACGCCGAAGAGCAGGGCGCCAAGACCGACGAGGATCGACGCCTGCGCGATCGCCGCGACGACGATGCCCGCGATCTTGCCGAGCATGATCGTGGTGCGTGATGACGGCGTGACGAGCAGGCGTCGCAGGGTTCCCGTCTCACGCTCCTCGAGGATGCCGCCCGCGCTACCGAACGTCAGGAACAGGATGAACCAGACCGTGAACCCGATGGGGCTCAACGTCGAACCGCTCGCCATGACCGAGTCACCGCGAACCTCCGAGGCGACCACGATCTCGCCGCGCGCCGACACGGGCGGTTCGGGTTCCCAGGCGGCATCGGCCCGCGCGAACACGTCGGCGAACGCCGCGTCCGGGCGCAGCGTCGTCACGACCGCGGCGGCCCGGGCGCTACCCGACATGCGGGTCGCGATCCCGTGGACGACAGCGCTTAGCGCCAGCGCTCCCTCCGAACCGGGATCCCGCATTATCTCGATGGTCGCGTCCCCGCGTTCGACCCGCTCGCCGAAGCCGTCGGCGAGCATGATCGCCACCGGCGCGTCACCCTCGCTGATCAGGCGCTCGGCCTCGACACGCGAGACCGCGCTCGTCTCGAACGACGGTTCGGCGTCCACGAGGGTCCCCACGCGGGCCGAGAGGGCACTGCCGTCCTCATCGACGACCAGGACGCGCATCTCGGACTCACCCTGCCCGGCGAAGGCCGATCCGAAGAGCAGGGTGAGCGCAAGCGGCAGCACGATGACTCCGACGACCTCGCTCGGATTGCGCAGCAGTTGAACGAGGTTGAGCCACGTGAGCGCTGCGATACGACGGATCATTCGTACCTCACCCGCCAGACACCGAACGTGAAGGCGACGAGCCCGACGAGGAGGATGGCCCCGATGTTGGGCAGCACATCCATGACGCCCGCGCCGAGCATGACGTCGAGGAAGCCGTCGACGGCCCAGTACGTCGGCGAGATCACCTGAAACGGCTGGAGCCACCTCGGAAGCATCTCGGCCGGTATCATCGACCCGCCCGTCGCCGCGAAGAACATGATGACCGCCGGCCCGATCCCGCCGACCGCGCGCTCGGACTTCGCGAGCGCCACGAGCAGCATCGCCAGCCCCGCCGCCGCCGCCGCCTCGGCGAGACCCACCAGGACCGTCGCGATCGCGTGCTCGCCCCAGTCGACACCGAAGAGGAGCGCCGTTCCGGTCAGCAGGACGATGAACTGCGCCCCCGCGACCGCGAAGATGCCGAGCGCCTTGCCGCCGATGATGAGCGGCGTGCTCGCGGGGCTCGCCATCAGGCGGGTGAGCGTCTGCTCGCGGCGCTCCTTGATGAACGCGAACGCGCCGAACATCGATGCGAAGAGCAGGAACATGCCGGTCATGCCGGCGGCATAGTAGGAGATCATCGAGACGCGAACGCCGATCTCGGCCTCGACGTCACGGACCGTGACCGATGGCTCACCCGCGTCGCCCGGTTGCGGAATCGATCCCTGCGGAATGCCGGCCGGACCGCCGAATTCGGCCGCGATCGTCTCTCCCGTGATGATCTGCGCCGAAGCGCTGGCCACAGCCGCGCGAACGATCCCGGCCCAGATCCCCGCTGTGATCCTCGATCCCGGATCCTGCAGCACCTCGAGCGCCACCGGCTCCCCCGACCCGATGCGCTCGGTCAGGTCCGGCGGGATGATGAGCGCCGCCGAGAGGTCACCCTTCTCCACCGCGACCCTGGCGTCCACGGCGTCGAGCGTCGTGTCGATGTCGAACAGCGCGGTGACCTCGTCGGCTTCTGCAAGCCCGTCGACGAACAGCGCCCCTGCCTCGCCGCGATCCTCGTTGGCGATAGCGACCTTGGCGTCGATGGTGTCGCCGCTCTCGATGCCACCGAGCGCCGAACCGAGGATGAAGATGAGCCCGAGCGGCATCGCCAGCATGACGAGCGTCGCGGCCCGGTCGCGCAGGATGATCCGGACGTCCTTCGAGGCGATGGCGAGCAGCGCGCGCACCGCTAGTCCCGCAGACTCTTGCCGGTGAGGTGCAGGAAGACGCTCTCGAGGTTCGGCTCGGTGACACTCACCGAGGTGACGTGCGCCCCCCGCGACTCGAGCGTGGTGATCAGCGCGCCGAGGATCGAGCCCGAGCTCCTCGTCAGCACGCGCATGGTGTTCTCGTCGTGCTCGATGCCCGCGATCCCATCGATCCCCCGCGCACGTTCGACGACGTCAGCCGCAAGGCCGCTCACCGCGATCTCGACCACGTCCATGCCGCCGACGACATCGCGGAGCTCGTTCAGCGTGCCCTCGGCGATGATCCTGCCGTGGTCCATGATGGCGATGCGATCGCAGAGGAACTCGACCTCCTCCAT
>CAYYLR010000006.1:0-16458 GCA_964472485.1 uncultured Coriobacteriaceae bacterium
GGAGAGCAGGTTCAGAAGGATGCGCTCGAGCGCGTGACGGTCGGTGTCGATCGAGGTGACCGCGGTCCGGACCGTGTACTCCTGCTTCAGCCCCTTGACCTCTCCGAGCGGGCTCATGAGGTCGCCGACGAACGCGACAATGGCCGCGATGTCCACGGGCTCGATCTCGAGAACGGGTTCCTGCACGCGGAGCTTGCTCAGGTCGAGCAGATCGTCAACGAGCGCGAGCAACCGCTGGGCCGCGCTGTCGATCATGCCGAGCTGCCGCTTCTGCTCGTCGTTGACCGGTCCCGCCATCCCCTTCGAGAGGATCGCGCTGAAGCCGATCACGGAGTTGAGCGGGGTGCGCAGCTCGTGGCTCATGTTCGCGAGGAACTGCTCACGGACGGCGAGCGCGCCCTGGACCTGCAGGTACGCCTGATGGTCGCGGTACCGCGCGAGCACCAGCCGCCTGGTCAGCAGCGTCCCAAGCGCCACCACCGCGACACCCAGCGCTCCGATCGCCCCGAGCAGCTGCGCATACTCGCGCACATCGGCATCCAGCTCGGCGCGATCGATCCTCGCGGCGATGAACCAGTCGGTGGGGCCCAGCCGGCGCGCCGCCGCGATGAGCGGCACGCCTCTCGCGTCGACGCCCGTGCGCACGATAGTCCTGCCGTGGGTCGTCTCCACCGCAAGCTGCTCGTGGAGCCCGCCAGCATCCGGCACCTCCTGGAGGGAGAACTCGGCCGCCCCTCCTATCACGCGGTAACCATCGCCGACCTTGCGAAGCGCCGCGATCGTCCCGGTCGAATACGCCATCGGCAGCCCGGACAGCGTCACACGCACCGCCTCGACGAGGTCCGCCGTGTAGACGACCGCCCCGACCGGCGCGCTCGTGGCGCTCGAGATCAACGGCCCCGCCCAGGCGACGTGCCACCCCGTCTCGGAGATTCCGATGCCGTCGGTGAACACCGGTGACCCGGTGGCGATCGATTCGCGGGCGAGTGACGCCGCGGTGGGGGTTGCGCCGTCGTTGCACGCGACGCACGGCTCCAGCGATCCCTCGGCGTCACGGTTCCCGAATGCGAACCCCCCGCTACGGTCGCGCATCTGCACGGTGTGGTAGCCACGGACGGTGCGCTCGGCCTCGAGCCTGGACGCGATCGTCTTCGGGAACAGGTCGTCGCTGCCGGCGAGATACCGCATGTACCGGTCACCGATACCCGACTGAGCCCCGCTGACAGCCACATCGCGGAACCCCTGCTCGACCCACGTGTCCATGCGGCGGGCCGCATCCTCCACCGCGGCGGTGAGAGCGACTTCCGCCTGGTCGTGGACGCGGTCCCGGTACTGCGTGACCGCGAGAGCCACCGCCGCACCGACGATCAGCGTGAACGCCACCACGCCGGCGACCGCCGCCCACGTCGGGCCGGGAGGGGACGGCGAAACACCGCGGGCCGCTCCCCCCGTATCCTCGCGCGTCATCGACATGAACCCCTCGCACATCATCGAAGCGGATGACCGGCACCGCGCCGCGTCACCATGAGTATCGGCCGCACGGCGCCGTCACGATAGTCCCGTGCGGACGCCGCGGCTCGCCGGCCGCACCGCTGTCGTGCGTCGCGATCACCCGCGCCCCGCGATGTAGAAGGCGGAGGCGACCGTGATGGTGTTGTACAGCGCGTGCAGCGCGATCGCCGGCACAAGCGAGCCGCGTCGACTCACCAGCCAGCCGAGGACGATGCCGAGGACGAAGGTCGGGAAGAGCAACCACACGCTACGGTGGAATGCGGCGAAGAGCGCCGCCTGGGCGATGACGCCGGGCCACGTTCCGAACCGGGCGGCGAGGCCCTCGAGGAGCGCCGCACGGAACACGACCTCCTCCACGAGCGGTCCGACCACGACGAGCATCCCGATGGCGAGCACCAGCCCCATCGCGTCGGCACCGAAGAGCCCTGGGAGGTCCACGGTGGCGTCGGGCATGAGCCCCAGCGCGCCAGTCGCGTATGCGTAGACCGAAGCCACCGACCTCGTGAGAACCAGACCCGCGAGCACGAGGACCGCCGAGCGCGCGATGCCAGCGATGCCCTCCCCCGGCGGCTCGAGACCCACGGCGGCGCGCGGCGCACCACCCCGGCGCTTGACGAGCCACGCGAGCACGGCGACCTGGACGCCGTAGTAGAGTCCCAGCACCCCGGCGCGAGCCGCGACCGCGCTGCCCGCGGGAAGCCCATCGAGGGCGGCCGACGCCATGATGAGCTCCTTGACGATGAACACCGAGAACGTCACCGAGAGCATCGCCGCAGCCTCAAGGAGCGTCCACTGGAAGCCGCCCCGCGACCCACCCCTGAGCGGTGTCGCCCAGCCCGGGGTATCGGCGGGCTTCACGCTGCGCGCGCGCGGGATCGGCCCGGTCGAGCGCAGATCCTGAGGCGAGACGGCGGTCCCTCGGCCTGAGCCGACGCCGTGTCCGCGCGGCGACCCGCGCAGCACGATGGCCCTCCGGTCGCAGGCGCGCGCGCAGGCGCCGCATCCGTCACACCGGCTCCACTCGATGGCGAGATAGGCGCGCCCGACCCGCACCGCACCGCGCGGGCACGCGGGAATGCACCTGCCGCACCGGTCGCAACTGCGCGGGTGGAGCGCGAGCGGCGGCGCGGGCATCAGTACCCGCCTCTCCGCCCGCCGCTCGACGGCAGGCCGCCCGCAGCCCCGGCGCTCACGCCCCGCCCTCCGGCGCGCGGCCGGTCCCCAGCGTCACGTCCAGTTCGTCCTCGCTGAGCACGCGTACCCCCAGCTCGACCGCCCGGTCGTACTTCGTGCCCGGATCGGCCCCGACCACGACGAACGAGGTCCGCGCGCTCACACTGCCGGTCACCTTGGCGCCGAGTTCCTTGAGCGCGGCGGCCGCCTCCTCCCGCGTCCGTCGCTCGAGCGAGCCGGTGAGCACCCACGTCGTCCCCTCGAGCGTTCGGTCGCGCTGCACGCCGGCCTCGTCGGCCAGCCGGAGCCCTGAAGTCCGCAGCCGCTCGATGAGCTCCCGATTCGCCTCGCTGCCGAAGAACGCCCGGACCGACCCCGCGATCCTCGGTCCGACGCCCTCGACGCGCGCAAGCTCCTCCGCATCAGCCGCCGCAAGCGCGTCGATCGACCGGTATGCGTCGGCGAGCGTCTCGGCGACCGTCGATCCGACGTGCCGCATGCCGAGACCGAAGAGCAGCCGGGCGAGCGGCCGGTCCTTCGACGCCTGCAACCCTGCCACGATCTTGGAGGCGATCGCCTCTCCGAGGAGCATCGCCGAGCCGTCCTTCAGGACCCGGCCGGTGTCGAGCGTTGCGAGCGTGTGAACGTCGAGCTGATAGAGATCGGCGACGTCGGCCACGAACTCCTCGTCCTCCAGCCGCGCCGTGATCTCCTCGCCGAGCCCGTCGATGTCCATCGCCCCGCGGCTCGCCCAGTGCAGCAGCCGCTCGTGACGCTGTGCCGGACACGAAGCGTTCG
This sequence comes from uncultured Coriobacteriaceae bacterium, assembly GCA_964472485.1. Taxonomy (GTDB): domain Bacteria; phylum Actinomycetota; class Coriobacteriia; order Anaerosomatales; family Anaerosomataceae; genus CAYYLR01. The sequence goes on from CAYYLR010000006.1 coordinate 3,484, forward strand.
GGCACCGCCAGACCGCCTCGCCTTCCGGACGCCACACCGGCGTGCCGCAGCTCGGACACGCGTCCACCATCCGCCACGGCCGCTCGCTTCCGTCGCGCAGACGCTCGACCGGCCCGACGACCTCCGGGATCACGTCCCCGGCCTTGCGGACGACGACGGTGTCGCCGATGAGCACCCCTTTGCGCGTCACCTCGTCAGCGTTGTGCAGCGTGGCGCGAGCGATGGTCGACCCGGCCACCGTGACCGGCTCGAACACGGCGAACGGTGTCAGCGCGCCGGTGCGCCCCACGCTCACGCCGATGTCGAGCAGACGGGTGGTGCGCTCCTCGGGCGGGAACTTGAAGGCGACCGCCCAGCGGGGCGCCTTCGACGTGTAGCCGAGCTCATCGTGGGCCGAGAACTCGTCGACCTTGACCACCACACCGTCGATCTCGTACGGCAGCGCGTCCCTGCGCTCGATGGCGCTCTCGCAGAACGCGCGCACCTCGGCCGCCCCGGCACACCGGCAGATGTCCGGGTTGACGCGGAAGCCGGCGGACCGCATCCATCGCAAGGCCTCGGCCTGCGTGGTAAGGCCGAGTGCGCGTGGGTCGACGACCTGATAGACGAACGTCGCCAAGTCCCGGGAAGCCGTGACCGCCGGGTCCTTCTGTCGCACAGAACCTGCGGCCGCGTTGCGCGGGTTGGCGAACGGCGGTAGCCCGGCCTCATCCTGCGCGTCGTTCAGGCGGGCGAAGCTCGCCTTCGGCATGTAGACCTCTCCGCGTACCTCGACCGTCGCGTCCGACGCTTCTCCGAGCAGTCGCAGCGGGACGCTCTTGATGGTGCGGACGTTGGCGGTGACATCCTCACCGGTCATGCCGTCACCGCGGGTAGCCGCCCGCGCGAGGACCCCGTCGGCATAGGTGAGCGCGAGCGAGCTGCCGTCGATCTTCAGCTCGCAGACGTAACCCGCCTCGCGTCCGCCGAGCGCCCTGTCGACCCGCTCAAGCCACGCGTCGAGCTCATCGAGGTCCATCGCGTTGTCAAGCGAGTACATGCGGTGCGCGTGCGTCACCGGGGGGAACGCGGATGACGGCGCGGCGCCCACACGGCGCGTGGGTGAGTCGCCGGTGACCAGCGCGGGGAAGCGCTCCTCGATCTCCCACAGCTCACGCACGAGCGCGTCGTACGCCGCGTCCGAGATCTCGGGTGCGTCAAGACCGTGGTACCGCCAGTCGTGATGGGCGATCTCGGCGCGCAGCCGGCGAGCGCGCCCGGCGGCATCTGCCTCGCTGAGCCCGAAGGGGCCCCCGCCGCTCATCTCGCGCTACTCCTCGCCCTTGAGCCGCTGCACGTGGACGTCGTTCACCGAGTAGATCACCGTCTCGGGCACGAAACGGTTGAGACGCTCCGCCTCGTAGATCCACACATCGGTCAGCGTCACTTTGAAGTACGTGCCGCCCGGTCCGGCGACCGGCTCGACATGGACGTCGTTCGCGAGGTATGCGCGCAACTCCGTCTCGATGTAGAAGGTGAAGACGCGCGCCGCGTCACGGTACTCGTTGTAGAGCGCGAGCCGGCGCTCGGCTTCGAACATATCCAGTTCGTCGATGCTGTCCATCACGATCCCTCCTTCACGGGCGGTGTGCCCGTCGCGTCCTTCAGACTCCTGACAGGGTTATGCCTCCGGCGGCGCCGATGCGGTCCCCTGCGATGACCACGATACCCCGCACGCCCGGGATCGACGCGCCGCGCGCGAGCGCCCGGGCGATGTCACCGGGCTCGTGCACACGATTGCCGAGCGCGGTGGCGACCGCGTCGGCGAACGCGCCGTCCTCGGCGACCACGGTGACCGCGTGCGCGCTTCCGAGGCTCACGCTGTGACCGACCTTCCCCGAAGACGTGCAGACCGCGACCGGCAGATCCTCCGGCGCGAGCGCAATCGAGGCCCGGCCCGACAGCGGGGAGTCACCCGCGAGCAGGAGCGCCGAGCGGCCGGTGCGACCGGTCAGGTACAGGTCGCCGCCGTTCTCGACGATCACCTCCGCCGAGAGAGGCTCGAGCGCCCGCGCGACTCGCTCGGCGATGGCGCCCGCCACGGCCGCCATCGGCCCCACTCCGGCGGCACGTCCCGCCGCCGCCATCACGCGCACGATCGGCGGCGCGTCCGCGGGCACCTCGACCGGCACGAAGCTCGTCCGGAAGCGCGGATCGGACACGATATAGGACTCCAGTTCCGCTCGCGCGGCGGCCACGGCCTCGCCGGCCTCGCGGCTCAGGTCACGCAGTGCGCAGACCTGAAGGTCCGTCTCGCCGAACCTCACCTCGAACGACACCAGGCCGGCTGGATCGACCGCGCGGCGATATGTCCGAGGTTCCCAAACCATGGATGCATCGTACCAGGACGGGGGACATACTCCTCGGAGACTCCATGCGAGGGAGGGCGCGATGCGAGACATCCTCGAGTTGTGCGTTCGGATGGACGAGCACGCCGAGCGGCTCTACAACGGGCTGTCGGCGGCATGTCCCGATCCCGATCTCGCACGAACGTTCGCGCGGCTCGCCAGGGACGAGGGCGAGCATACCGGGTGGTGGCAGAACCTGCTCGACGCGTGGGAGCATGGCCTCCTCCCCGATATCGTCAACGACACGACCGAGCTCACCGCCCGCCTCGATGCGTTGAACGCCGAGGTCAGCGTCATCCATGACGCTGACCTCGCCCGGCTCGACATCGACGGCATGTTGGGACTAGCCGCAAAGATCGAGTTCGTGATGATCGACCCTGTGTTCAGCGAGCTCATCCACCTCACTGAACCGGCGCAGGCGGAGCGCCGCCATGCCGCCTATCAGGCGCACCTGCAGCGTCTGGTCGAGGCGATCGGCAGACACCACGCGCCCGGATCGCTCGCCGGCCTGCTCGCGACGGTGCTCTCACGGACGTGGCGGGACAACCTCAGACTCACCGCGTTCGCGACCCACGACATGCTGACCGGCATCTACAACCGGCGAGCGCTCTTCGCGCACCTGCCGCACTGGACCGCGTGGTCGGCCCGGTACGGTCATCCCCTCACCGTGGCGCTGCTGGATGTGGATCACTTCAAGCAGGTCAACGACGAGTACGGTCATGGCGCCGGAGACGCGGTGCTCGCGGCGTTGGGCCACACGCTCCGCGCGTGCGTTCGCGCCTCGGACATGCTCGTGCGTTACGGTGGCGACGAGTTCGCCATCATCGCGCCGGAGACCGACGAGAGCGCCTACCGGGAGCTCTGCTCGCGCATCGTGGACGCCGTGCGTGGTCTGCGGGTCGAGGCGGTCGACGCGTCGCTTCCACCGCTCGCGGTCAGCATCGGCGGCGTGGTTGCCGATGACCCTCCCGGCTCGACGCCCCGCTCATCCGAGGAGCTGCTGGCCGCCGCCGACCGCTCGCTGTACGCCGCGAAGCAGAGCGGACGCGGGTGCGCCGCCGACCCGATCACGCTGCGCGGTACGGACGGCTGACGCCGGGACCCTCAGCCGTCGTCGCCGCCCGCGGCACGGCGGTTCGAGGGCCGGGAGACGAGTTCGCCCGCGTGGTAGCTCGAGCGCACGAACGGAGCGCTCGCAACGCCCGAGAAGCCCATCCGCCGTCCCGCGCGGGCAAGCTCGGCGAAGGTCGACGGCTCGACGAACGAGACGACCGGCAGATGGGCGGCGCTCGGACGCAGGTACTGACCGAGCGTCAGCAGCTCGCAGCCGTTCTCGCGAAGATCCCGCATGACAGTGAGCACCTCGCCCTCGTGCTCTCCCAGGCCGAGCATGAGACCCGACTTGACCGGGATGCCGCGGTGCTCAGCGGCACGGCGCAGCACTCGGAGACTGCGGTCGTACGATGCGTCCGGCCGGACCTCCGGGTACAAGCGCGGGACCGTCTCGACGTTGTGGTTGAAGACATCCGGCTCAGCGCTCAGCACCCGGTCGAGCGCCGCATCGTCGCCGCCGAAGTCACTCACGAGCACCTCGACCGCGACGCCCGGACATTCCGCGCGGATCGCGGCGATCGTGGACGCGACGTGGCCAGCGGCTCCGTCCTCCAGGTCGTCTCGCGTGACCATCGTGACGACGGCGTGGCCTAGGCCGAGTCTCGCCACCGCCTCGGCGACCCGCCGCGGCTCGTCGGCGTCCAACGGCCTCGGCGAGCGGGTCTCCACGGCGCAGAAGGGGCAGCCGCGCGTGCATGAGTCTCCCGCGATCAGGAACGTGGCGGTGCCGCTCGAGAAGCACTCGCCCCGGTTGGGACAGCGCGCCTCCTCGCAGACGGTCGAGAGTCCGAGTTCGGCGAGCAGGCCGTCGACCGCGCGGAATCCACCGGCGTGCGCGATCGGTCGCCGCAGCCAGGCTGGCAGACGGCGCTGCGTGGAGTCGACCTGACGGGTCACGTCACAGGCCGCACTTGCCGGCGGCGTCGGCGCACGCGGCGCGCACGGCCTCGGACACGGTCGGATGAGCGTGGACCGTCTCGGCAAGATCGCGCACGGTGAGCCCGTGTCGCATCGCGACGGCGACCTCGTGGATGATCTCGACAGCGAAAGGGCCGACGATCTGGCACCCGATGATGCGCCCGGTGCCCCGCTCGGCGGCGATCTGAACGAAACCGCCGGCTTCGCCTTCGCCGAGCGCGCGGCCGTTCGCGGCGAACTTCGCGACCGCCTGGACCGCGTCGATCCCGCGCTCCTTCTCCGTGTCACGTGAGCTGCCGACGACCGCCACGTTTGGGAAGGTGTACACACACGCGGGGATGCAGTCGTAGCGCACGGTCTCGAGGCGCGCCTCGGCCCCCACGGTCTTGAGTTCGGCGACCGCGTTGCGCGCCGCGACGACGCCCTCCTCCTCGGCCACATGGGCGAGCATCATGCCGCCGATGAGATCACCGACCGCGTAGACTCCCTCCACGCTCGTACGGAAGTGCTCGTCGACCTTCACGGCCGCCCGATCCATCTCGACGCCGGCCTCGGGGAAGCCGAACCCCGCGGAGTTCGGCATGCGCCCGACCGCGCTCATCACGACGTCGCTCTCAAGGACCGCACCGCTTCGCAACGTCGAGCGCATACGCGTCCCGACCCGCTCGACGGATCCGACCGCGTCACCGAGGTGGAACGCCACGCCCATCTCCTCAAGCGCGACCTGAACCTGCTTGACGACCCGGCGGTCGTTGCCCGGCAACACCTGCTCCATGAGCTCGACGACCGTGACCGCCGCGCCGAACGCCGCGTACGCGCACGCGAACTCGAGGCCGATGACACCGCCGCCGATGATGACGATCTCCCCCGGCATGCCGGCCAGCGTCACGGCGTCATCACTCGTCCAGACGCCCTCGAGGTCGTGATCGATGTTCGGGAGCTTGAAGACGGTCGAGCCCGTCGCGAGTATGATCGCGTCGGCCTCGAGTACGGCGGGTTCGCGGCTGGAACCCATGACCTCCACGCGTCGTGGTCCCGCCAGTCGGCCCTCCCCGTGGAGGACCGTCACCTTGAGCCGCTTGGCGGTCGCCTCGACCTGTGCGACCAGTTCGTCGACGACCCCGCGCGTGCGGTCGCGGAGGGCGTCGAGATCGACGCGCGCCGCATCCGCCGAGAGGCCGAACGTCGCGGCGTCGCGGATGTCCGCGACGATGTGCGCCGAGCGCAGGATCGCCTTGGTGGGGATGCAGCCCCAGTTGAGGCAGGTCCCGCCGAGGCGCTCACGCTCGACGAGGGTGACCGAGGCGCCGAGCCGTGCGGCCTCGAAGGCCGCGGCGTACCCGCCGGGGCCGCCGCCAACAACGACGATGTCCATCGCTGACTCCTGACGCTAAGCGGACGGATCGGGGCGCAGCTCCGTCTCGGTGACGACCTCGGCTTCTATCATGCGCACGAACGCTGTGAGCGCCTCGATGACGTTGTCGCGGATGTCACCACCGACGAGCACGTACATGATGTCGTCACCCACCCGAAGGCGCCCCTCGTTGACCCAGGCGCGTACGACCGAGACGCCCTCCATGAAGCGCGCTGTCTCGACCAACTCGGCCAACCGCGAACGGTCGACCGAGAGATCCATCCCGACGACCGGACGTCCGTCACGGGAGTTCGAACGAACCACGCGGTTGTGGCACAGGTACATGCCGACATCGGCCGCTCCCGGCTCGTTCTTGACCTCGGCGAGCCACAGGTCGAGGCTTGGCCGTTCGGTGTGAGGCATGATGACACTCCCCTCAGATGCCCGGTGTGGTGGGCGCGATGATACCACGCGTCAGACGGACTCCGGCATCGCCGTGCCGCGCAGCTCGCAGTACTCAGGCACCGCATGCCGGAAGATCGACGCCTCGCACGCGAGATGCTTGTCGAGCGCCGCGCCGGCGCACGCGGTGACCGGCTCACGAGCCTGTTGCCCGATGACCACGGCGAAGAGGATCGCCCACTCCGCGAGATGCTCTACGAAGAAGTCGTTCGAGAGCAGCAGCCACGCCGCGGACGTACGGGACCCCCGGCGCAGACAGTGAGCCATGAACGACAGCTCGACCGCGATATGACCGGGCGAGCACTCGCCCGGCGGCTCGAACTCCGCTTCGCGGTAAAGCGTCCGGAGCGCCGCTTCGGTGTCCTTCGCCGCGCCGGAGACGTACGTGACCTCGCTCGGCGACAGGACGTTCGTGAACGGGTCGAATCGACCGTCCGCACCGTACAGGCGGCGGCGCTCGGCTTCGAACGCCGCCGCGCCCTCGCGTGATGCGAGGGCCACATCGGCACGCTCTATCGATCGGATGATCGCGACCTCATCAAGGTTCGGACTGACGCGGCAGGAGCGGATCGAGTCGCGCAGCCCGCGCACGGCCGCCCCGGCGGAATCGACCGGACCACCGAAGATCGCCGCGAGCGACTCGTACGTCGTGATCCGGTCGCCGAGGGCGCACACGCACTTCCGCTCGGACTGCAGCACCGTCGAGGCGCCGCTCCCCGGAATCCCGGGCGGCGCGGGGGGATCGGCGAGCCGGTCGGCCCTGACCTCGCCGAGCGGGGCCTTGAACGCCGCCGCGAGACCGCCTGGAAGGCCCTTCGCCATCATCATCCGATGCACCTCGGCGTTACGGTACTCGACGCGATGAACGACCACGCCGAGCCACAGACCCGAGACGCCAAGCGGTCCGCACCCGAGATCGTCGTGCGCTCGTGCGAGGACCTCGCCACGACCGCCGATGACGACCTCACTCCAGACCGCCCTCGGATCACGGCCCGTGGGTCTGCCGACCGAGCCGGGGTTGACCCAGTGAAGGGTCGTCACACCGTCAGGCACCGAACGATGGAACGGCTCATGCGCGTGCCCCGCGCACACGATCTGAACCCCGGCCGAGCGCACGTGCCTGATGATGTCGATGGCGGGCGCATCGCCCGCCAGTCCCTCGGTGACGGCGCCGGGGATCCCGTGGCAAAGCAGCATCGTCGCACCAGGCAGATCGAGCCTGATCTCCTCCGGCAGGGCGGCGAGATACGCCTGGTGCTCGGCGCTTACGGCGTTGATGGTGTACGCGAACGCCTCTGCCGCGTCCAGCGTCTCCTGCGGATCGGAATGCAGGCTTCCGCAGTCACCACGATGCTCGCCGATCGCGCGGTCGTAGTTGCCACGGACGATCGGGTCGCCGCTTCGGCGAACGCGGACGACCGACTCCTCGGGCATCGGACCGTAGCCGACGAGGTCGCCGAGGCAGTAGCGCTCGTGGATCCCGGACGCTGCGATGTCGGCCAGCACCGCGTCGAGCGCGAGCGCATTGCCGTGGATGTCGCTGTAGAGCGCGATGGTACGCATTCCGCCGCCCGTCCCGGCCGTCACGACAACGACCGTGAGCCGATTCTACCTGGCGACGCGGACACGCGCGAGATGACGCGTTGCCTACACCTGCTCGCCGAGGATGCGGCCCACCGCTTCATCGAGCCCGAGCGCCATCACGTGCACGCCGTCGGCGATCCCGCGGATCTCACGAACCTGCTCGGCGGCGAGCAGGATCGCCTCCTCCGCCGGGTCATCGGCGGCGCGGATCCTCCGCGCGAGATGCTCCGGGACCATGAGTCCCGCGAGCCGCTCGTTGATGAAGTCGATGACGCGCGGGCTCTTGAGCACGAGCACGCCCGCGATCACCTTCGCGCCGAGCGGCCTCATGACCGCCACCGCGCGCTCGAGCTTGCCGATGTCGAAGATCGCCTGCGTCTGGAAGAAGCGCACCCCGGCGGCGATCTTCTGTTCGGTGCGCGCAAGCTGGACGTTCCACGGCTCGGCCTCCGGGAACATGGCCGCGCCGATGTAGAAGCCGGTGCCCCCCTTGAGCTGGCGACCCGTCATGTCGCGCCCCTCGTTCAGGCCTACCGCGATCTGGGCCAGCTGGGTGGAGTCCAGGTCGAAGACGCCCTTCGCGGTGGGATGATCGCCGGCGCGCGGATCGTCGCCGGTGACCATGAGCACGTTCTCAAGTCCAAGCGACCACGCCGCGAGCAGGTCCGACTGGAGCGCGAGGCGGTTCCGGTCCCGGCATGTCTGCTGGAAGATCGGCTCGGCGCCCATGTCGAGCACGATCTTCGACGCGGCAAGGCTCGCGAGATGCAGACTCGCGCCCTGGTTGTCGGTGACGTTGAGCGCGTGACAGTGAGGCGCAAGCGCAGCCACGCTCGCACGCATGGCGGAGAGGTCGGCGCCCTTAGGCGGCGCGATCTCCCCCGTGACGACGAACTCTCCGCGCTCGAGCGCGTCTCGAAGCCGGCTCATCGGCGCCCGCCCTTCCGGATATCGATGCCGCCAGGCTTGAGCGTCTTGCTGAAGTCCTTCGGCTCGATGGTTCCGTCGAGCGCGCGGCGCTGGTCGTCGAGGCGGCGACGGATGCGCACATGCGTGCACTCGCGGTCGGTCAGCACCTCGCAGCGTCCGTCCCACATGCCGCCGCACGGTCCGTTCAGCAGCCCCTTGGGGCAGGTCGTCACCGGGCAGATGCCCGCCGTGCGGTCGAGCACGCAGTCACCGCACATCTGGCAGCGCTCCTCGAACACGCCGCCACGGATGACGTTACCGAGGAACAGCGACTCGAGCCCCGGCAGCACGGGGATCGAGACCGAATCCGCCACCGTCTGCACACCGGCGCCGCATGACAGCACGAGCACCGCGTCGGCGTCCGCGAGCTCACCGCCGTGCCTCCTGCTCTCAAGCCGCGTACCGCCCAGGTGGCAGGTCACCTCGCCGACGGTCCAGCCGGTCACCTCGAACCCATCGGACGCGAGGGCCTCGGCTGTCGCCCGCACCTCGGTCTCCCCGCCGGTCTTCGCCACGGTGGCGCACTGTCCGCACCCCATGATGAACACCCGCCGGGCGCCGATCGAGCGTAGGCTGTCGAGCGTGCGCTCCCATTCGCGCGGACGCGTGATGATCATGGTGTCCGCCCTCCGTCCCGCCGGATGGCGGCACTCACCGCGCGAACGCACCCCGGCGCGTCAACCGAATAGCCGGCGCCGATCGAGGCGGCGTACTCCGCCGTCACGACGGCCCCGCCCACCAGCGCCGGTACGCCCGAGACGCCGCGGACCGCCTCGACCGCTTCGGCCATCGCGGGCAGCGTCGTGGTCATGAGAGCCGAGAGGCACACCGCGTCGGCCTCGCCGGCCGCCGCCGCGAAACGCTCGGCCGGTACGTCCACGCCGAGGTCGGTCACAGCGAAGCCCTGACTCTCGAGCATGCTGATGCAGATGTCCTTGCCGATCGAGTGGATGTCCCCCTTGACCGTGCCGAACGCGACGCGGCCGACAGCCGTCCGCTCTCCCGCCGGCAGATGGCTCTTCGCCCGCTCGACCGCGACCTTCATGGCCTCGGCGGCTGCGACCAGCTGCGGGAGAAAGACCTCGCCGCGGCCGTACGCGTCGCCGAGCCGCTGGATGGCGGGCGTGAGCACGTCGGCGATCACCGCCTGCGGATCCACCCCGATACCGACGAGCGCATCGACGAGGTCCGGCGCGGAGTCAGCGTCACCACGCTCGACCGCGCCGCTCAGCCGAGCGGCGACGTCGTCGTCGCCCGAGGGGGCGGCCGGCGCCTCGACTCCCGACGCCGTGGCGATCCATCGCTCGGCCCGGGGGTCGGCGGCGCGCAGAACGTCGATCGCCGCGACCGCGCGGGCGATATCCGGATCGGACGGGTTGATGATCGCGGCGGCAAGACCCGCCCCGGCGGCCATCGACAGGAAGTGCGCGTTCAGCGACGGGCGCCCCGGCAGCCCGTGGCTCACGTTGCTCACGCCGACGATCGTCGCGAGTCCGAGCCCGCCCGCCACCTCGCGGACGGCATCGACCGTCTCGGTGGCGCCCGCCTCGCCCGCGGCGGCTGCCAGCACGAGCGTGTCGACGAGCAGATCGTCATCGGTCAGGCCCGCCTCGTGCGCGCGCGCCCGCACCCGCTCCACGACGGCCACCCGCTCGGCGGCTGTCGCGGGAATCCCCGCATCATCGAGCGCGAGGACGACGACGGCCGCCCCGTAGCGGACAGCCAGCGGAAGGACCGCGGACATCGACGCCTCTTCGCCGCTCACGCTGTTGATCAGCGCACGGCCGGGGTAGACCCGCAGGGCGGCTTCAAGGGCGGCATGGTCGGTGGTATCGAGCGCAAGCGGCGTGTCCACGATGCCGGTGAGCGCGAGCGCCACGGCCGGCAGCAGCGCAGCCTGGTCGACCCCGACCGCACCGACGTTCACGTCGAGCACATCGGCGCCCGCTTCGGCCTGCTCGACCGCGTACTCGCGGACAACGTCGAGCGTACCGGCCTGGAGTGAGTCGGCGAGCCGGCGCTTGCCGGTGGGGTTGATGCGCTCTCCCACGACCGTGAGCCGCTCTCCGGCCCCGATGCGGTGAACCCGCCTCGGTCCGGCGACGACCACCCCGGGATGACCCGGGCGCCGCGCCGCGAGCGGACGCTCCTTGCCGAACTCGGCGATCGTCACCGTGAACGCGGGGGTGGACCCGCAGCACGAGCCGACGAGCGACGCGCCCGCGTCGACGAACCGCGCGGCGTACTCCCCGAGCTCCTCGGGCGTCGCGGGGAACAGTGTCTCGCCATCGACGAGGGTCGGCATACCCGCGTTCGGCTGGACGATCACCGGCAGGTACGTCGCTCCCGCCATGCGCTCCACGAGCGGCAGCATCTGCTCGGGGCCGAGCCCGCAGTTCATGCCCACCGCCGACGCGCCCGCCGCCTCCAGGATGACCGCCGCCGCCTCAGGTCCGGTGCCCGAGAGGTCCATCCGGCCGTTCGCGCCGAACGTGACGGTCACGAAGACCGGGAGGTCGGTCACGCTGCGAGCGGCGAGCACCGCGCACCGGGCCTCGGCGACGTCGGTCATCGTCTCGATGAGCAGCGCGTCGGGACGCTCGGCAGCAAGCGCGGAGACCTGCTCGGCGAAGGCGTCGAAGACCTCATCGAAGCGTGCGGGGCCCAGCGGCTCGAGCACGCGACCGCTCGGCCCGAGGTTCCCGAGGACGTGCGGCGACCCGCCCCGCCGGGCGATACGGACCGCGGCGCGGTTGAGCTCTTCGACCTCGTCTTCGAGCCCGTAGGCGGCAAGCTTGAAGCGGGTGCCGCCGAAGCTGTTGGTGGTAGCGCAGTCCGCCCCGGCCACGGCGTAGAGGCGGTGGATCTCCTCCAGCACCTCCGGCGCGGTGATGTTGAGCTGCATGGCGGACTGCTCCGGCGGGATGCTCGCACGCTGCAGCATGGTTCCCATGCCGCCGTCGATGACGAGCACCTCGGAGCCGAGCCGGCGCAGGATATCGGGCATACCGTGCTCCTCCCGCTAGAACCGAAGCGTGATGGCGCGCCTCGGGCAGGCGATCACGCACGCTTCGCAGTAGACGCATTTGTCCTTGTCGAGCGCGAGTGTCCCGCACTCGCGGTCAAGCGTGAGCGCTCCGGGCTTGCAGACCGCGGTGCACAACCCGCAGTCGACGCAGCGATCCTCGTCGAGGCAGATGTCGCTCGCCGCCTCGCGGACGGTCAAGCCCTGCTCCTCGAGGAACGCGACGCCGGCGGCGAAGCTCTCCTTCGAGCCGGTGACCTCCAGGAGCATGCGCCCTTCCTGGCCGGGCTGGATCTGCGAGCGCAGGATGTTGGGCACGAGGTCGAAGTCCTTCACCAGATGGTAGACCACCGGCTTGAGCGATTGCCGGGGCGGGAAGGTGAGATCGAGTCTCTTACGGGCCATGACTAGATCGCCTCCTCGGCGCGAATCTCGAGCGGACCGAACGCCGCAGTACCGACCTGCGGCAGCGGCTCGAGCGGGCGCGTGATCTGGAACCGTCCGTCAACGATCCACCGCTTGAGTTCGCCGGCGATCCGACGCGCGACCGGCAGCGAGCTGATCGGGCCGCACGGGACCTTCGTGCCGTCCAGGTCGATCTCACCGCTGCGCAGCTCGGCATACGTGACGGTACCGAGCGCCGGACGCGATCGCCGCTGCACCCCGTAGTCGTAGACGGTGGCGGACAGGTCGGCGTCGGTCAGCGCCAGGGTGGCCGCGATGTCCTCATCGAGCACCGGGATGGGTACGCCGATGCCGACGAAGCTCGACACCCCGTACTTGGTGAACGTGGCCGCCGCGAAGTACTCCGGACGGGCCGCTTTCAGGTCCGCGATCACCGCGAGCGTGCCTGCCGGCCGGACCGGGACCCCGTTGGCATCCCGGTCCGTGTGCGGGTTGTGCTGCGTTCCCTGCCATGCCACGTATCCTGGCGCGCCCGCGACGAAGCACCGCGTACCCACACCGATCGTGCGGTAGGTGGGATCGTTCAGCAGCGGTGAGAGCGCGCCCGCGGAGCAGTACGTCGCGTTGCCGAGACGCGGTGAGAGCGGGCCGAGGTACGTGTACAGGGTCGTGTCGCCGGAGTTCACCGCCACCGCGTAGTTCTGGTACGCGTTGCGCGGGTTGAAGAAGTACGCCTGGTTCAGGTCCTCGAGGCGCAC
>CAYYLR010000006.1:16482-30527 GCA_964472485.1 uncultured Coriobacteriaceae bacterium
GGTCCGCGGGTAGCAGTCCGTGCCTGGACCGGTCGCCCGTAGCCGCACCGCACGACCGCGCAGCAGGTCCTCGATCACGTGCGCGCCACCGTACTCGATGCCACGGATGCGGCTCGGTTCGGTCACGCCGAGATACGTGTCGACAGCCGCCAGTCCGCCGTACGCGGGAACGTCGTTGAGGAGGATCTCGCCCATCTTGATGGGAGGATCGCTGTGACCGAAGTTGAGCATCACGCCCGACGAGCACATCGGTCCGTAGGTCCCCGTCGTCACGACGTCGACCTTACTGGCCGCCGCGCTGACGCCCTCATCAGCGGCGAGGATCGCGAACTCCTCCGCGGTCATGACGACCGCTTCTCCGCTCGCGATGCGCTCGTTGATCTCGTCCCAGCTCCTGGCCATCCGCGTTCACCTCCGACATACGAAACGCCTCCCACCCGGACCGTGTGTCAGGGCGAAAGGCGCATGTCCTTCGCGGTACCACCCGACTTCACCGCACCTAGGTGCGGCCTCCTCTCGAGCACGGGACCGGTGGTCTGGCCGCGGCGTGTGGGAGGTCTACGCCGGGGGTCCGATGCTCAATCAGCCTACGATAACGGGGGCGTCCGTCCGGCATTACTGGGCGCTTGCGCACCGTTCCTCCGGATGCCTCCGGGGCCATGTTCCGCGTTCGTTCCGGCGCCGGTTCGCAGCTACCCCGGCTCTCTGCTGCCGTACTGGTGACGCGTACTCATCCCCGTCAACGGCGATATGCACGTACCGGACACCTTACTGAAGCGACGACTCCGGTGTCAATCCGAGCGCCACTCCGTACGCGAACGGCACAGCGGACGATCGGAGCGGTGCTCGCGCCTGGGGAAGCGGCGCGTTGCCGCCTCCCGCACAAGTCCGTAGGATGGTCCCGAACGCCCCACACGACACGGGCCTCAGGCCCGGGCATCTCGCGCGACAGGCTTCGCGCGGCTGAAGGGAGTCCCATGCGTCGACGCGCCGCGCTCCTCGCTCTCGGAGCGCTCGTCCTGGCGATCACCGCGGCAAGCCCGGCGGCGGCGCTCACCGCCGGCATCCCCGGTGAACCGCTCCCCGCATCGCCTGTGGCGGTCCCCACGCTCGACGCAGACAACCCCGCCATGCGCGGCGCCGTGTACCGCGTCCCCGTCGGCGCCGGCGAGACACTGACGCTCAGCCTGTCTCCGAACTCCGGATCCCCGATGAACCTCGACCTGGATCTCTTCCTGTACGCGCCCGGAACGAGCGCCGCGGTCCACGCAACCGCGATCCGCTCCTCGAAGCAGGCGGCGACCGGCTACCCCGAGCGGATCAGCTACACGCCGGCGACCGCTGGTGAGTTCTACATCGAGGTGTTCGCCTACGAGGGCACGGGCGCGAGCGTCCTGACCTGGTCGGTCGCGCCGGAGCCGCAACTGCCGGTCTACCGCTTCTACAACACCCGAACGGGCACGCATTTCTACACGCCCTCCGCCGCCGAGCGGGATCAGGTGATCGCACGCTATCCTGGCACGTTCGTGTTCGAGGGAGTCGCCTACGAGACGAAGGCGAGCCGGAACACACAGGCGCTCTACCGCTTCTACAACAAACGCAACGGCAGTCACTTCTACACCGCTTCGACCGCCGAGCGCGACACGATCAGAGCCACGCTCGGCGCCGCGTACACCTACGAGGGTGAGAGCTACCTCGTCTCCCCCGCCTATGCGCCAGGCAAGACGCCGGTCTACCGCTTCTACAACAACCGGAATGGCAGCCACTTCTACACCGCGTCCGAGCAGGAGCGTGCGAGCGTCGCGGAGAGGTGGCCCGGTGTCTACTCGTTCGAAGGCATCGCGTTCTACCTCGGGCAGTAGCCGTCAGCCGTCTGCAGGCGCCATCCCCAAGGCGTCGGTCACGATCCTGTCGTGATCGAAGGCAAGAGGGGGCAACTGATCCTCGGCGAACCAGCGCGCGTCGTCCGCGTCGTCGCCGGCCCGGATGGCTGGCTCCCCGGAGATCGAGACACGGTACGCCACGGAGACCGTCCATCCCCGCGGATCCCGTCCGGGTGCGCCGTAGACACCAACCAGCCGAAGCCCGTCTGCCGAGACGATGCCGGTCTCCTCAGAGAGTTCGCGCCGGGCCGCGTCCTGCGGGGTCTCCCCGGCGTCGATGAATCCGCCGGGGAGCGCCCACGAGCCCGCGAACGGATCATGCGCGCGTCTGATCAGCAGGATCTCGCGAGCCGCTCCCTGTCCCCGCACGACGACGACGTCGGCTGTCAGCGCTGGGCGAGGATGCTCGTAGGCGTGCGTCATGCGGCATGCGGGGACGTCGACGCTACCGTTTGAGTTCGACGTGGTAGGCCACGCCCTCGAACGCGTACGTGCTCGAGAACTTGGCGATCACCTGGTCCTTCTCGGCGGCCGAGATCGTGTAGAAGTGACTGCCGTTGCGTTTGTTGTAGAAGCGGTACACGGGCACCGAGCCCGGCTGCTGGGCGCTCGAGACGTTGTATGCCGGGCCTTCGAACGAGTAGGTGGCCGAGAACGTGGCGATGACCTGGTCCTTCTCCGCCGCTGAACTCGTGTAGAAATGGCTGCCGTTGCGCTTGTTGTAGAAGCGGTAGAGGGGATCGGCGTTGACCGTCGACGAGGTGGCGATCGAGTAGGCAGTACCCTCGTAGGCGAAGGTGTCCGGGAACTTGAGCGAGACGAGGTATCGCTCATTCTCGGAAGCCGTGTAGAAGTGGCTGCCGTTCTTCTTGTTGTAGAAGCGATGCACGCGTCCCATGTCCGGGTTCACGAGCGGATCGCCGAAGAACTTGTTGTACTGCGCCCACACGCTGAACTGCGGGTAGTAGGGCGTGTACGTGTAGAAGTTCCACGTCGGCTGATTGAGCGGCACGATGTCGATGTTGGCCGAATGCTCGTAGCTGTAAACGCGCTTGACCTTGCCGGGATGCCAGGCGTACGGGCCGTCGGTCTTGCCGAGCAAACGAGCACCCTCCCAGACCTGGTCCCCGAAGCCGGGGTGACGGTCGGGGCTGCCGGGATACACCCCCGCGCCCATGGCGTACATGAGGTGATACTCAGTGCTGTAGTTGTGCGTCGAGGTGGGATCGATGTCACGGCCTGTGTGCCACGGCTGCGAGATGAGCGACTGCTCCTTCTCGAGCGTCGCGATGATCAGCTTCGGGTTCACCCTGTAGTAGACCGCGGCCTCGGCGATGATCTGCGAGGCGGGTTTGATGACCTGGCTGTGGGTCCCGCTCGGACCGCCCTCGGCGCATGAGTAGGACTTCAGCACGCCCTTCTGCGTCTCGAGGAACGCCTGGATGTCCGACTGCGTCATCGAGTAGCAGTCCCGCCAGTTCTCCTCTGAGATCACGAGGAGCGGGTTGTAGTTCGGCGGGTAGGTCGCGAAGGCGGCGGGGGCAAGGGCAAGGGATGCCGCAAGTACCGTGAGCGCCAGTACGAGACCGCTCGCGGCTCTACCGGGGATGGGCAGGGTCCTGCCCGCTGGAGTGTGCTTCGACATAGGCTGCTTCTACCTCCATGGGTGGATCGGGCGTCTCCACGGGCTTCGAGTATACCAGGCCGGACGTCTGGCCGCAGCCTGACCCCTGACCTTGAGATGATCCCCCGCTGACGGGATTCGACGAACGCATGCTGCTATCGTGGTGCGCACGCATCAGCGCCGAAAGGAACCCGCGTGTCGCTCAATCCCCTCAGATGGTCGCATCGAGCTAAGACGATCATCGCGTTCGCCGTGCTGTATGTGGTGTGGGGATCGACGTATCTCGGCATCCGCGTCGGATTGGAGGCCGCGCTGCCGCCCGCGCTCTTCGCCGGCTGGCGTCTCGTGCCGGCAGGCCTCCTGCTGCTCGGCTTCGCTCACCTCCGAGGAACGCCGCTGCGAGTCCGTTGGGATCAGTACCGGATCATCGCCGCGGTCGGGATCCTGCTGCTCGTCGGCGGCATGTACTCCACCTTCCTCGCCGAGCGCACGATCGCATCCGGCCTGGCGGCGCTCATCGTCGCTCTGCTCCCCTTGTGGGTCGCTCTCGCTGAATCGCTCGTCCCCGGCATGGATCGACCGTCCGCGCGGGGCTACCTCGGCCTCATCATCGGGTTCGCGGGACTGGGCGTTCTCATGGCTCCACGGCTCACCGGCATCACGGGAGCGGGCGACGAGCTCGTGGGCGTCGGACTGCAGATCATCGGAACGTGGTTCTGGACGATCGGCTCAGTGCTCAGCAAGCGACGGACGGTGGCGGTTGACTCGACGGTCACGACCGGTTACCAGATGCTGACCGCTGGCGGGGTCCTCCTCCTGATCGGCACTGTCGCCGGAGAGTGGCCTCGCTTCACCCTCACGCCGCAGGGGTTCTGGGCGCTCGCGTACCTCTCGGTCATCGGTTCGTGCGTGGCGTTCACCGCCTTCGTCTGGCTGCTGCGCAACGTCCCCGCCTCCAAGGTCATGACCTACGCATACGTCAACCCTGTGATCGCGGTGTTCCTCGGTTGGGCGGCCGGCACGCTCGGATTCGTCCGGCAGGAGCCCGTGGACGTCTGGATGCTGCTCGGCATGGCGGTCATCGTGACCGGGGTTGCGCTCACCACGAGCGCCCCGACGCGGCCGCCCCGGGAGGCCGCGCCGGTCACCGCGACGCCCCCCGAGTCCTCCATCGCGCCCTAACCGAGGCCCCGGCCATCATGCTCCGCCCTCGGGCCGCGGATCATCTCCACGAATCCTCCACGGCGGTCGCATCGTCGGCCCACACCCCGGGGCGATACTGAGCGCGTAGCCGAAGGGACGAGACGCCTCCCCTCGTTCTCCCCTTCCTCCCTGCCCCAGGGGCGGGACCGGAACCCCTCCCGGTCCCGCCCCGGTCGCATCCTGGGGTATGCTCGTCGCGAGCCTGGAGGAACACGTGTCCCGCGACCTCGTCCGATCGCTTCGATTCCTGCGTCGCTACGCTCCCGTGGCGGCGCTCGCCGTTCTGGCCGTGCTGGGAGCGGCGGCGGCCGATCTCGTCGCACCTCAGATCCTCAGGCGCGTCATCGATGTGGGGATCGCCGACGCCCGCAGCGACGTGCTGCTCGCCGGGTCGCTCAGCCTCATCGCGGTCGCGCTGGCCGGCGGGCTGCTCCAGTTCGCGCAAGGCTACCTCTCGGCTCGGGCGAGTCACGGCGCCGCGTACGAGATGCGCGAGGCCATCTTCGGCCAGCTCCAGCGGCTGTCGTTCAGCTGGCATGACTCAGCGCAGACCGGTCAGCTGATCACGAGGGTGACCTCGGACGTCGACCTCGTTCGCGAGTTCGTCGGTGGCGGCCTCGTGCAGGCGATCTCGGCCGCGATACTGCTCGTCGGCGCGATCGTCGTGCTCCTGCTCATGGAGTGGCGGCTGGCGCTCGTGGCCTTCCTCGTCATACCCGCCACCGTCTTCATTCTCCTGCGGTTCGTGCGAGGGCTCGGTCCCCTGTTCCGGGCCACCCAGCGGCGGCTCGCGGCGCTCAACGCGATCCTCCAGGAGGACGTGGCGGGCTCGCGTATCGTCAGGATCTTCGCGCGGGAGCGCTTCGAGGCCGAGCGGTATCGCGCAGCCAACACCGCGTTGCTCGAACAGGGACTGAGGGTGCGCAGGACCGTCGCGGACGCGTTCCCGCTGCTGTTCTCGACGGGGACCGCCGGTGTCGCGCTCGTCACGTGGATCGGCGCGGCGCAGGTGGCGCGCGGAACGCTCACCGTCGGCGAACTCGTCGCCTTCACGAGCTACCTGTTCCTCCTGCTGCAGCCGCTCTTCACCCTCGGCTTCGGCGCGCAGTCCATCGCGCGCTCCGGGGCGTCGGCCGAGCGGATCTTCGAGATCCTCGACGCCGCCATCGAGATCGCCGAGCGGCCAGGCGCGACGAAGCTTGAAGCGGTGCGCGGCGAGGTCGAGTTCCGAGACGTCGTGCTTCGCTACCCGGGAGCGGTCGATGACACGCTGCGCGACGTGAGCCTGACCGTCCCTCCGGGGACATCGGTGGCGATCGTCGGAACCACCGGCTCGGGTAAGACCACGCTCGTCAACCTCATTCCCCGCTTCTACGACGTCACCGGCGGCGCGGTACTCGTCGACGGCCACGATGTCCGCGATCTCACGCTCGACGCGCTCCGCTCGCGCGTCGGGGTCGTCATGCAGGAGTCGGTGCTGTTCACCGGCACGATCGCTGAGAACATCGCGTACGGGCGGCCCGACGCGGCACTCGCCGACATCGAGGCCGCCGCACGCACAGCGGCCGCACACGAGTTCATAGCCGCGCTTCCCGACGGTTACGACACCCGCGTCGGTGAGCGGGGGCTCACGCTTTCGGGGGGACAGCGTCAGCGCATCGCGATCGCCCGGGCGATCCTGATCGACCCTCGCATCCTGATCATGGACGACTCGACCTCATCGGTGGACGCGGAGACCGAGATCGCCCTTGCTCGTGAGCTCGCGCGACTCATGGCGGGAAGGACCTCGTTCGTGATCGCGTCGCGGCTCTCGACCGTCCGGCGCGCCGATCTCGTCGCGGTGCTCGATCACGGCCGTCTGGTCGCGGCCGGCCGTCATGATGAGCTGCTCGAGCGGGACTGCACCTACGCGCAGATCGCGGCGAGTCAGCTCGCCGGCGCGGCCGAGATCGATATCCCGGCGATGTGCACCCTGCTCGAATCACCCGGCGGTGACATCTGATGCCCCGGGGCACGTCACTCGGCTCGCTGGCGAAGCGCGAACGGCCGGCCGATGGGCTTCCCACCGCACGCCGCCTGCTCGGCTACCTGCGTCCCTACCGCGCCCAGGTGGCGGAAGCGACCCTCTGGATCATGGTGTCGGCGGCGAATCTTTCCGCGGCCCCGGCCATCACCGGCTGGGTCGTCGACACCGCGCTCGACGCGAGAAGAGCGGGTGCCGGCGCCGCCCCGCTCGCGCTACCGGTAGCCGCGCTCTTCCTGTCGGCCGCTGCCGGGTGGTTCTCGCAGCGGCAGCAGATCCTCGCCCTCGGTACCGCCGGTCAGCGCGCGCTCTTCGACGTCCGTGAGGACGTGTTCCGTTCGGTCCAGCGCCTGTCACTCGGCTCTCTCGAGCGCAGCACGTCGGGAGAGTTGATGAGCCGGCTCATCAACGACGTCGAGACGGTCAACTCCTTCTTGTCCCAAGGCCTACGGCGCGTGCTCGCGTCCGGTCTCGGGGCGCTCGCGACGCTTGCGGGCATGGTGCTCGTCGAGTGGCGGCTCGCACTCGCGACGCTCGCGGTCGTTCCCGTGATGCTCGGCGTGACCCGGGTCTTCGGCGCCGTCGCGCGCCGCGCGTTCCAGCGGCGTCAGGAGACGCTCGGGGAGGTCTCATCCACGCTCGCCGAGGAGCTCGCGGGCGTGCGCGTCGCCCAGGCGTACGCACGGACGGAACGCAACCGGGCCGAGTTCGGCGAGCGCAACGCGCTTAACCGCGACGCGAGCATCGCCGCCGCGACCGTCTCCTCGGCCTTCTCTCCTGCGCTCGCGGTGGTCACGGCGATCGCCACCGCGCTCGTCGCGTGGTACGGCGGCACTCTCGCCGCGGCGGGAACGGTCAGTGTGGGTGTCGTGGTGGCCTTCTTCGCCTACGCGCGCAGCTTCTTCAACGGCGTGACGCAACTCGCGAGCCTCTACGGTGACATGCAATCAGCACTCGCTGGCGGCGAGCGGATCTTCGGGCTCATAGATGAACCGAACGAGATCGCCGAGTCGCCCGACGCTGTCGATCCTGGCCGCTCGGCGGGAGCCATCCGGTTCGAGCGGGTGCGGTTCCGGTACGGGGATGGTCCCCTCGTGCTCCATGACATCGACCTTACCATCGAGGCGGGTGAGACTGTAGCGATCGTCGGCCCGACCGGTGCCGGGAAGTCGACGCTCGTCAACCTGCTCGCCCGCTTCTACGACCCGACGGACGGCCGCATCACGCTCGACGGACTCGATCTGCGGGACCTCACGCTGGAGGGACTGCGGCGCAACCTCGGCGCGGTGCTCCAGGATCCCTTCCTATTCGCGGGCACAGTCGCCGAGAACATCCGCTACGGCAGGCTCGATGCCACCGACGCGGAGATCGTGCTCGCCGCGCAGGCGGCGCGGGCTGACGAGTTCATCACGCGGCTGTCCGCCGGCTACGACACCCCCGTCGGTGAGCGAGGGGCGTCGCTGTCGGCCGGCCAGCGGCAACTCGTCGCCATCGCGCGCGCGATTCTGACGGACCCGGCCGTGCTCATCCTCGATGAGGCGACCGCCTCGGTCGATACCCGCACCGAGATCCTGATCCAGCGCGGACTCCGCGAACTCATGGCGGATCGCACCGCGCTCGTGATCGCCCACCGGCTGTCCACAGTACGACGAGCCGACAGGATCGTCGTACTGGAGCGCGGGCGGGTCACCGAGACCGGGACGTACGATGGACTCCTCGAGCGTGAGGGATTGTTCGCGCGCCTGCACGCCGCACAGTTCGGGAATGCCTGAACGAATGGTGATGCGCGGTGCGCCAGACCTGTGCGACAATGCGACCGCTGACCCTCCGGAGAAGGAGCGCTCGTGTACCACCGGACCGTCCGGCGCACTGTCGCCGTCACACTCCTGACACTCGTCTGGGTCCTGTCGCTCACCGCACCCGCTGTCGCCGGTACATGGCGCGGGATCGGCGTGACCATCCACGACCTGCAGGCGAACAAGGAGCCCACCCTCGTCATCTTCTGCTCGCTCGCCGATGATGTCGAACTGCCCGTGAAGGTCGAGATCCCGGTGCCCAAGGGCGTCGGCGTCAGCTGGGTAGGCGAGATCCTCGGCGGGGATCCGAAGAACGACCTCATGACGCCGATTGAGATGGAGAAGCGCGCCACCTACGACGTCATCACCGCGACGATAACGACCGGTCGCGCGATCCAGGCGGAGCTGACCGTCCCTGAAGACTGGGTGACCCGGGGTCAGTCGGACATATCAATCGCCATGACCTGGACATCGATCGACGACATCCCCGGCGCGCGCCTCGGCTTCGAGATCCCCGCGCAATACCGCGCGATAGACCTTGCACCCGAGGGCGCCTCCGGCATGCGGACCAACCAGGGGGTGCTCTACGCGGTCGAGACGACCCCGGTCGCCGCCGGCCAGATCCTCACGTTGAGCGGCACGATCATCGCCGGCGCCGATCCGGACATCGCTCCGGCCGAGCCTACAGCCGAAGCCAGCGCGCCGGTGGCCGAAGCCGCCGCGCACACCGCCGCCCCGGTCACCCCCCGCGAACCCATCGACCCAGCCGATCTCGTGCTGCCCGCGCTCATCGGTCTGGTAGCCGTGCTCGTCGTCGTGCTTGTGCTGCAGATGCGGCGAGGCGCGGCCGTCGCGGATGACGCGAGCGGACCGGTCGCCGGCGATGAGGATGACGGCGAGCCGGAGGACAGGGCGTTATCCGACTAGCGACCACAAGCTAGCCGGCGTCGAGCAGCATCTCCATCACACGGTAGCCCGGGTCGACCAGGAGATCGGTCTGCGCGGCGATGACCTCGCGGAACTCGCCGCCCGGGTTCGGCTTGATTCCCGGTCCCGCCAGCAAGAACGGCACTGGCTCGCCGACGTGCGTCTTCAGCTCGATGGGTGTTGCGTGATCAGGCAGCGCGAGCACCCGGATCGACCCGATCCGCTCCCGCAACACCGAGGCGATCTCGCGATCGATCGCCTCGATCGCCGCCACCTTGCCGGCGACGTTACCCGCGTGCCCCTCCTCGTCGGGAGACTCGACGTGGATAAGCACGACGTCATGGTCCTCAAGTGCGTCCAGTGCGCCCATCACCTGCGCGCGGTAGTCGTTGTCGGCGCCGTCGGTCACGCCCGGGATGCTGAGTCGATCGATGCCGAAGAGCACGGCGAGTCCATTCAGCAGATCGACCCCGGACGTGAGCGCGCACGTCCTGCCGTACACGTCGGCGAACGGGCGCAGCCCTGATGGGGCCACCCCGGGCCAGAACGGCCAGATGTCGGTGGCAGCGAGGTCGCCGCGGGCGGCGCGCGCGCTGTTGGCCGCCGATCGCTCAAGCACCGGCCGGGCGCGCTCCTGAAGATCCACGAGCACGTCCGCGCCCGCCGGCATATGGTCGGCCACCCTCCGGCCGGTGATGTCGTGCGGCGGCGTGTAGCGCGCGTCAAGCAACTCCGGGTGACCCTTGACGACAAGGATGTGCCGGTACGCGACGCCCGAATGGAAGGTGAAAGTCCCGTCTCCGAGCGCGTCGGCGAGATCGCGAACGATCGATCCCGACTCCTCAGTGCGGATGTGGCCGCACGCATAGGAGCCCATCAGTCCGTCGGCGATGTGAACGAGGTTCATCCTGAGAGCGACCTCGTCCGGTGCGAGGGTGATGCCGAGGCTCGCCGCCTCGATCGCGCCCCGGCCGACCTGGTGGGCGACGGGGTCGAACCCGAGTATCGACGTGCACGCGGCCGACGAAGACGGCTCCATCCCCGGCGGGACCGTCTGTGCGAGACCGAGGACGCCCGACGCGGCGAGAGCGTCGAGATTGGGCGTGTGCGCGAATCCGAGGGTGGTCCGGGAGCCGAGCTCCTGAAGCGGCCATCCCGCCGCGCCGTCTAGTACGAGGATCACATGCTTCACGGCGCTCCTCTCGGAACCGGCTGACGTTAGAATCGTACCTGCAGCGACCGACGCCGTACACACCGGAGGCCCCATGGAGACCGCACCCGGGCTACCCACCCTGACCGGGCCACGAGTAACGCTACGGCAGATGCGACGCGCCGACACCGACGCCGTCCTCGAACTGCTGTCGCAACCGCGCGTGCGCGAGTGGTGGGGCAGCTACGATGAGCGGCGTCTTGAGCGGGAGTTCTTCGACCCCGCCTGGGCGTACTCGTACGTCGTCCTCGTGGACGGCGTCGTCGCCGGCATACTCCAGTTCCACGAGGTCCCGGATCCGGACTACAAGAGCGCCGGCGTCGATATCACGCTCGGCGACGCATACCAGGACCGCGGGCTCGGCACCGAGGCGCTCAGGGTGCTCATCGGCTATCTCATCCGTGAACGAGGCCACCACCGCGTCACGATCGATCCCTCGATCGGCAACGCGCGCGCGATCCGGACCTACGAGAAGGTCGGCTTCAGGCCCGTGGGCATCATGCGCCGGTACGAGCGCGCCGAGGACGGGACGTGGCACGACAACCTGTTGATGGATCTGCTTGCCGATGAGTTCGGCGAGGACGGCTGACCGCTACCCGTCCGGGCCGCCGGATCGGCCGGGTTCCCCGCGTATGATCGAGAACGCGAGCGCCACGATCGCCGCCGCCGGCAGGATGCCGTCGGCGGCCTCAGCTCGGCGAGGACCTTCTGGACGCGGGTCGCCTGGCCGTCACGATCAGATGCCACGCCAGCGTGTCCTCATCTGCGGTCACGTTCTCGAAGCCCGCGTCGGCAAGAAGGTCCACGATCACGCACGGCTCCACCCTGACAGCGAGGGGTGGGCCCTTCGGGGTCTCCCGGCGGGCCCAGTCGACGACGAGCAGCCGCCCGCCGGGTGCGAGCAACCTGAACGCTTCGGCATACGTTCGGCCCGGATCCACGAGTTCGTGATGGACGTTGATCATGTAGACCGCGTCGGCGATCGCATCGTCGAGCGGAACGGCCGCCTCGGTGGCCTTGACGGGGATGAGCCGGCCTTCCGAGGCCTCATGCCGGTGGGCGCGTACCCACTCGAGCATCACGTCCTCGGTATCGACCGCCCAGAACACAGCCTCAGGCGCTCGCTGCGCGAATGCGGCAGCGAACAGGCCCGTCCCCGCACCGATCTCCACGATCGAGCGGGCCCCTTCGGGATGTCCGAGCCGTTCCCATAGGATGTCCGGCGGAATCGTGTCGAGGCGCCCGGGGTCGTTCAGCCGTTCGAGCTTCGCGAGGTCGAACTTCAGATGCGCCACTGGACCTCCTTCGCCGCGGGAGACGCGCCGTCACGGCCCGGCCCCCTTTCGGGTACCATGCGCACATGGCAACCGTCACACGCTACATCGACACACGCGGTCTCGACAACTCGCGCCCGGCGTTCAGCGAGGCCGTCGTCACCGGCATCGCCCCCGGGGGTGGCCTGTTCGTGCCCGAGCGGTTGCCGTCCTTCTCCGTAGCCGACGTCCTCGCGATGGCCGAGTGGCCGTACTGGCGCCGGGCAGCCGCCGTGTTCTCCCGGTTCGGCGTCGACCTGCCGGCCGACCGCGTCGACGATCTCATGCGGGCTGCGTACGGCAAGCAGTGGGACGACGATCGGATCGCACCCGTGGTCGAGGTCGTTCCCGGCGTGCACGTGCTGGAGCTCTGGCACGGTCCCACGAGCGCGTTCAAGGACATGGCGCTGCAGTGCATGCCGCTCTTCTTCTCGGAGGCGGTCGACACGATGCAGGCCCGCGGCGAGCTGGAGGATGACTTCCTCGTGCTCGTCGCGACATCGGGCGACACCGGCAAGGCGGCGCTCGAGGGCTTCGCGGATCGCGCGCACACGGGGATCGTGGTGTTCTACCCCGCCGACGGAGTGAGCGACATCCAGCGGCTCCAGATGGTCACGCAACGCGGCGACAACGTCGGCGTGTTCGGCGTGCGGGGCAATTTCGACGACTGCCAGTCAGCGGTCAAGGCGGCGTTCGGGGACCCGGCCTTCGCCGGCGAACTGCGCGAGGGTCACCGTCTGCGCCTCTCATCGGCGAACTCGATCAACTGGGGCCGCCTGCTGCCGCAGATCGCCTACTACGTCAGCGCGTACGCCGACATGGTGGCTTCAGGCGGGGTAAGAGCCGGCTCGCCGATGGATGTCTGTGTTCCCACCGGCAACTTCGGCAACATCCTCGGCGCGTACTACGCGCGACTCACCGGGGTGCCGATCGGACGGCTGCTCTGCGCGAGCAACGAAAACAACGTGCTCACCGACTTCATCGCCACCGGCACGTACGACATCCGCGCGCGGCCGTTCGTCACGACCCCGAGCCCGAGCATGGACATCCTCATCTCGAGCAACCTCGAGCGGCTCCTCTACCATCTCGCGGGAGCTGAGCGGGTGCGTGAGTGGATGGCTGAGCTTGCCGAACAGCGCCATTTCACTGTCGACCGTGATACGTTCGGCAGCATCCGCGAGCACTTCGCCGGCGACTGGGCGTCCAACGACGAGAGCCTTCAGACCATCGCCCGGGTGTTCGCCGAGACCGGCTACCTGATGGATCCGCACACGGCCGTCGCATGGGAGGTCGCCGAGCGGCTGCGCGACCAGGACCCCGTGCTCGTCGTATCGACAGCGCACTGGGCGAAGTTCGGCGCCGACGTCTGTAAGGCGCTCACCGGCACCGGATACGACGCGCCGCTGCCCGGAGACCTCGCGGCGCACAGCGGTCTGGAGCTGCTTGCCGAGGTCGGCCGGCGCGCGCCCTCGGCGTCCCCCGTCCCCGCTCCCCTCGCCGGACTCGCCGAGGTTCCCGCACGGTTCTCGGCCGTCATCGACGCGGGCGTCGATGGGATCGAGGGCGCCGTACGGGAGTGGCTCGCTCGGTAGGAAGCGGCAGCTCCACGCAGGACCGTCACACGTTCGGAACTCCGTCAGCCGCCCGGCTGACGATAGCTGACGATGCAGCCGGGCCGGGCGGACCGCACGCTTCTACAGCAGCGGCAGGTACTCCTCAAGCTCGAACGGCGTCACGCGCGTGTGGTAGCGATACCACTCGGCCTTCTTGTTCCGCAGGAACCAGTTGAACACCGGCTCACCGAGGGCACGCCGCACCAGTTCGCTCTCCTCCATCGCGACGATAGCCTCATCGAGGTCGCCGGGCAGCTGGATGATGCCCAGCTCGGCCCGCTCGGCATCGGACATCTCGTAGACGTCGTCAGTCACATCGGCGGGGAGCGTCATGTTCTTCTCGATGCCGTCGAGCCCCGCAGCGAGCATCACCGCGAACGCCAGGTAGGGGTTGCACGCCGGATCGGGCGACCGCAACTCGATGCGCGTCGCGTTCTCCTTGCCCGGCTTGTA
>CAYYLR010000007.1:0-29429 GCA_964472485.1 uncultured Coriobacteriaceae bacterium
GTACACGCCTTCGCCGAGTTCGAGGATGGAGACGTCGAACGTGCCGCCCCCAAGGTCGAAGACGAGCACGGTCTGGTCGTGCGCGCCCTTGTCGAGTCCGTACGCGAGCGCCGCGGCGGTCGGCTCGTTGATGATGCGCTTGACCTCGAGACCGGCGATCTTGCCGGCGTCTTTGGTCGCCTGACGCTGCATGTCGTTGAAGTACGCCGGGACGGTGATGACCGCCTGGGTGACCGGCTGGCCGAGGTACGCCTCCGCGTCAGCACCATCGCCGAGATCTCCTCGGGCGTGTAGTGCTTACCCTCGATCGACACCGCCGAGCGGCCGTCCTTGCCCTTGTCGACCGTGTAGGCGATGGTCCCTCGCTCGCTCTCGGTCTCCTCGAACCGGCGGCCGACGAAGCGCTTGATGGACGTCACCGTGTTCTCGGGGTTGGTGATCGCCTGGTTCTTCGCCGCCTTGCCGACGATGCGCTCCCCGTCCTTGCGGAACGCCACCACCGATGGCGTCGTGCGATCGCCCTCGGCGTTCACGATGATCGTGGGCTCGCCGCCTTCAAGGACCGCGACAGCCGAGTTCGTCGTGCCGAGGTCGATACCGATGATCTTGCCCATGGTCGGTGCTCCTTTCGGATCCTCCCCGGTCATCCCGGAGCGGTCATGTCCTGATGAACGGCTCCACCCGCCTCGAGCGGAGCGCACTCGCACTCTAGAATCTGAGTGTGTGATTGTCAAGTTATGTGATTGCCGCTCGGGATATACCCCGCTCCGCACAGCGCGAAACACACGGCCGGCGTGACCTGGTGTCTCTCCCGCCGACGCCTCGCTCGTACGGGCTTTACACGCCGGAGGACCCTTGGGTATCATCCGCGCGACACCCGCGCCGCTTCTGGTCGCGCGCGCCGACCCGAGAAGGAGAGACCCCATGCCCCGACCCATCATCAGCGAGGACGACTGCTCGGGATGCGGCATCTGCGTCGACGCCTGCTCCGAGGGAGTGCTCGAGCTCGTGGATGACATCGCTCAACCGGTGAACGAGGACGACTGCACGGCATGCGGAGCGTGCATGGAGGAGTGTCCCATGGGCGCGATCACGGAGATCGAGGAAGACTGACCGCGCGGAACGACGTGCGGTGAGAGACCGGGCGCCCGCGGGCGCCCGGTTCGCGTTACCGCCGGGTATCGCGCCGAGACAGGGACCGCAGCTGCGCCCAGACCCGGCGCTTGCGCGACTCGTCAGCGAGTGACTCCTCAAGGCCGTCGACCACCAGGACGTCCCTGCCGAGCACCCTCGTCACCTGGCCGAACGGCGGTGTTTCGACACCGAACGCCGCCGCGAGATCCGCGCCGGCATCAGCGTCGAGCGCGATGATGACGCGGGGATCGACGGCCTCGGCCACGGACCTGAGCCATGCGGCCCGAGCGGACTCGTCGGCGTCAGGACCGCGGGAGCAGAGCGCGTAGCGGCGAGACGGAAGCGAGAGAGCGTCGAGCGCCTTGTGGATCGCTCCCCCATCGGCGCCCGCGAGCGCGGTGCCCGAAGCGATATCGTCGGCCCCCGGCTCACCCTTGATGATCAGCACGTCCGCGAGCGCGTCGCCGGTCCCTCGAACGCGGAGGCTCGGCAGCGCGCGCTCGGCCTCGGCGATCTCGTACGCGGCTTTGTCGCGGTAGAGCGCGTCGATCGCCTCGACGGTCAGTGGCGCCGATCCCGGCTCGCTCATCGACGTGAGGCGAACCATGCCGCGGTGGACGCCAGTCCACGCTGCAAGTCGACGGACGCCCGCCAGCCGAACACCGAGGCGGCCTTGTCCGGACAGAGCACGCTCGCCTCGACGTCGCCCTCCCGCGGTTCGCCGCGCTCGATCTCCCCCGGGAAGCGCATCGCGACGCGCAGTCCTTCGGCAAGCGCGTTCACCGACGTCGCCCGGCCGGTCGACACGTTGTAGGCGGGACCGTCAGCGCCGTGAGCCGCGAGCGATCCCTCGAATCGGGCGGCGGCGACGCATGCGCCGACCACGTCGCCGACGTAGATGAAGTCGCGGGTCTGGGTGCCGGAGCCGAAGATGACGGGATTGACACCCGCGGCCATCCGCGAGGCGAACTCGGCCACCACGCCTCCCTCGCCTTCGGCGCGCTGCCGGGGACCGTACACGTTGGCGAAACGCAGCGCCGCGAAGTCGATCCCCGCCGGTCGCAGCACTTCGTCAAGCACGCCCTCAGCGGCCAGCTTGGAGGCGCCGTACGGGACCGCCGGCTCGGTGGGCGACTTCTCGGTGAGCGGCAGTTCCCGGGGCTCGCCGTACACAGCGGCCGTGGACGCGAGGAGCACCCGGCCCACGCCCGCCGCGACGGCCGCGTCGGCCACGGCTCTCGTGCCGCCGACGTTCACGGCCCGGTCGTGCTCCGGGTCGACGATGGAAGCGGCGACGCTCACCTGGGCGGCGAGGTGGACGATGACGTCCGGCGCGCTCGCCGCGACAAGCGCGCCGAGCCGCGAGTCGGTCACGTCGAGGTGCCGGAACGCGGCGGCAGGGTGCACGTTGTCCATCGAGCCGGTCGACAGGTCGTCGACGATGACCACCTCGTCGCCCGAGCCGACGAGTGCGTGGGCGAGGCTACCGCCGATGAAACCGGCGCCTCCGGTGATAAGAACGCGCATCCATTCCTCCTACTCGAGCCCGGAGGTCAACCGCCGGACCTCGATCAGATCGGCGGTGACCGCAAGGCGGTATGCGGCACTGTAGGGCGGGTGGCATGCGGTGAGCACCAGCGAGGGGACCTCCGTGGGGGCCACGACCTCGACGGCGTCGGGCCTGACGACGAGCGAGCCCGTGACCGCGTACCGGTACCTGCGGTATGGCGAGAACAGGTCGATGGTATCACCCTCGGCGAGTTCGCCGAGCCTCCGGAACGGCGCCCCGTAGGTGGTGCGGTGACCGGAGATGCCGACCCGTCCGCTGGCACCGGGCAGGTCGCTCCAGTCGATCCATCCAGGACCGCGCTTGAGGTCGGCGGCGGTCACGCCGTTGACCACGAGAACGTCGAGGTCCATCGCCGGTATGAGGAGTCTCCCGAAGACGCCGCCTGTTGCGAGACCGTCCCAGTACGCGCCATCCTCGGCAGCCCAGCCGTCGAAGTCGAGCTCCGTGCCAGAGGGCTGGAGCAGATCGTCAGGCAGGGGCGCCGCGAACGGCGTTCCCTCGACCTCGCCGCGCAGCTCGGCCTGGGCAAGCCAGCCGAGCCCAGTGGTGATGCCGTAGTAGGAGACGAGGCCGACAGCGACGCCGAGCAGCACGTTGCTGACGGCGTGCCAGAACCTCCATCGGGCGACCGTTCCCACGCGTGCCTCCCCGGCCATGTGACTGTGATGTGCCTCACTCGAATCCTGTGACGAATCCCACAAACGGCCATAAAGCGACGTCGCTCACGTGCCGATACAGAGAGTGTACGTGAGGGATTGAAAAGCGCACATCGGAACGCTCCCGACAAAGGCACAACCGTCCGAAAGGGCGGTCTCGCAAAGTCACGGGTCTACCGGAAGCACTCGCTTCCCACGACAGCCGGACCACCGAAGAGGTTCGAGCCCACGCAGCGGCCCGACACCACCCGGTCTTGAAGGGAGGAGTCGGGCCGAGGTGTGCGAGGACTCGGACAGGGGCGAACCACGATGTTCAGCACGAAGAGCGCACTCAAGGTCACGGCCGGTGTCACGATCGCCACACTCTCCATCGCACTCACAGCCGGCTTCGTGCCCGTCCCCGACACCGCCTCGGCCGCCGAGCGGGCCGCTGGCTTCACCGCCCGCCTGCAGCCTGCCGGCGACGTCGTCAAGGTCGTCGCCGCCGATGAGATGCCCTTCGGCGAGCGCGTGACCGCGCATCAGAGGACCGCGACGTACGTCCCGGCCCCGGTGCCCGCACCCGTGCGCACGACCTCGGTCCGCCGCACGGGCACCGTTCGCACGGCCGAGAGCGCGGGCGGCTCGAGCGAGCCGGCCGCCGAGCCAGCGGGTGACGGGGATCCCCAGGCCGTTCTGAATCGCTATATCGCCAAGTATCCGATCCTCGCCGGCTGCACCGCGAGCTACGGAGACGCTAAGGGCTACCAGGCGATCGCGTACTACAAGTCAGGCCGCATCGTCGTGAGCTCCACCCACACCCGGAGCCTCGAGACGATCATCGCGCACGAGATCTGGCACGTCATCGACTGGCGGGACAACGGCGTCATCGACTGGGGAGAGAACGTACCCCCGAAGTAGCACCTCCCCGAGACGCTCCACCGCGAGACCCCGGACCTCCCTCCCCGGGGTCTCGCACCATGGTGCCACCGGTGCTACCCGTGAATGCGGAGCGCCCGCCTGAGGCGGGCGCTCCTTCCGTCTGCGATCCCACGCGACCGCGTGAGACCTCGAGTCCGGTTACGGCATGGCACCCTCGCGGCGGCGGACCAGCAGGCCGAGCGCGGCGGTCATGACGGCCGCAACCAGGAGCAGCAGGTACTCACCGCCGGTGAAGGGCAGGAACTCCTCGGCCACGGTGACGGTCACGCGCGCCTTGCTGGTGTTGTTGGTCAGGTTCTGATCCCGCGGATGCGAGATGACGACCGTGTTGTCCACGTTCGTGGTGCCCACGGGCATCTCGGCGATGACCCGCACGCTGTACGTGACGGTCTTGGCTCCGTCAGCAAGCGCGAGCGGTCCGGGAAGCGTCCATGTGATCTTGCCTCCGGCGACGGTGCCACCGGCCGCGTCGACCACGGTCACGTACCGCTCGTCGAAGTCATCGACGATCGTGAAGTTCTCGGCCGCAAGCTCACCGAGGTTGCGATAGGTCAGCGTGTAGCTGATCAACTCGCCCGGCTTGGCGGTGGTCTTGTTCGCCACCTTGGCGATCGCCAGGTCGAGCTCGGTGAAGGGCAGGAACTCCTCGGCGTTGCCGAACATGAGCGTCTGCGTCTGACCGGCCACGACAGTCACCTGCTTGGACACGCCTGTGGTCGAGGTCCAGCCGGCCTGCAGGGTCTCCTTCACAGTGTAGGTGCCGGGAATCAGGCCTGTGAAAGCGGCCTTGCCGAACATCTCACCCGCGACGGAGCCGGTCGTGGCCGATGCGATATCCGCCTCGCCGTCGGAGATGGTGAACACCCATCCGCCGAGGAGCGGCTCGCCCTCGTCGTGAGTCATGTTCTTGTTGAGGTCGTTGTACTTGTGGATCATGACGTCGCCGGTCTCAGGCTGCGCCTCCTCGGGAACGTTGCCGAACCAGAGGTGCGCGGTCTCGCCCGCGACGATCGTGACGTCCTGCTCGAGTCCCTCCATCCCGGCAAGCCAGCCGGAGGGGAGCGTCTCGATCGCGGTGTATGCGCCGGGAAGCAGCGGCCCGAAGGTCAGCATGCCGCCCTCGTCGGTCCAACCGCCGTCGACCTCCTCGCCGAACTCATCGAGGAGCGTGAACTCGACATCCTCGAACATCAGGTCGCCCTCGCTGTGGCCCTCGATGCCGTCAAGATCCTGGTACTTGTGGATGACCAGGCTGCCGGTCTCGGGCTCGGGAATCTCCCCGAAGCAGAAGATGATGTGGCTGATGTCGAAGTACTTGCCCGACCGGCTGTTGAGCGGGGCGTGGAGGCCCTCACCCGCCATGACCGGGGGGTTGAAGCTGTACAGGGTGGAATTGGTGCCACCCTTGACGTACAGCGACGCGACCGGGTAGTTCGACACGAAGTCGAAGGTCATGCCGAGGTCTGTGCTGTGCGTCGTGATGACGATCTCGAAATCCGAGGGAGTCGTGGGGGTGACGACCGACTTGCTGCTCGCCGCGGTGTAGGTGCCCGAGCGCGGATCGTTGTCGAGCTTGACACCGCCGACGCAGATCCAACCCTTGTGCGGCGGAGTGACGGTCTCATCGACCGCCAGCGCGACCGGTCCGACCTCGACGGACGCGGCCACCTTCACGTCAGCCACGGGCGCCTCGAGCGGCTCAGGCTCGATCGCCGCGGGCTCCATCACCGGCTCCGGCTCTACCGCGGGCTCCGGCTCTGCCGCGGGCGCGACGACCACCGTCTCCTCGACGGGGGTCTCAGGCTCAGAACCGAAGACCGCCATGCCGGGACCGGCGATGGCGACCAGTAGAACCAGGGCCACGTAGGCTGACATGAAGCGTGTAGCCCCACTGCCCTTTGTCAGTAGTGCCTTCAGAGTGGTTGCCATCGTAGACACCTCGTCCTTCTGCCCCTGATCGACGCCTTGAGAGCCTGAGAATCAACGAGACCGACCCTCGTGCGGGTCGGTCTCACCATTTGCTCCTCGCCGGACTCCGGTGACCGAAGATATGTCCGGCGAATCTGCGCTCCCTGCGTCAATGATCGGTGACGGTGTCAATGTGCGGCTCTCACTACTTGTCTCTATTCTTCCCAGATGCTGTCAGGATGAACCGCGCGCCACGCGTTTGCCGACAAACGGTCGGTTCGGGGCGACAGGAGCGACGCAGACAAGTGCGCGAACGCGTCCAGGAGGCGAACACGGTGCGGGGGCGCTCCGCAGTGCGCGGAAACGCCCCCGCTCTGACCAGTTCGGTCGCGCCGGACGGCGACCGAACCAGGGACCTACTTCGTCACACCGCGCTCCCGGCGCCTGATCATCGCCCCCAGTGTCGCCGCGGCCATCGCAGCTCCCAGCAACAGCGCCGCATCCCCGCCGGTGAACGGCAGGAACGGTTCGCTGACGACGACGCGGGCGTCATCCACGTCGTTGGCGGGGTTCGCGTCGGCCGGATGGCTGACGCGCGCGATGTTGTCGACGTTCACGCGGCCGAGCGGCACGCTGTCGGCCACCCGAAGCCGGTACGTGATCGAACGGGAGCCGTCACTGGAAGCGAGCGGACCGCTGATGTTCCACGTGATCTTGCCGCCGGCCACCGTGCCGCCCGCCGCGTCGACGATGGACAGGTAGCGCTCGTCGAAGTCATCGACGATGGTGAAGCCGCTCGCCGGCGTCACACCGTAGTTGCGGAAAGTGAGCGTGTACGTGATCACGTCCCCGGGCTCAGCGGTCGCTCGATCGGCGACCTTGACGATGCCCAGATCGACTTCGGTGAAGGGCAGGTAGGAGTCGATCGTCACGGAGTCCTCGTCGCTCACGAGGTTCTCATGCTCGTCGTAGCCGGTAACGGTCACGACGTTCGTGACGCCATCGGTCAGCGTGACGCTCTTCGTCATGGTCACCGTCTGATCGACCGCGAGCTCGTCGATCGTCCCGATGACGCCGAGCTGGTCGTCACGGACTTCGACGTCGAACAGCGGTACGTCGCCGATGTTCTTCACCACGTAGGTGTAGGTCACGAGCGTCGGCTTGCCGAGTTCGATGCCCTTCTCAGGCGCGTTGGAGCTCTTGACCACGCTGATCGCGGGATCCGTCACGACGACCTGCGCGGAATCCATCGCCGAGGCCTCGTTGCCCTCGTTGTCGGCCACCACAGCGGTCACCGTGTTGGTGAACACGCCGGGCGCCGTGTGGTCGCTCGTGAACGTGAACTCCCTGGTCTCATCGAGCGCAAGCCACACCTCGGGACCCTCGACGTCCCACGCGTAGATGGTCCCGGCCACATCGTCGGATACCGACAGGATCTGCACGCGCTCCGCGCTGGTGTTGGTCACGGCGGCGGTATAGGTGAACGTGCCGCCCGGCATGATCATCCACGCGGGCTCGGCGGTCTTGGCGACCGTGAGGCTCGGCAACACGTCCTCGAAGGTCACGACGGCCGCCGCGTCGTCATCGACGACGGTCTGGTCGTTGTCGACCGCGGTCACGGTCACGACGTTCTCGTGGTCGACGAGGTCGTCCGCTTCGAGCCACTCGGTGAACGTGGCGGTCGCCACCTCGCCGACGGCAAGGCCGGTCGTGTCGAAGTCGGCCAGGGTGGCGAACCAGCCGGCGAACGTGTCGTCGTAGGCGTCGGTGAGCGTGACGGCCTCATCGCCGGTGTTCGTGACGGTGATGGTGAACGTCACCCAGCCGCCGGTCTCAGGAACGCTTGTGGGGCTCGCCGTCTTGGTGACGGAGATCTCAGGCGGCGTGTCTTCGAAGGTGACCGTCTCGTCGTCGGTCGCCCTCGCCTTGGTGCCCTCGTCGTCGACCGCCTCGGCCGTCACCACGTTGTAGTGGTCAGCGAGGTCGTCAGAGGAGAGCGCCACAGTGAAGGTGGCCTGATAGCTGCCGCCGATGAGGATCGTCTGCGGGAGGACGGCCGTCGAGTTGGCAAGCGTGGACAGGTCGCCGTAGACGGAGTCGGTAAGGGTCGTGAGCGTGACGTCTTCGGGTCCGGGATTGGAGACCCGCACCGTGAAGGTCACATAGGCCCCGCCTTCGGGGATGTGCCGCGGGGTCGCCGTCTTGGTCACGGTGATGACCGGCGCCACGTCGGTGAAGGTCACCGTCTCGTCATCTGAGTCGGAATCGGTCGAGCCGTCGTTGTCGACCGCGGTCACGGTCACGACGTTCTCGTGGTCGACGAGGTCGTCCGCTTCGAGCCACTCGGTGAACGTGGCGGTCGCCACCTCGCCGACGGCAAGGCCGGTCGTGTCGAAGTCGGCCAGGGTGGCGAACCAGCCGGCGAACGTGTCGTCGTAGGCGTCGGTGAGCGTGACGGCCTCATCGCCGGTGTTCGTGACGGTGATGGTGAACGTCACCCAGCCGCCGGTCTCAGGAACGCTTGTGGGGCTCGCCGTCTTGGTGACGGAGATCTCAGGCGGCGTGTCTTCGAAGGTGACCGTCTCGTCGTCGGTCGCCCTCGCCTTGGTGCCCTCGTCGTCGACCGCCTCGGCCGTCACCACGTTGTAGTGGTCAGCGAGGTCGTCAGAGGAGAGCGCCACAGTGAAGGTGGCCTGATAGCTGCCGCCGATGAGGATCGTCTGCGGGAGGACGGCCGTCGAGTTGGCAAGCGTGGACAGGTCGCCGTAGACGGAGTCGGTAAGGGTCGTGAGCGTGACGTCTTCGGGTCCGGGATTGGAGACCCGCACCGTGAAGGTCACATAGGCCCCGCCTTCGGGGATGTGCCGCGGGGTCGCCGTCTTGGTCACGGTGATGACCGGCGCCACGTCGGTGAAGGTCACCGTCTCGTCATCTGAGTCGGAGGCGGTGTCGCCGTCACCGTCAGCGACGACGACGGTGACGGTGTT
Organism: uncultured Coriobacteriaceae bacterium; assembly: GCA_964472485.1. Lineage (GTDB taxonomy): Bacteria > Actinomycetota > Coriobacteriia > Anaerosomatales > Anaerosomataceae > CAYYLR01. Next base: position 9,177 of record CAYYLR010000007.1, read on the forward strand.
CGTGTGCGGCAGCCGCGCGTCGGACGCGAGGGTCCTCGTGTAGGTGAAGCTCCACGAGCCGCCGACCGGGACGCGGATCGGCAGCGCCCTGCCCTCGGCCAGCCATGCGGCCTGCGCAACGCTCATGAGGCTGCCGAAGACCGAGTCGGTGAGACTCGTCACCGCGAAATCGACGGGGCCGGTGTTCTCGATGTCGAACGTGAACGTCACGTCCGCACCGGTCTCGGGCACGGCGCGCGCGCTCGCCGTCTTGGTGATCTGCACCTCCGGCTTGAGGTTCAGGTGATTCCCGAAGTCGACACCGGCCGTCACGGCTGCAAGCGCGACGGGCACCACGTGATGGAGGCTCTTCGGATAGGTCTGCCGCCATCCGGCCTGCGGGGTCTCGTAGACCCTGACGCTCGTCGCCTGCTGGTTCGGCAGGTAGAAGTACAGGCCGTAGGTGCCGTCAGCGTTAGTGGTGACCGTCGGATCGATGCCCGCGTCGAAGTCACCGTCGTTGTTCAGGTCCGCCCAGATCTGCCAACCGCCGATGCCGGACTCCCCGGTCTCGGGCGGGTAGACGCCATCGCCATCGAGGTCGTTGAACTTCATGCCCGTGATACCGGACATGACCTTCACCGCCGAGGCCATGAGCTGGTTGTCCTCCGATGGCGTTCCGCGCCACTCGGTGCTCTGGCTGAGCATGTTGTGGTACGGTCCGCCGCTGATGGCGCTGGCGCCCATGCCGGCGCCCCACCCGATGCCGCTCGGCGGCAGACTCGGGTCGAGTCCGACAGCGACGTGTGCGGCGTAGAGGATCATGACGCGGTCGGCCACGCCATCCCACGACACCTTGAAGTACAGGAAGCTGTCGCCGCTGGTACTGCCCTCGATCGGCCGGTCGACGGTCACCCGCACGTTAGTGATCGGCTGGCTCGAGTAGACGCGGAGCGTGCGGCCGCCGTAGCCGAGAGCGCCCGTGTAGGCGTTCTCCCGGGCGGTCGCGTGACCGTTGCCGGGGATCGGCACGTCGACGTAATGGTCATCGAGGCTGTCGACGATAGGCGGGTCCATCCCCATCCACTTCCAGCTCTGGGGCCAGGTCTGCCCTCCGATCCGGTTCGCGGCGGAGACTGCCTGATCCCAGCTGGTGATGAAGTCGTACGCGTACTTGCCCTGCTTGGTGTACTGATGCTTGAACTCGACGTAGTGGCTCGAACCGGTGCTGGCGACACCCCGCAGCACGAGCCGCTGTGGAACGGACATGCCCTCGGAGTAATCGGCCTTCTGCTGGTTGACGATGCCGCCGATCCATTGCTCGGAGCCGAGCTTGTTCGCGAACTGCCTGAAATCGCGAGAGGCCTTGTCGGTCGAGTCGACGAACGCGGCCGGTGCGACCGGAGCGACCGCGGCGGCGGATCGGACGATCGGCGCCGGAGGCGCCTCGCCAGCTGCCGGCACGACAATCTCGGGCTCTGGCTCGGGGGTCGGTCCGCTCTCCTCGGGATCAGCGGATTCCGGGCCGGACTCAGATGCGCCGAGGCTGGCCTCGAGCACCTCGGGAACGGACGCGTCCCCCTCACCCGTCGCGAACACGGCCATCCCCGGCCCCGCCACCGCGATGGTCAACACCACCGCGAGGTACCCGGCCAGAAGCCGCGTGAAACCCGCGCCCCGCTTGATCGACCGCACGAGCCTCGCCATGATCGACACCTCCCCATCATCTCGGGAGTCCGGCGCCCCCGAAAAACAACAAGACCGGCCCTTGATTGGGTCGGTCTCACCATTGACTCCACGCCGGGCTTTCGGTGACCGTCAATACGTCCGGCGTATCTTCGTCTCCCCATCTGCCCCTGTATTCATCCCGCGGCAACGAAGCGGTCGCGGTCATCCCGAGTCTGTGCGCCTCATCACACTTTCGGAATCCTACGCAAGTCTTGTTGTGACGGTCGGCACACAGGTCGCGACAGACGGGCAATATCGGACGCTGTGCGGTGCCCTGACGTCGCGCCTAACGACTCTCAGCCGCGCGGCGGATCCCGGTCCGCGATGCGAGGGCGCGGTCGAGCACGTCATCCATGCACTCGACAGGCACGATGTCGACCTCGGTGCGCACACGCTCGGGCACGAGCTCGAGATCGCGCACGTTGTCCTTCGGTATGAGCACGGTCTTGATGCCCGCCCGGTGCGCCGCCAGGAGCTTCTCCTTCAGTCCCCCGATGGGCAGTACCCGCCCACGGAGCGTGATCTCCCCGGTCATCGCAACGTCACGGCGGACCCGCGTGCCGCAGAGCGCCGAGACGAGCGCCGTCGCCATCGTGATGCCGGCCGACGGCCCGTCTTTCGGAATAGCGGCGGCAGGCACGTGGATGTGGAGGTCGAACGTCTCGGCGAACGCGGGATCGATCCCGAGCGCGGCGGCGTTCGCGCGGATCCAGCTGACAGCGGCCTGGGCCGACTCGCGCATGACGTCACCCAGCTGGCCGGTGAGGGTGAGTCCTCCCTTGCCCTTCATCTTCGTGGCCTCGATGAAGATGACGTCGCCGCCGACCTCGGTCCACACGAGTCCGGTCGCTACGCCGACGTCGTTCTTCTTCTCCGCCAGGCCGTAGGTGAACTTCGGAGGTCCGAGGTACTCGTGAGCGGTGCGACCCGTGACGCTCGTGCGCTCCGTCCTGCCCTCGACGACCCTGCGCGCCACCTGTCGGCACACGGTCGCGATCTGCCGCTCGAGGTTGCGCACGCCGGCCTCACGGGTGTACCGGCGAACGATCTCCTTGAGGGCCGCGTCGGTGAACGACAGCAGCGCCGACGACAGTCCGTGCTCCCGGATCTGCTTGGGTACGAGGTACTGCTTCGCGATGTGCAGCTTCTCCTCTTCCGTGTAGCCCGGGAAGTGGATGATCTCCATCCTGTCGCGCAGCGCGGGCGGGATCGGATCGAGGAGGTTCGCCGTGGTGATGAACATGACGTCCGACAGATCGAACGGGACCTCGAGGTAGTGATCCTGGAACGAGCTGTTCTGTTCGGGATCGAGGACCTCGAGGAGCGCCGATGTCGGATCCCCTCGGAAGTCCATCCCGACCTTGTCGACCTCATCCATCATGAAGACCGGGTTGTTCGTGCCGGCCTGGTTGAGCGACTGGATGATGCGGCCGGGCAGCGCGCCCACGTAGGTGCGGCGATGACCGCGGATCTCCGCCTCGTCACGCACACCGCCGAGCGACATGCGGATGAACTCCCTGCCGAGCGAGCGGGCGATCGACTTCCCGATCGACGTCTTGCCGACGCCCGGCGGGCCCACGAAGCACAGAATCGGGCCGCGCATGTGGTCGGTGAGCTTGTGGACCGCGAGGTACTCGATCACACGTTCCTTGACCTTCTCCAAACCGTAGTGGTCCTCCTCGAGGATCCCCTGCGCCTGCACGAGATCGAGGTTCTCATCCGAGGACGAGGTCCACGGCAGCCCAACAAGCCAGTCCAGGTACGTGCGGATCACCGCAGTCTCGGCCGCGGCTTGCGGCATCTTCTCGAGACGTCCGAGTTCCTTGAGCGCCTTCAGCGCTACATCCTCGGGCATCCCCGAAGCGGCGATGCGGTCCTTGTACTCGTCGATCTCGGCCTGGGTCTCATCGTAGTGCCCAAGCTCCTGCTGGATCGCCTTGAGTTGCTCGCGCAGGAAGTACTCCCGCTGCGTCTTGGACATCGATTCCTTGACGCGGCTCTGGATCTTCGAACCGATCTCGAGGATCTCGAGCTCCTTGCGCAGGAACGCCGAGGTCTTCTGCAACCGCTCGTGTGGCTCCACCGCCTCAAGGATCCGTTGCTTCTCGTCGACCTTGAGGGCGAGATGGAAGGTGATGAAGTCGGCGAGCCTGCCCGGTTCCTCAATCGCGGCCGCGGCCATCAGGACCTCCTGCGGCACGGGCTTCCCGAGTTCGGACGCCTTCTCGAAATCGGCGACGAGCGTTCGCATGAGCGCCTGCGCCTCCGCGTCGGCCTCGGTGACCTCGTCGAGGAGTTCGACACGCACCGCCAGATACGGGTCGGTGTCGACGTACTCGAGGATGCGAAGGCGCTGGACGCCCTCCACGAGCGCCTTCGCGGTGCCGTCGGGCAGTTTGAGCTCCTGGAGCACCGTTACGACGCAGCCGATCTCGTAAACGTCGTCGGGCTCAGGGTCCTGCGTCTCAGCGACACGCTGGGTGACGAGCGCGAGCAGGTGATGTGTGCGCATGGACTCTTCAAGCGCGTTGATCGAGCGGTCGCGGCCGACGAAGAGCGGCACCACCAGATTGGGGAACAGGATGAGGTCGCGAAGGGGTATGAGCGGCAGTACGTCAGGTATGTCGCGGCGCCTGTCTCGCGTGGACATCATCACGGCCCCTTCGTCGCTCATGCCAGCATGCGATAATCTCCCCAGTGTCTGTCCATCGTACACGAACCGCCGGGGGCCTCCTGGGCCGCGGCGCGCCGGATGGGAAGCGTCACGTGCAGCGCCGCCGAGACATCGTCATAGCTATCACAGCAGCCGCGCTCGCGTTCGCAGTCGTCCTCCCAGTCCCGGGGGCCGCCGCCCCCGTCACGGTCGCCCGGACGCAACAGCAGGTCGCGGTCACGCTCGACCTGGCCACCCCCGCAGTCGCGACCGGTGGAGCCCTCGACGCCGCGGTGACGGTGACGCTCACCGAACCCGCGCGGCGGCTCGAAGTCAGCATGCGGGTGCTCACCCCGACGGGAGGAGTGCTGTACCAGCGGACCGACGTCCGCACGAGGCTCGACGCGGGCGGCCACATCGTGACCTTCAACCACGCCTTGAGCGACGAGCGCGTCAAACCCGGACGCTACCCGATCGAGGTTCGCGTGCGCGCGACCGGCGCCGACCCGGTCGCCGTCGCGGACAGGCTGCTCGTGTATGACGCTGAGGCGCGCCCGGTCCCGCTCGCCGTGGTGATGCTCGTGAGCGCCGCGCCCGCCACCGACGCGTGGGGACGATTCACCTCCGACCCGGGTACCGCCACGGGGACCCGCGACGACATCGAGCTGCTCGGCCGGATCGCCCGATCACCGTCGATGCCGGTCTGGCTCGCCGTGCCGCCGCTGCTCATCGACGATCTCGCGCGCGCCGCACGCGGGTACGAGACAGCAGCCGGCGCCTCCGTGGCGGCCGACGATCCGACCCCGATCGCCTACGCACAGGCGATCGGATCGCTCAGGTCGGCCGTCGAATCGGGGGGCCTCCGGCTTCTGGTCGTGCCCTATGCGCTCCCCGATCTCGCCGGCGCGGACGCCGATACGGCCGAACGGCTCCTCGCCGACCACCTCGCCACAGGTGTCGCGGCCCGTACCGAGATCCTCGGCTCCGCACACGAGGCGCCCGCGGCCTACCTCGGGCGTGATCCGATCCCCGTCGTGCTCGAGGCCGCATCGCGGCTCGGCCTGCCGCCCGTGCTCGTGCCACCGGCCGCGGTACGCGCCGGCGAAGACTCCGGCCCCGCCGGTTGGTACGCGCTCCCGAGCGTCGGCGCGGAGGTGCTGTGCTGGGACGCGGACCTGACCGCCGCGTCGTTCGGAGACGAGCGCGCGATCGCCGACGCGCTGTTCGACCGGATCGGAACGGACGAGCCCGCGATCCTCGTCATCGAGTCCGCCGGCGGATACGAACGCGGGGTCGCCCGCGTCGCACGCGTGCTCGATACCGTCGCCCGGCTGCCGTGGGTGCGCGCCGCGGACCTCGAGAGCGCCGCGGTGGACGCTGGGCGCGCCGCGGAGCTCGCGGCCTCCGGCACCGTCTCGACCCCCGCGGACCGCATCGCGGTTCTCGGCCGGGCCGCCACGTTGAGCGCCGCCTATGCGGCCGCGGCGCCCGAGGGCGACCCGGAGGCGGCGATGATGGGGCGTTCGGCGCTCCTCGCGGCCAGCTCGCTGTGGCCGGCGTCGCCCGACGCGTGGGACGAGGACGGCATCGCGCGCGTGATGGCCGAAGCGACCGTCTCGACGATCGAGTCACGCTTCGACTCGGTACGCGTGGAAGCCAAGGACGTCACCCTTGCGGGCTCGGCCGGCGATCTCCCGCTGACGATGATCAGTTCGGCGCCGGTCCCGCTCACCCTCAACATCGACATCACGGGCGAGAACATCGCCGTCAAGGAACCGGCGATGATCGTGGTCGTGCAGCCGGGCACCACGTTCCTCACGATCCCGGTCGACCTGGAGCGGCAGCGCCAGGGCAGACTCCGTATCACCGTCAGCGCGGGATCGGTCACGGTGTCCGAGGGAGACATCACGGTAACCGCCTCGTATCTCGACCGCCTCGCTACGGTGGGAATGGTACTCCTCGTGCTTATCGGCCTTCTCGTCTTCATCCGGCGCCGCGTGCAGCGCGCGCTTGCTGCTACCATCACGGAGACCGGAGCCGACGAACGAACGTCCGTGACCGACCCGAGCGAGGGCTCATGCGCACCGTAGTACTTGATACCAACGTCTTGCTGTCGGACCCTGAGGCGCTGTTCGCCTACCCCGACGCCGAAGTGCTCATCCCCGAGACCGTCTTGAGTGAGATCGACAAGCTCAAGACCTCCCGCGTCGACCCTGAGCTGCGGTTCAAGGGCCGCGAGGTGAGCCGGATCCTGTTCGGCTTCTCCGAGACCGGCAGCCTTATCGACGGGGTGGACCTTCCCGACAGCGGCCGGCTGCGCGGCGTGCCGCTCGACTCCGACGCGCCGATGCCCGACGGACTCGTCGGCCGCAACGCCGACGACCGCATACTCGCCGTCGCGCTCCAGGCGTGCGCCGACGGCTGCGAAGGACTCACGCTCGTGACGAACGATCTGAACATGCTGCTCAAGGCGCAGACGTTCGGCGTGAAGGTCGAGCGCCGGACCGACCTGGAGGCCGGCTTCGGCAAGCGCGCGGTCCGATGGTTCCAGCGATACAAGACGCCGCTGACGATCCTCGCTATCGCGGTCGCCGTCTTCGCTGGCGTGCTCGCACTGTCGCTCTACACGTCGCGACTGACCGGCTCAGCCGTAGGCGCGTCGGTGCCGATGGAGTTCCGCGACGTGCTCTCACGGGATCAGGCGAAACTCCTCGACGGGCTGCTCGCACTACAGCGCAATCCGGGTGACCTGAGCGCCACCAAGCAGGTGGGTGACGCGTACTACGGACTTCGCGACCAGTCCGGCAACGCGGCGTTCGCCCGTCAGGGCATCGAGTACTACACGCGCTACCTGCAGGCGAACGCGGATGACAACGACGTGCGCACCGACCGGGCCGCCCTCTACTTCATCGTCGGGCTGACCGATCAGGCCATCCAGGAGGCGATCATCGCGATCGACGCCGACGCCGAGCACGTCCAGGCGAACTTCAATCTGGGCATCTTCTACTGGCAGGGACGCCAGGACTTCGAGAACGCGGTCAAGCAGTTCACGACCGTGATCGACCTGGGTCAGTCGTCGACCGATCCGCTCACGGCAGACGCCGTCGCCCGCGCGCGGCAGGCTCTGCTGCAGATCCAGAGCGAGGCGGCCGCGACCGGCGCGGACATCCAGATCGACCCGTCGTACCTGACCGGAGGGACCATCTAGTGGAGACCATCGATATCGCCGTGATCGGCGGCGGCCCGGCCGGGCTGACCGCCGCCCTCTACGCGGCGCGCGGCAGGGCGCGCACCGTTGTCTTCGAGAGCGGGCTGCCGGGCGGGCAGATCGTGACGACCGACCACGTCGAGAACTACCCCGGATTCCCTGACGGTCTGTCCGGCAGCGAACTGGGCGAACTGATGCACCGCCAGGCCGAGCGGTTCGGCGCCGAATTCAGGACGTTCGCCAGCATCGAGCGCATCGAGCCCGAAGGACAGGGATTCCTCATCACCAACTCGGAGGACGAGCGCGTGGTCGCCACGTCGGTGATCCTCGCGACGGGCGCCGTGCCGCGGAAGCTCAATGTGCCCGGGGAGGCGGAGTTCACCGGACGCGGGGTCTCCTGGTGCGCGACGTGCGACGGCGCGCTGTTCCGAGACAAGGTCGTCGCGGTTATCGGCGGTGGAGACGCCGCGGTCGAGGAGGCGCTCTTCCTCACGAAGTTCGCGGCTAAGGTGTACCTCATCCACCGTCGTGACGAACTGCGGGCGACCCGATGCATCCAGGAGCGGTGCTTCGAGAACGAGCGGATCGAGATGCGGTGGAGCCGCGTCGTGACACGCGTCACCGGAGCCGACGGGAAGGTCTCCGGTATCGACCTGTCCGCGACCAACGGGGAGCCCGATGAGCACCTGCCGCTCGACGGGGTGTTCATATTCGTCGGCGTGGAACCGAAGAGCGAACTCGTTCGCGGGCTGTGCGATCTCGACGCGGCGGGCTACGTCGTCGTCGACCGCGACGGACGCACCTCGCATCCTGGCCTCTACGCGGCGGGCGACGTGACCGATTCGGAGCTCAAGCAGGTTGTGACCGCGGCGGGCAAGGGAGCGTCGGCCGCGTTCGAAGCCGTGCGGTACATCGACGAACGTGTGTGCGCCATCGGGTGACACCCCGGACAGGAAGGAGCACGTGATGAGTGAGACCCTGAAGCACGTGACGGACGAGACGTTCGAGCCGGAGGTCCTCGGTAGCGAGAAGCCGGTACTCGTGGACTTCTGGGCACCGTGGTGCGGGCCGTGCCGCATGATGGAGCCGGTCCTCGAGGAGATCGCCGCCGAACACCCGGGGCTCGTGGTCACGAAGATCAACGTGGACGAGAATCCCGCGACAGCACAGCGGTACGACGTGCTGTCGATCCCGACGCTTCTCGTCTTCAGCGGAGGCGCCGTGGTCAAGAAGCTCGTCGGAGCCATGCCGAAGAAGCGCCTCGCCGATGAGCTCGCGCCCTGGCTCGGCTAGAGCCCTCGTCTTTCCGACCCCCGCGAACGTCCACCGAAGGAGCGCCCATGTGTGACGGCGGCATCAACAACAGCCAGATGCGGCATGCGATCGTGATGGTCAACGACGCGCTCGCGCTCGCGCAGCAGCATCTCGAGCAGCTGCATCACGTCGCGGGCCACGCGCGCCTGACCGCGACAAGCGCTGAGCTCGCGCAGGTCACCGTCATGCTCGGCGAGGCGCGCGAGAAGCTCGACACCGCCGTCGACGCGCTTGACGCGACCGGCCGCGACGTGACCGTCGAGCGAGTCTGAGCCGAAGCGGCCCGCTGCGCTCGCGTCAGGAGTCGCCGGCCGCGCTTCCGCAGCGCGGACAGGCGCGCATGCCGAGCGGGCGCTCAAGGCCGCACCGCTCGAGCAGCGAGTCGTCGGCGAACACGTCCCGCGTCGGGCCATCGGCGGCGATCGAGCCCTTACTCATCACGATCGTGCGCTCACAGACGTCGAGCGCCATGTCGAGGTCGTGCGTCGCGATGATCCTCGTGTGCTCGAACGACGCGACCAGACCGATGAGCCGGCGGCGCGCCCTCGGGTCGAGGTTGGATGTGGGCTCGTCGAGCACGAGCACGCTCGGGCACATCGCGAGCACCGTTGCGATCGACACGGCCCGCTTCTCGCCGCCAGACAGCCGGTGAGGCGGACGGTCGGCCAGCGCGAGGGCGCCGACCCGCTCGAGCGCGTCGGCCACACGGGCCCGGATGTCGGCCTCGGGCAATCCCAGGTTGACCGGTCCGAACGCCACGTCCTCGGCCACGCTGGGCATGAACAGCTGGTCGTCCGGGTCCTGGAAGACCATCCCGACGCTCCGCCGGATGTCCTTGAGCGTCCCCTGCGCGACCGGCACGTCGCCGATCCGCACGCTGCCCGCGTGCGGGGTGAGCAACCCGGTCAGATGCAGGAGCAGCGTCGACTTCCCCGCGCCGTTCGGGCCGACCAGGGCGATCGACTCGCCATGCGTCGCGCGGAACGAGACGCCCGCAAGCGCCGGCGTGCCATCCGGGTAGGCGAAGCGCAGATCATCGACATCGATGGTGTGATGACTCATCCGATCACCCCCGTCACCAGCGTCCCGAGGAGCGTCGGCACGTCGATGGCACGCATCGTCACGAACGCCGCGCTCCATCCGGCCACGAACACCGCGTCACGGGCGGTGAACCGCGGCGTTGAGACCGTCCGGACGTTCCCGGTGAACCCGCGCGCGAGCATCGCGCGATAGAGGCGGTCGGCGCGCGCGTATGTGCGCAGAAGCAGGTTGCCGAGCATGCTCACGTAGACGCCCATCCCCATCCCCCGCTGGCCGACGGCGCGCAACGAGCGGGCACGCGCCATGCGCATGACCTCCTCGCCGAGCACGAAGAGGTAGCGATAGAGCAGCAGCAGTTGCGTCGAGAGCACGTCGGGCAGCCCGAGCCGCTGGAGCCCGGCGCACACGCCCGCCATGCCGGTGGTCGCGACGAGCACCAGCGCCGCCAGGGTGGTGAGCAGGAAGCGGAGCATGATCGATGTGAACGAGACCCACCCTCCGGTGATGCCGATACCCGCGACCTCCGTGATGACGGTCTGGTCGAGCAGCGGGTTGAACGCCCCGACCAGCAGCGCGAACGGAGCGACGGCCGCGAGTTTGCGCATTAGGAAACCCCCCGGAAGTCCGCCCGCTGAGATCATCGCGACCGGGAAGAGCAGGAACGGGAGCATCGGGAGGAGCTCATAGGTGCCGAACGACACGACGCACACCAGGTACACCATGGTCGTCAGCACCTTCGCGCGCGGGTCGAGCCGGTGTGCCGGCGTGTCAAGAGATGACAGCCGGTCGAGTCTGCCGAGGTCGTACAGACCGCTTTCGAGGGTGCCCATGACGATCAGGCCACCCCGTGACCGGTGGTGGTGGCGACGAACTTGCCGTGCTTCACACCCTTCGTGCCGATAAGGGAGGACGCCAGGCGCGCGATCTCCGACGGGTGCCCGCGCAAGACGACGACCTCGAGACAGTGGTGCGCGTCAAGGTGGATGTGGAGCGTGGAGAGGATCTGCTCGTGGTGCGAATGCTGGTGCTCGGTCAGACGCTCGGCGAGGTCGCTCGCGTGGTGATCGTAGACCAGTGTCACCGTGCCGACGGTCTCCTCCTCACCGGTCGCCCACTGCTCCTCGACAAGCGCCCCGCGGATGAGATCACGCACGGCCTCGGACCGGTTGACGTAACCCTTCTCGGCGATGAGCGCGTCGAAGCGCTCCAGCAGCCGCTCGTCGGCCGAGATGCCGAAACGCACCACGTCAGCCACAGGCGCCCCTTCCTTCGCCGCTTCGTGCCACGATGCGGCGGCGTCGTGTCATCACCCGCGCGGTCGCGGCCGGATCCGTGCGAATCGCTCCCACACCGTTGACCGACCCGGTCCCGCCGGTTAGGTTGGTGCAACGGTAGCACGTAATCATGATTCGTAACACTTCCCGGATGAAGGAGCCTGCTCCATGCACATGGCAGACGCGCTCGTCTCACCGCAGGTCGGTGTCGCGATGTGGGGCGCGGCCGCGCTGACGGCCGCCTACTGCGCGCGCAGGGTGCGGGAGGAGGCCGAGCAGCATGCGGTGCCGCTCATGGCCGTCACGGCGGCGTTCGTGTTCGCCGCACAGATGCTCAACTTCTCGATCCCGGGAACCGGATCGAGCGGCCATCTCGGCGGGGGCCTCATCCTTGCGGTGCTCCTGGGTCCGCACGCCGCGTTCCTCGCGATGGCGTCGGTACTCGGCGTGCAGGCGCTGTTCTTCGGTGACGGGGGCTTGCTGGCTCTCGGCGCCAACGTGTTCAACCTCGGCTTCTTCCCGGCGTTCATCGCTTACCCGCTCATCTACCGGCGCATCGCGGGTGGGAGCCCGACCCTTGCGCGTCTGGCCACAGGCGGCGTGCTCGCAGCTGTCGTGGGGCTGCAGCTCGGTTCTGTCGGCGTGGTCCTCCAGACGGTGCTCTCGGGCGTGAGTGAGCTGCCGTTCGGTGCGTTCATCGCGCTCATGCAGCCGATCCACCTGGCGATCGGTGTCGTCGAGGGGCTGGTCACGGCGGGGGTCATCGCGTTCGTCTACCGGGCGCAACCGGAGATCCTCACCCGCGCCGCGCGGCGTGAGCGGCTCACCGGGCTCGGGATGCGTCCTGTACTCGCGGGATTCGTGGCGGCCACCGCGCTCGCCGCCGGCATGCTCGCGTGGTTCGCCTCGCCCGACCTCGACGGACTCGAGTGGTCGATCGCCGGAGTCGCGGGCACCCCCGAGATCGAGGGCGCGACGACACCGCTCCACGATCGGCTGGGCGCGCTCCAGGAGGGCACCGCCGTGCTCCCGGACTACGCGTTCCCGTCAGACGCCGGAGCCGAGGCGGCCGAGGGGCAGTGGCCGGCGGTCGACGCCGGCACGAGCACCTCGGGCGTCGTGGGCGCGCTCGCCGTGCTGGGCATCGTCGCGCTGACAGGCCTCGCGCTCAGAAGACGCCTCCCGGACACGTCCACCTGAGCAGCGCGCGGCGCCACGGCTGCTACAATCGGCGCATGAGCAAGAAGAAGCACCGCCGCCCGCACGGCACCGTCTTCGCGCCCGATACGGGCGAGGCGCCCATCTACTGGGAATGCCCCGCCTGCGGCTACCTCTCCGGGGACCCCGCCTTCCTCGATGCGCGGCATCCCTGTCCGTTCTGCGAGGCGACCGGCGGAGACCGCCGGACCTTCCCCGCCGAGCGCATCCGGCGTCTCGACGCGCGCATCCGCACCTACCACCGCGAGGGCGACCACGAGATCGTCGTGATCCTCGTGATGACGTTCCTCGAGACGATCCTGGAGGACATCCTCGATCGCATCATGGCCGCGCACGGCGCCGACCTCGCGCTCCGGCGCATGGTCATGGATATCCAGCGCTCGATCGGCGTCCGCATCGGGAAGGTCTTCCCCGCGCTCACGCACGAGGAGTTCGAGGAGGCGGCTGCCGAACTCGGCTACCGCGACTTCCCGTACCGGTGGCGCCAGTTGCGCGAGGCGCGCAACGCCTTCATCCACGACTCGCCGTTCAACGGCGCCCGCGACGCGCTGCAGCCCACGATGGGCGACGACGCGATGCTCCTCCTCGACCAGGCCTACAAGCTGTTCGTGCTGATGAACAACCGGTTCGCGGCCGACGGCATCCCCGAGGGGTGACGGTGCGCGCGGTCTCACTGCACGTCACCGGCATCGTGCAGGGCGTCGGGTTCCGCCCCTTCGTCTACGCCCTCGCGCATCGCCTCGGCGTGACGGGCTCGGTCCGCAACACCTCGAGCGGCGTGACGATCCATGCCGAAGGCGCCGCCGGCACGCTCGAAGCGTTCGTCGCGGCGCTGCGTGCCGAGGCGCCGCCGATGGCGGTCGTCGACGGCATCGTGACCGAAGATGTGGACCCTGAGGGGCGCACGGGCTTCGCCATCGTCGCGTCGCAGACCGTCGACGGCGCGATGACCCTCGTCTCGCCCGACATAGCCACGTGCGAGGCATGCGCCGCGGAGGTGACCGATCCGGCCGACCGGCGGTTCGGCTACCCGTTCACGAACTGCACCAACTGCGGACCGCGCTTCACGATCATCGCCGATGTGCCCTACGACCGGCCGATGACCACGATGCGCGACTTCCCGATGTGCGCCGAATGCGAGACCGAGTACGCCGATCCCGCGAACCGCCGCTTCCACGCGCAACCGAACGCGTGCTTCCGTTGCGGGCCGCGGCTCTACCTCAACGTCACCGGAGCCCGCCGCTCCCCGGATCTCCCGGAGGACGCGGAGTGGGGGCCGTCACGCGATCGCGTCCCGCGTCGACACCGGGATCCGGAAGCCGAACGAGAGCGCTGCTCGGCGATCATCACCGAGGCGGTGCGGCTGCTTCGCGACGGAGCGGTCGTGGCCGTGAAAGGCCTCGGCGGATTCCAGTTCGCGTGCGACGCGACGAACGAGACCGCGGTCGCCCGGTTGCGCGAGCGCAAGAACCGCTGGGGCAAGCCGCTCGCCGTGATGGCGCCATCGCTTGACGCCGCACGCGAGTACTGCGCGATCTCCGCCGAGGAAGAGGCGCTGCTCGCAAGCCCCGCGGCGCCGATCGTGCTGCTGCGACTGGCGTACATGAGCGCGTCGGCGCTCGCGCCCTCCCTGACCCCGGGCCTCCGCGAGCTCGGCGTGATGCTCCCGTACACGCCGCTCCACCACCTGCTGCTCGACTCCTTCGGCGGGCCGCTCGTGATGACATCGGGCAACCGCAGCGAAGAGCCGATCGCCACCGGTAACGCGGAGGCGCTCGAGCGGCTCGGCGACATCGCCGACGCGTTCCTGCTCCACGATCGCGACATCCACACCCGCTACGACGACTCGGTGGCGCGCCACACCCCCGGCGTGGGCGTGGAGTTCGTCCGCCGCGCGCGCGGATACGCCCCGTTCCCGCTTCGCGTGCCGTTCACGGCCGAGATCGGCGTCCTCGCCTGCGGCCCCGAGCAGAAGAACACCTTCTGCGTGCTCTCGGGCGACCACGCGTTCGTCTCACAGCACATCGGGGACATGGAGAACGCCGAGACGCTCGCGAGCTATGAGCGCGCGATCGGGCTGTACGAACAGCTCTTCCGTGTCCGTCCGGAGGTCGTCGCCTACGACCTGCACCCCGAGTACCTGTCGACCAAGTACGCGCACACGCTCGGTCTTCCCGCGATCGGCGTCCAGCACCACCACGCGCACATCGCGAGCGTCACGGCCGAGCACGGCGTCGCGGAACGGGTCGTCGGCGTCGCCCTCGACGGCACCGGCTACGGCCCGGACGGCACGATCTGGGGCGGGGAATGGCTCGTCGCGGACTGGGAGACCTACGAACGGGTGGCGCACCTGCGGCTGCTGCCGCTGCCCGGAGGTGTCGCGGCCATCCGGCGCCCCGCTCGAATGGCGCTGGGCGCGATCGCGGCGTGCGGGCTGCTGGACCACCCCGGCGCCGTGGCGCTCCGTGCGCGGCTGGGCGCGGGCGAGGAGGACACCGTCCTCACGATGATCGATCGGCGCGTCAACACGCCGATGACCTCGTCGATGGGCCGGCTGTTCGACGCCGTCGCCGCGCTCGCGGGTGTGCGGGACGACGCGCTCTATGAGGGCCAGGCCGCTATCGAGCTCGAGGCGGTCGCGGACCACGACGCCGAGGGGGAGTACGCGTTCGGCTACCCGGTCGATCGCGACGGCGCCATCGCTATCGACTGCGCGCCGGTGCTCGCCGGAGTGCTCGACGATCTCGCCGCGGGCGTGCCCGCGAGTACCGTCTCGATCAGGTTCCACCGTGCGGTCGTAGCGGCTATAGTTGACGGGTGCCTCAGGGCCGCGCCAGCCGCCGGAACGCACGTCGTCGCTCTCGCCGGCGGGGTCTTCATGAACCGCATCATCATCAGCGGCGCGGTGGGCGCACTCAAGGCGGCGGGGCTCACGCCGCTGGTGCACCGGGCGCTCCCCGCCAACGACGGCGGAGTCGCGTTCGGCCAGGCGGTCATCGCGGCGGCACGTCAGCGCACGCTTCAGCTAAGAAGATGGTGACCGATGTCAGCGGTCTGGGTTACACTCCTGATGCGCTCGTTTGTCCCAGGTTCGTAGCATTTCGGAGTGTGGCGGGCTTGCTAGGATAAGCGAAAGCGTAAGGCTCCGCCCCGTCGGCTGATGTCGGCGGGGCGTCCTTTCTTTGAGACGCGTTTGCGCATGTCGGACCTTCCAGGCAATCTGTCAGAGGCTGGACCGTCTGGCGGACTGGGGGGACTCATGGGGAATCACGTCGGTCTGGATATCGGCATTGCGTCGGTGGGCTGGGCTGTCCTAGATCCCGACGAGAAGGAGATCAGGGGTCTGGGGGTTCGCACGTTCCCGAAGGCCGAGGACCCGAAGACGGGTGCGTCGCTCGCGCTGCCACGGCGACTGGCGCGTTCCGCGCGTCGCAGACTGGCCCGACGTCGATCTCGAATGGCGGCGCTCCGGACGCTCCTCGTCGACAGCGGCATCCTGGCGGTGGATCAACTCGCCGATGCGTTCGTCCCTCATGCCGGTGACACCAATCCGTACCAGCTGCGCGCCGAAGGCCTCGATCGCCTGCTGAGCGAAACCGAATGGGCTCGCGTGTTGAGCCAGCTGTGCAAGCGCCGGGGCTACCGCTCCATGAGGCTCAGCCCCACCTCGGCGTCCGAGAAGAATGAAGAGGGTGCGGTCAAGTCGGCAATCACCGAGAACGCTGCGCACATGGCGGAGTATGGCTACCGCACGTTCGGCGAGATGCTATGGCTGGACGAGAGGTTCCGGGAATCACGCCGCAACAGAGGCGACTACAAGGGCGTCGCCTCCCGTGAGCAGATTCTTGACGAGGTAGCGCTGCTCTTCGACCGCCAGCGTGCTCACGGAAGCGTGCACGCTACCGGCGGGATTGAGGCCGAGTATCTCGACATTCTGCAGTCACAGGCATCCATCCTCGAGGGCGACGCCCTGCGTGCCAAGGTCGGTCGTTGCTCGATTGATCAGACGAACCCGCGAGCGCCTCTCTCCTCTCCGCTGTTCGAACGCTTTCGCCTCTTGGACAAGCTGCACAACGTGAGGTACACCCTTCCCGGCTCAGGAACGAGGATCAGCCTCTCGGCAGAGCAACGAGAGGCCGTGCTCGACAAAGCCTTCGGGAAGACATCGAAGCTCTCGTATGCGGTCATGCGGAAGGTGTGTCGCATCCCGGAGGAGGCGCGATTCACTGGCGTCCGATACGCCAACGGTGCCGACGACATCTCGGCGGAAGCACAGGAGACCATTCCGTTGCCCAAGTCGTGGCATGTTCTACGGCTCGCACTCGCTCGGTGCCCGAAGGGCACCTGGGAGGCTCTCTCTCGCAACCTCGATCTGCTCGACGCGATCGCCCATGTGCTCACCTACTTCAAGCACGATGAATCGGTGCGGCGGGAGCTCAAGGCTCTTGATCTTGACGGCGGAGTGATCGACGCCTTGGCGGATGTCCGATTCTCGGGACACGGTCACCTGTCGAGAGAGACGCTCCGGACGATTCTGCCGCACATGGAAGCCGGACTTCCTTACTCAGAAGCCTGTGCGGCCGCGGGGCTGCACCACTCGCAGAAGGTGATCGGCGAGAAGCACGCTAAGCTGCCGCCGATCCCCATTGATGACATCCGCAACCCCGTTGTGATCCGGGCGCTAACTCAAACGCGCAAGGTTCTCAACGCGGTCATCGAGGAGTTCGGACCGATCGAGGAGCTCCACATCGAGTTCGGCCGGGATGTGGCGCGCTCATACGATGACCGGCGCAAGATCGAGAAGCAGCAGAAGGACAATCGTGCCACGAACGAGTCCGTTCTAGAGGACTTCGAGAAGGAGTTCCGGATCACCGAGCCCCGCCCGCTCGACATCGTCAAGTACAAGCTGTGGAAGGAGCAGGGCGGCTGGTGCGTCTACAGCGGCACCTACATCGACGCCAGTCGCATGCTTTCCGGCGAGCCCGGAGTGGCCGAAATCGACCACATATTGCCACACTCGCGTTCGTTCGATGACGGCTACATGAACAAGGTGCTTGTCACGACGACCGAGAACCGCAACAAGCGTGAGCGCACGCCGTTCGAGTACATGGGCGACGACGCCCAGCGATGGCACGAGTTCGAGGAGCGCGTCGAGTCGATGCATCTGCCCCGACCGAAGCGAGACCGACTGCTTCGCAAGGATTTCGACGAGCGGGCATCGGAGGAGTTCCGTGACAGGAATCTCCACGACATGCAGTTCACCGCTCGCTTCTTCAAGAGCTTCGTAGAACAGCACCTCCGGTTCGCGGACGACCGCAAGGCACCGGTCGTCACCGTGAACGGCCGCGCCACCGGATATCTGCGAACCGCATGGCAGCTGCAGAAGGTGCGCGCTGAGGGTGACCTGCACCATGCGCTCGATGCCGCCGTGATCGCGGCCACCACGCGCAGCATGGTTCAGCAGGTCAGCCGCTTCTTCTCAGTCAGACCCCTTAGAAATCCGGCCGGCATCTACGTCGATGCAAACACCGGCGAGATCGTCGAGGCGAAGCACGTGCCCGAACCCTGGGAGGGATTCGCCGACAGACTGCGCGAGCGGCTGTCCGTGCGCTTCGGACAGGATCCCTTCGGTGAACTCGCTCGTTTCAACGGCGGAGCCAGGCCGGTGCTGGTCAGCAGGATGCCGAACCGAACCGTGCGCGGCGAGGTACACAAGGAGACCGTCAGGCGCATCGAGGGCACGGATGAGCGCGGTCTCACCAGGACGAGTAAGCGGGTGCGTCTCGAAGAACTGACACCGAAGCTGCTTGAAGGCATGGTGGGGCGAGACCGGGATCAGACTCTATACGATGCCCTCGCCGCGCGCCTTGCAGCGTTCGACGGGGATGGAGCCAAAGCGTTCGCCGAACCGTTCTACAAGCCGACACGCGAGGGCCGTGAGGCACCGCGGGTCCGGGCGATTCGCGTTTACGACGCACCGTCCAGCGGCGGCACCGAGGTACGCGGTGGCTTCGCCGACAACGGGACGATGGTCCGCACCGACGTGTTTGAGCGCGATGGTAGGTATTACCTTGTGCCGGTATACCTCAAAGACACCGTATCCGCCACGTTGCCGAGCAAGGCCATCGTCGGCGGGAAGCCCGAGACTCAGTGGCGCGAGGTGAGCGAAACGCATCGATTCTGCTTCAGCCTCTGCCTGAACGACCCGATAAGACTCGTGCGGAGGCATGGGGGCGTGGAGTCCGCACTTTCCGGCTACTACCGTGGAGTGGACCGCTCTACAGGGGCGATCCATATCGAGGCGCCGGACTCATCATGGCTCAAGCGAGGCCTGGGGGTAGCCCAGAACGTTGTCGCCTTCGAGAAGTACGACATCGATCTGCTTGGGCGATGTGCTCACCGCGTGAACCGGGAGAAGCGCCGTGGCTTTCCGGACGGTCGTGATAAGCAATGAGGCCGAGCTGCGTGTGCAGCATGGGCAACTCGTTGCCATTCAGGACCAGACCGTCTGGATCCCGCTCGAGGACATAGCTGTCCTCGTTATCGAGAACCCACGCGTTCACATCTCGGCTGCTGCCCTATCGCTCCTCGCGGGACAGGGTGTCGCAGTCGCCGTCTGCGATCGTAAGCACATGCCCAACGGCCTGTTGCTACCCCACTGCCAGCACAGCCGTCAGTTGGCGGTGACACGTCACCAACTGCAACTGTCCATGCCGCAGAAGAAGCGACTGTGGCAGCGGCTCGTGCGAACCAAGATCGAGAACCAGGCCTCGTGTCTGGATGCGCTCGGTCTCGACGGTTCTGCCAGGCTGCGGGAATACGCACGCGCCGTCCAGTCTGGCGACGTATCAGGCATGGAGGCCGCCGCCGCCCGCCTCTACTTCAAGCGGCTGATTCCCGATGCTACCCGCCGATCCCCGGAGGGACCCGGGGCGTCCCTCGACTACGGATACGCGATACTGCGTGCGGCGATCGCACGCTCACTTGTCGGGCACGGTCTCTACCCGGCTGTCGGGATTCACCACTCAAACCAGCTGAACGCATTCAACCTTGCAGATGACGTGCTGGAGCCTTTCAGGCCCTTCGCCGACCTGGTCGCAATCGGCCAGGGCGCGAACGCGGTACAGCGCGAGGGGCGCCAGTCATTGGTATCCACACTTCAGATGACATGTCTTGTGGACGGCAAGGAGCACAGCGTCCTCACCGCCATCGACGCGGCCACGGCGAGCCTCACAAGGGCGCAGTCGGAGGCTGACCACGCTCTCTTGACCTTGCCACATGTGATCTCCACCGCAAGCACGTGTCTAGCGCTATCGGAGTAGCAGGTGAAGCCAATGAGACTCATCGTCTTGTTCGATCTGCCTGTCCGCACCAAGCCCGACAGGCGGGCGTACCAGCAGTTTCACAAGTTCCTGATCTCCGACGGATACGTGATGATGCAGTTCTCCGTGTATACTCGAATCACGAACGGACTCGATGGGGTGCAGAAGCATCTGGCGCGTCTTAGGGCGAACCTTCCCTCCAAGGGAAGCGTGCGGGCGATGACCGTGACCGAGAAGCAGTACGAGTCAATGCTGTTCCTGGTTGGTAAGCCAACTACTCAGGAGAAAACGGTGGCGTCACAACTTCAGATCTGGCTATGAACTGCAGATTCCTATTAGCCGCAACCAGAAAGAGCGCTGCTCAGCAGCGCTCTTTCTGTCCCTCCAGCGTAGCACTTCGGAGTGTGGCGGGGAGCTAAGACCGATGACAACGCGGCCGTCGTCCCCGCCCGAGCGTAGCACTTCGGAGTGTGGCGGGGAGCTAAGACCCAGTCGCGACATTACGGTGTCGGGATC
>CAYYLR010000008.1:0-22849 GCA_964472485.1 uncultured Coriobacteriaceae bacterium
GCTCCGGGGGGCGATCATCTCGATGCGCACCTCTGGCACGCCGTCCTGCCCGCCCGCGACAGCGGGGTCAGCCCCGGGCCCGGGCGTGAAGCGCCCCGTCCCCTCGGTCGTGAAGGCACACCCCGCATACCGGCCGACGTCGCCCGCTCCGGCCGCCGCCATCGCGGCGCGCACGGCTGCTTCGGCTGACGCGGGCACGTACGTCACGATCACGGACACCGGCTCATGCGCCGACTCGAACGGCTCCAGGTCGATCAACCCGAGAAGCTCGGCGAGCACCGACGCGCCCTCCGGTGACCGGTCGAGGTTGGTGTGCATGCTGATCACGGCCACCCCGAGGCGCAGCGCCGCCTCGAGCGCTCCCGCTGGTCCTGACGAACGCGTCACTCGCTGCGGCATGTCGAGATACGGCGGGTGGTGCGTGACGAGCGCCTGCGCGCCCTCGGCATGTGCCCGCTCAACGGATTCGGCCGTGGCGTCAAGCGTCACGAGCGCGCGCGCAACAGGCGTCGCCCGCTCCCCGATGACGAGACCCACGCGGTCCCATGGTTCGGCCCACGCAAGCGGCATGCGCTCGGCGAGCAGGTCGACGAGCGCCCCGGCGTCACACGGCCGCGTCGAGCTCATCGAGCGACACCTCCTCGGCAACGCGGTCACGGAACACGAGCACCGAGCGGTAGCCGACGGCACGCAGCGCGGTGAGGGCCTCGGGCAGACCCGCGCCGACCTCGACCGGGGCGTGGGCGTCAGTACCGATCGTGACCGGCACACCGGCGCTGGCGAGCGCGGCGAGCATGTCCGGTCCCGGGTAGATCTCGCGGCAGGGCTTGCGCAGGCCGCCCGTGTTGACCTCGACCGCCACGCCGGTGCGGGCGAGCTCGGCGGCGACCTCAGCGTACAGACCCTCGAGCCCGGTCTCCGGCCGGTGACAGAACTTCTTCACGAGGTCGACGTGAGCCATGACATCAGCGATCCCAGTGCGCGCGGCTGCCACAAGGTCGGCGAAATACCGCTCCCAGAGCGCGAGCGTGTCCCACGCCGCGTAGCCCTCCTGACGGCCGGGGTCGTCGAACGCCCATCCGTCGATGAAGTGGACCGACCCGAGCACGACGTCGAAGCGATGCCGCCCGACCATGTCGCGCGCGTGCTCGACCGCCGGGGCCACGAGGTCGGCCTCGATGCCGCACAAGACCTCCACGCCGAGTCCGGCGCCGGGCGCGGCGGCCTCGGCGACATCGGCGAGGTAGGCGCCGAACTCATCCGCCGGCATCGCATACGATTCCGCTCCTGGCACCGCGGCCGCGAGGGCGGGCGCGAGCGGCAGGTGTTCGGTGAAGCAGAGGGTCCGGATCCCCGCAGCGGCTGCTGCGAGCACGTACTCCCCGGCCGTGCCGGTCGCGTGCCTGCAGCGCCACGTGTGCACGTGCAGATCGATCATCCGGACGCCTCCCTGATCGTGCCGCCGCCGATGACGATGTCTCCTTCGTAGCATACGACGGCCTGACCGGGAGCGGCGCACACCGGTTCGGCGAACGTCGCTGTGAGCCGGCCGTCGTGAACCGACACCTCGGCGGGCACGGGGGCCATGCGCGCCCGGACCTGCGCTTCGACGCGAACGGTCCGTTCCGCGTACCACACGGCATCTTCCGCCGCGACGCGGGTATGCAGGCACGCGGCCCGGTCGCCGACGATGACCGTGGCCCGCTCGGCGTCGATCCCGCACACATAGCGCGCCCCCCCACCGCCGCCGGGAAGACCCCTCCGCTGACCGACGGTGTAGTGGATGACACCGGCGTGGGAGCCGAGCACCGCTGCCCGCTCGTCTACGACCGGCCCGGGCACCGCCGAACCGGGCCGCCGCCGTGCCACGAACTCCCCGGCGCGCGACCCGTGCAGGAAGCACGCGTCGGTGCTCTCGGCACGCTCGACCGCCGGGATGCCGAGACGTTCGGCGTGGGTGCGCACCACGGCCTTCGTGAGGTCGCTCAGCGGGAACGACACGCGGGCGAGGCGCGGGCGAGGGACCCGGTACAGGAAGTAGGACTGGTCCTTCGCCCGATCGGCCGCACGGGCGAGCGCGAAGCCGTCTCCCGCGCGAGCGATCCGCGCGTAGTGTCCGGTGGCGAGCGCGTCGGCCCCGCGTTCGGCGGCAGCATCGAACAGCAGGCCGAACTTGACACGCTCGTTGCACCACACGCACGGATTCGGCGTCGCCCCCGCGGCCGTCTCGGCGCAGAAGCGCTCAACGACCTCGCTCTCGAACACGCCGCGCGCGTCAATGACGTGATGGCCGATGCCGAGACGCTCACACACCGTGCGAGCGGCGTCGACGGGCGCCGGGTCATCGCCGAGCAACAGCGTGAGTCCCTCGGCACGCACCCCTGACGCCACCAGGAGCGCCGCCGCCACCGATGAATCGACGCCGCCGCTCATCGCGACCGCGACCCGGGCGCTCATCGCGACCTGAGAAGCCGCACGATCCGGATAGTCTCGGCCGCGAACCGCTCGACGTCGTCATCGCTGGTCCACCTGCCGAGCGAGATCCGGATCGAGCCATCGATCGCCCGGGGATCGGCGCCGATCGCCCGGAGCACGTGACTCCCCGCCCCGCCCGCGCACGCGCTGCCGGTGGATACCGCGAACCCGGCTTCGTCGAGATGGAGCGTCAGCATGTTGCCGTCGACATGCCCGAAGGCGATGTTCGTCACGTGGGGGAGCCGCTCGACGCCGCCTCCGTGGATCGATGCCTCATCGACGGCATCGGTCAACCAGGCCTCGAGACGGTCGCGGAGCGTCCTCAGTCTGCCCCGCTCGGCCTCTCCCTCGCGCCTGAAGACGTCGAGCGCGGTGGCGATGGCCACCGCGTCGGTGACGGCCTGGGTGCCGCTCCGGAGCCCGCGCTCCTGCCCACCGCCGACGATGAGCGGCGCACAAGGAGTCCCGGCGCGCAGGTACAGCATGCCGGCGCCCTTCGGCGCGTAGAGCTTGTGGGCCGCGAACGACGCGGCGTCGACCCCGAGCGAGCGCACGTCGAACGGCACCTTCCCGAGCGACTGCGCCGCGTCGGTATGGACGTACGCGCCCACCGCATGGGCGCAGCCCGCGATGGCGCGAACGTCGGCCAGCGTGCCGATCTCGTTGTTCGAATGCATCACCGACACGAGCGCCGTGTCCGGCCGAAGCACGGCCGCCACATCCTCGGTGTGCACACCCCCGTCTGCCCGCGGCGCGACGCGTGTGACCTCGAACCCGTCTTCTTCGAGCGTCGCCGCGGCCTCGAGAACCGCGTGATGCTCGAACGAGGAAACGACGACGTGCCGCCCCCGGCCCGATCTCGCCGCACCCGCGGCGATCCCGCGCACAGCGAGGTTGTCGGATTCGGTCCCGGACCCGCAGAGCACGATCTCATCCGGGTGCGCGGCGCCGAGGGCCTCCGCGATCCGCGCCCGCGCCTCCTCGAGCGCGCGCCGCGCCTCGCGGCCTTCGGCATGAAGTGAGCTCGGATTCCCGGGAATCGCCGACAGGACGCGCGTGAGAGCCGCGGCGACCTCCGGATCGACCGGGGTCGTGGCCGCATGGTCGAGGTAGACCCGGGTCCGCGCCTCAGCGCTCATCGGACGCGCGCTGATTGGCGTGCAGAACGGAGAGCATCTCGCCGACGTCGATGTCGGCGACCGGCGCGAGAAGAACGAGCACCTTGCGGTGGTCGAGCGCGCCCGAGTCGTGGAGCGCGCAGAGCTCGGCGAGGTTGCCCCGCGAGACCGTGCGCATGAGGTGATGCAGATGCCGCTGCCGTATGGCGAACCGGAACACGTCGGCGGTCTCCTGGCTGTCAACGATGAACAGCACAGCCGTGTCAGGCTGCGCGGGCCCGCTCAGCGCCGAGACCTCGTTGACGAAATGCGCCGCGGCGGCGGCCGTCAGCGAGCGCTCGACGGTGCGTGTGTGGATGCGGATGCCGACAGGCGAAAGCCACGTCCCATCCGGCCTCACCTCGAAGCCGAGACGCGAGCCAAGCCCATCGACCGCCGCCCGGAAGGCCAGCCGTGAGCGCTCGTGATACTCGGATGCCGCGGTCGGCGGGGAGATCACCGTCTCAAGAGCGGCCTCGGTGATCTCAGCGCGGTCGACCCGCGGACGGGACAGCGCGCCGATGTCGGCGGTGAGCGCCTCGGCGGCGTCCATGGTGAGAAGCTCCGCCAGAGTGGGATTGCTCACCTGGAGCTTGACCCCGAACACCTCGAGAACGGCGAACCGCTGCTTGCCGCCGCGCGCCTCGTCAGTCATGTCCGGGCTCCTCTCGTCGATGGTGCCCGACCAGCGTACCGGAGCATGCGGACCGCGTGAAGCGCGGCCTTCGGCGGGCTGCATGCGACCGCTCGTCGAATCGAACACACCGTCCCTTGTCAGCCATCCACCCCGGTGCTAAGGTGACCTTCCCGCGCAGCCCGTACGGGCCCCGCGGACAAGGGACAGGACGTCCATGGTCGATAGCCACGGGGTGGCGAGGGCCCACTGGATTGCCCCGCGGAACGCCCGGCCACCGGAGACGGCGGACCGGGCGTTCTCACATCCTCGCCGGGCTTCGGCAGCGCTCGCGGTAGTGTGACGTGCACGCCGAAGGGCCGCGATCGCCGGACCTACCCGCCGATCTGACGCAGTACCTTCGCCGTCTCGATGCCGGCGAGCGCCGCGTCCCAGCCCTTGTTGCCGTGCTTGGTACCGGCTCGCTCGACCGCCTGCTCGATCGTGTCGGCGGTGATCACCCCGAACATCACCGGCACGCCCGCATCGAGCGCGACCTTCGCGATGCCCTTGGCGACCTCGGCGGACACATACTCGAAGTGCGGCGTGCCGCCACGGATGACCACGCCGAGCGCAAGCACCACATCATATGATCCGGCCGCTGCCATCCGCTGCGCGACGAGCGGGATCTCGAACGCGCCCGGGACCCACGCGACGTCGATGTCCTCCTCGGCGACGCCGTGCCGCGTGAGCGCGTCCATCGCGCCACCGAGCAACCGCGATGAGAGCAGTTCGTTGAACCGGCTGATGCAGATGCCGACCTTCAGACCGGTCCCGATCAGATCGCCTTCGTACCTCGTCATGACCGACTCCCTTCTTCGACGGACTCCGGCAGATCGAGCCGGTGTGCCAGCTTCTCCTTCTTGGTGCGCAGGTACGTCAGGTTCTCGGGCGTGCAGCTCACCTGGAGCGGAACCTGCTCGGTGACCCGCAGCCCGTACCCCTCGAGCCCGACGAGCTTCTTGGGGTTGTTCGTCAACAGCCGCACGGAGGTCAGGCCGAGATCCACGAGGATCTGCGCGCCGATGCCGTAGTCGCGCAGGTCGGCCGGGAACCCGAGCGCCTCGTTGGCCTCCACGGTGTCCGCCCCCATGTCCTGGAGCGCGTAGGCGCGCAGCTTGTTGGCAAGCCCGATTCCGCGACCCTCGTGACCGACGATGTAGAGGATGACACCCGCGCCCTCCGACTGGACACGGCGCATCGCCTCGTCGAGCTGCGCGCCGCAATCACACCGTGACGAGTGGAACACGTCGCCGGTGAGGCACTCGGAATGAACGCGGACGAGCACGTCCGGGCGCCCGGCCACCTCCCCGGCGACGAGCGCCACATGCGTGGTGTCATCCACGATCGAGCGGTATCCGACGGCGGTGAACTCGCCGAAGGCCGTGGGTAGCCGGACCTCGGTCACCCGCTCGATGAGGTTCTCGGTGCGACGCCGGTAGCGGATCAGATCCTCGACGGTGACTAGTTTGAGTCCGTGACGGGCAGCGACGTCCTCGAGCTCGGGGCGGCGCGCCATCTCGCCGTCCTCGTTCATGATCTCGCAGATCACGCCCGCTGGGTACAGCCCGGCCAGACGCGCAAGATCGACCGCCGCCTCCGTGTGGCCGGCGCGCTCGAGCACACCGCCCGGACGCGCCCGCAGCGGGAACACGTGTCCCGGGCGAGTCAGGTCCTCGGGCCTCGTCTCAGGGTCGATCGCGGCCTGCACCGTGGCTGCGCGGTCAGCGGCGCTGATGCCGGTCGTGATGCGCCCCTTCGCCCCGATCGAGACGTGGAAGGCCGTGCCCTGCTCGGACGTGTTCACCCCGGACATCGGGGGGAGCTGAAGGTCCTCGATGCGATCGGCCGTGAGCGGCAGACAGATGAGCCCCCGCCCGTGCGTGGCCATGAAGTTGATCGCTTCTGGGGTGGCCGCCGAGGCCGCCATCACGAAATCGCCCTCGTTCTCGCGCGACTCGTCGTCGACGACGATGAGCATGCGACCGGCGCCGATCTCCTCGAGCGCCTCTTCGATGGTCGCGAACGGACCGCTCATCAGTCGCTCCGCCCCTCGGCGAACTCACGCAGCAGGTCTCCGAGACCGCGCCGCGACGGCTCCGCCGCCTCGGACGAGACGCCCATGTACGACCCGACGAAGCGCTTCACGTACTTGGCGAGCATGTCGGATTCGAGATTGACCGCCGCGCCGATCGGCTTGTCCTTGAGCGTCGTCGCTGTCTCGGTCACCGGTATGACCGCGGCGGTGAACCCGGATGTCCCGACCTTGGCGACCGTGAGAGAGATGCCGTCGACGGCGATCGACCCCTTCTCGACCACGTATTCCATGACGCTTCTCGGCGCCTGGAACTGGTAGACGGTGAACTTGCCGTGCGGTTGCCGCAGCTCGAGCTTGCCCATGCCGTCGACATGGCCCGAGACGAGGTGCCCGCCGAGCCGGTCCGAAAGCCTGAGCGCCCGCTCGAGGTTCACCTTGTCACCCTGCTGCAGACGGCCGAGATTCGTCCGTTCGAGGGTCTCGCCGCTCACGTCTGTGAGGAACGCCCCGCGGATGAACTTCACCACCGTGAGACAGGCGCCATTGACGGCGATCGAGTCGCCGATGGCCATGTCCCGGCCGAACTCCGGGGAGTAGACCTCGAGCCGCATGCCGCCGGTCACCCGTTCGGCACGCGTGATCACGCCCTCACATTCGATGAGTCCCGTGAACATCCGCTACTCACACTCCTTTCGGGAGTCTCGCTCGTCACGTTCGCGCGGCCGCCACACGACCACGGCGTCATCCCCGGAGACCGCGGCCTCCACCGCCCGCATCCTGCCGACGAGCGAACGCGGGTCACCATGACCGGCGCCGAGGTACGCGGCCGGCGCCCCCGGACCCGCCACCCCGCCCGCCGTCAGCACGATCAGCTCGTCGATGACGCCGGCGTCCCACAGTGCCGTGAACAGTCCCGGACCCGTCTCGGCGAGCACGTCATCGATCCCGTGGCTCGCGAGGACCCGCAACATCGCGGGCACACCCCCCGCGCGGTCGTAGCGGAGCACCGTCACACCGCGTGCGGCAAGCGCCTCGGAACGGCGCTCATCACCGGTCTCATCGCACACGACGATGACCGGACCCGCCCCATCGCTGAAGATACCCGCTCGCATGCCGGGTATCGATCCCCGGCACGCGATCACCCGGACCGGCTGCCGGGAAGCGGGTGTGTCATCGACCGACCGCACGGTCAGCCGGGGGTCGTCGACCTCGAGGGTGCGCGCGCCCACCAGCACCGCGGTCGCCCGGCGACGGAGCTCCGCGGTGATCGCCCGGCCTCCGGGACCCGTGATCGCCGCGCGCACGCCGTCGGCCAGCGCCGGACGTCCGTCGATGGTGAGCGCGACCTTCGCCCGCACGAACGGGCGTCCGGTCGCGAGCCGGCGGAGCCACGCCTCGTTCTGCGCCTCGAACGGCCTCGCGTCCTCAGCCCACCGCACGCCGATGCCCGCGGCCTCAAGCGCGCGAGCGCCGCCTCCTGACACGCTTCGATCGGGATCGGTCATCCCAATCGTCACCGACGCGACACCGGCGCGCACGAGCGCCTCGGTGCATGGAGGCGTCCGGCCGTGGTGGTTGCAGGGCTCGAGGGTGACGTAGACGTCGGATCCCGCCGCGGCGGCGCCAGCCTCCAGGAGCGCGACGGCCTCTGCGTGTGGACCGCCCGCGCGCTCGTGGAAGCCTTCGGCCACCACCACGCCATCACGCGCGATGACGCAGCCGACGAGCGGATTGGGGCTGACCGTGCCGCGCCCGCGCTCGGCCGCGCGGTAGGCGCGGCGCAGCAGCGGATCAGCGACCCCGACCGAGGGGTCGGAGAACAACATCGTTCGACCTTCCTTCTCCCATCCAGACTGTGACTGTCGGCTCCGGGATCTCACCGGATCGGCCCCTCGTCGGGGTTCGCGGGCTCTCACCGCCGGTGGGGATTTCCACCCCGCCCTGAAGAAAGCGGATTCAGTCTACACCATGCGGGCCTCGGCCGCCGAGCGCAGACCACGGAGCGCCGCCGCCGGGTCCTCGGCGCAGAAGATGGCATTGCCGGCGACGAGCGTGTCCGCACCGGCCGCGACCACCCGCGGCGCCGTGACAGCATCGATCCCGCCGTCCACCTCGATGCGGGGCCTGACGCCAGCCTCGCGGCACATCATGGCGATCTCGGCCACCTTTGCCACCGACGACTCGATGAACGACTGACCGCCGAAGCCGGGGTTGACGCTCATGACGAGCACGAGGTCGACGTACGGCAGGATCTCAGCGAGCGCGCGGGCGGGCGTGCCCGGGTTGAGCGTGACACCCGGTGAAGCGCCGCCGTCACGGATCGCTTGCACAGTGCGGTGCAGGTGCACGGCGGCTTCGACGTGCACCGTCACGATGTCCGCGCCGGCATCCACGTACCACGCCGCGGTGCGGTCCGGATCGCTCACCATGAG
Source organism: uncultured Coriobacteriaceae bacterium (assembly GCA_964472485.1). GTDB lineage: Bacteria > Actinomycetota > Coriobacteriia > Anaerosomatales > Anaerosomataceae > CAYYLR01. The sequence goes on from CAYYLR010000008.1 coordinate 8,776, forward strand.
GTGGACGTCCAGTGGACGCGTCGCGACGCGCTTGAGCGCCTTGACGACGGGAGGACCGATCGTGAGGTTCGGCACGAAGCGCCCATCCATCACGTCGACGTGGATGAGATCGGCCCCGGCATCCTCGACGAGGCGTACCGAATCGGCAAGCCGCGTGAAGTCGGCCGAGAGAATCGACGGGGCGATGAACAGCTCGCGGGTCATGGCACGCTCACTCCCCTTCGGCGATCAGCCCGACGCCGTGCAGCTCGTCACGGGCCGCCCGGCCCATCAGCACGTCGCGCGCCTCGATCGGCGAGTGGCCCTCGAAGAGGATCTGCCGGACGAGGTGCGTGATCGGCATCTCCGCGCCGATGCTCGCGGCGAGGTCATCGAGGGAGACCGCGCTCGTCGCGCCTTCGGCGACCATGTGCGTCTCCTCGGTGTAGCCCTCGACCGTACCGCCCCGGGCGACCCACTCGCCGAGTGCGCGGTTGCGCGAGTGGCGTGAGGTGCACGTCACGATGAGGTCACCCATGCCCGCAAGGCCCATGTAGGTCAGGGCGTTGGCCCCGAGCGCCGCACCGAGCCGGCTCATCTCGGCCAGGCCGCGCGTCATCAGGGTCGCTTTCGTGTTGTCGCCGTAGCCGAGTCCGTCGCTCATGCCAGCGGCGACCGCGACGACGTTCTTCGACGAACCGCACAGCTCGACGCCGATGACGTCCGGGTTGGTGTAGACGCGGAACGACGGGGTCATGAACAGGTCCTGCAGGAAGCGCCCGATCGCCTCGTCGTAGGCGGCGACCACGGTGGCCGACGGAACCCCGTGCGAGACCTCCTCGGCGTGGTTCGGCCCGGAGAGCGCGGCAAGCCGCGAGCGGTTGCCGAGCACCTCCTCGAGCACCTGCGTCATGCGGAGCAGCGTGCCGCGCTCCACACCCTTCGAGAGGTTGACCACCGGCACATCGCCGGCAAGGTGCGACGCCATCGCTTCGGCGACCCCGCGGACCCCGTGGCTCGGCGTCACGACAACGACCGCCTCGGCACCCCGGACCGCTTCGGCCAGGTCGCTCGTCGCCATGACGCGCGGATCGAGGGTCACGTCCTTCAGGTAGAGCGGATTGCGCTGATTCGCGTTGACGCCCTCGGCGATCTCCGGCTCACGCGCCCAGAGTGTCACGTTGACCCCTTTGCCGCCGAGCAACCACGCGACCGCGGTGCCCCAGCTGCCGGCGCCGATGACCGCTGCCCTCATGTCCTACTCACCCCCGTCGTCGCGGCGGCGCATCTCGTCCCACGCGCGCCGCCTGAACGTCACCTTCGACTCCTCACCCCGGAGGATGCGGGCCATGTTACTCCGATGCCGCCACACAACCAGCGATGCGGCGACGAGCGAGAACACCAGGAGCGCGGGCCGTCCCGGGTACAGCACCAAGCATACAACGGGGAATACGGCCGCGATGACGACCGAGCCGGCCGACACCATGCGGGTGAGCGCGGTGACGAGAAGGAACAACGCCACCATCACCGGTACGACCCGGGGCGCGAGCACGAGGATCGCACCCGCGGCGGTCGCAACGCCCTTGCCGCCCCGGAAGCCGATGAACGGCGAGAAGGTGTGGCCCGCGATCGCCGAGAACGCGCCTGCGGCAAGCGCCCAGTCCACGCCGTTGGCGCCCCAGACAGCGGGTGCGAGCAACAGGGCGAGCCACACGCCGAGAGCGCCTTTGGCCGCGTCCAGCAGAAGCACGGTGACGCCCGGAGCGGTGCCGAAGACGCGAAGGACGTTCGTCGCGCCGGTATTGCCGGAGCCGAGAGTGCGGATGTCCTGCTTCCAGAACACGCGCACGACGATGACCGCCCATGGGATCGACCCGGACAGATAGGCGACGAGAGCGCCAGCCAGAAGACGCAGGACCGGCTCCATCTCAGCCCTTCTGCCTGAACTTCAGCTTGATCGGCGTCCCCGTCAGCTCGAAGGTCTCCCGGAGCCGGTTCTCGAGGTACCGCTCGTAGTTCGCGTCGACCATCCGGGGGTGGTTCGCGAAGAACGTGAACACCGGCGGCTTGACCCCGGTCTGGGTGACGTACTGCATCCGCAGCATCTTGCCGCCTTTGGAGATCGTGTGACCGCTCGCCCGCAGGTCGGTCAGAAGGCGATTGAGCCGGCTCGTCGGAATCTCGCTCGCATAGGCCTCGTAGACGTCGCGCACCATCGGCAGCAGCTTGTGCACGCCGCCGCCCTTGAGGGCGCTCACGCGCAGGACCGGAGCATAGCCGACGAAGCCGAGCTTGTCGGGCAGTCGTTCGACGAGCTCGATCTTGTCGTCCGGCTCCTCAAGCAGGTCCCACTTGTTGAGCGCGATGACGATGCCGCAGCCGCGCTCCTCGGCGAACCGGGCGACGCGCTGGTCCTGGTCGGTCACGCCCGCGCCGGCGTCGGCCCGGTCGATCGCGCGCATCGCGCGCACGAAGCCGTAGTACTCGACCGACTCGTCGATCTGCGACTTGCGCCGCAACCCGGCCGTGTCGATGAGACGGAACGCAGTGCCGTCGTGCTCGAGCAGCGTGTCGATGGCGTCCCGCGTCGTCCCGGCGACGTCCGACACGATAGCGCGCTCGACCCCGAGCAGGCGGTTGTACAGCGAGGACTTTCCCGCGTTCGGTTTGCCGATGATCGCGACACCGATGGCGTCGGTCTCCTCATCCGGCCCGCCCTCGGGCAGCGCGTCGACGAGCGCGTCGAGCAGGTCGCCGGTGCCGTGGCCGTGCAGCGCCGAGACCGCCCACGGCTGATCGAGGCCGAGACTCCAGAACTCATGGATCGCGTCGTCGCGCCCGGGCGTGTCCAGCTTGTTGACGACGAGGAAGACCGGCGTGCCCTGCCGGCGGAGCAACGCGGCCACCTCGGCGTCGCCAGCCGCCACACCGGTCGAACCGTCGACGAGAAAGATGACGACGTCCGCCTCTCGCGCGGCGGTGACCGCCTGGTCACGGATCGAGTCGCCGAAGGCGTCAGCGGTGGAGAACTCGATTCCGCCGGTGTCGACGAGCATGAACTCCCGTCCGTTCCAGTCGGTGCGGTGGTAGCTGCGGTCGCGCGTGACGCCGCTCGAGGGGTGCACGATGGCATCCTGCGCCTGCACGAGCCGGTTCACGAACGTCGACTTCCCGACATTCGGCCGGCCGACGACGGCGACGATGGGTAGCGCCATGGGTCTACCGCCCTTCACAACGGGTCAAGGCCTCGATCAGAGCGCCCGCACCGCTCCCGATGATGCGCACGTCGGCCGACGCGCGTACGCCGAGTTCATCGGCAGGGATATCGTCCAGGAGAAGTCCGTCGGAGTTTACTACAACGTCCGGGACGAGGAACGGGCCGTCGCCGGCCTCCGCGATCGCGGCGATGATGTCGGCGCCGCCGAGGAGACCCGTGACCGACACGTTGCCGCCGAAAAGGCGGTTGCTCACCGCGAGCGTCCGCACCCCCTCTAATCCCGTCTCACGAAGCAGACTGAGCGCCACGGGGGCGAACATCTCACCCGTGACGAGCGTGCACCGCACGTCCCGGGGCCTCAGGCGGGATTCGTGGAACTCGTCGATGAACGCCCGCGCCATGCCGATGCCGTTCTCGTACTGAGGGAAGCCGTCGTAGGCGGCCGCCTCCGGCAACGGCGTCATCGACTGCAGGTAGAACTCGTCGGCCGCGTAGACAAGCCCGCATCCCCGTTCCCGGCGGTAGCGATCCTGAAGCGTCGCGAGCAGGCCGAGCAACCGCTCCGCATCCGTCGCGGTATGCGGGCGGATGGACCCGGGCGCCGCGCGGGTGACACCCGCCGGCACGCACCCGATCGAGACGACCCCCGGCCGTTCGGCCAGATACGCGACGGTGGCCTCCAGTTCAGCGCCGTCGTTGACGCCCGGCACGAGCACGACCTGTGCGTGGATCTCGACGCCGGCTTCCAGCAGACGGTCGAGGACCTCGAGCGCGGTGTCCTCGACGGTCGGGCGAATCATCCGCGCGCGCACCTCGGGCGTGACCGCGTGCACCGACACGTGCAACGGTGAGAGCCGCTGGGCGATGATGCGGGAGATGTCATCCTCGGCGAGGTTCGTGAGGGTGATGAAGTTCCCACCGAGGAACGACAGCCGATAGTCGTCGTCCCGTACCGACAGCGACGCCCGCAGACCCGGGGGGAGCTGTGACACGAAACAGAAGGTGCACCCGTTCTCGCACTCGCGAACGCCATCGAAGACCGGCGCGCCGAACGATACGCCGAGCAGCTCTCCCGGTGGGCGGACAACGCGCATCTCGATCGTTCCTGCGCCACGCGCCACGCGAAGGTCGAACGCAGGTTCCTCGGTCAGCCACAGCCAGTCGATCACATCGCGCGGCCGTGCCCCGTCCACGGCAAGCACGGTGTCGCCCGGTCGAAGTCCGGCCCGCTCCGCCGGTCCCGGCTCCACCGCGACGACGACGGCGCACGGCGGGCGGTCCTCAGCCATCGCTCTCAAGCGCCTCGATCGCTGCGATCACGCCGTCGATCTGCTCGCCGGGCGTCGACGCGCCCGCCGTGACTCCCACGACGGCGGCGCCGGAGAACCAGCCGGACTCGAGTTCCTCGGCCGTCTCGACGTGGTGGGTCCGCGGGTTGCGCTCCATACAGATATCGGTGAGCCGCTTCGTGTTGCCGGAGTTGTGCCCGCCGACCACCACGATGACGTCGACCTCGTCGGCAAGCTCCGCCGCTGATTCCTGGCGCTTCGCCGTCGCGCTGCAGATCGTGTTGCACACGCGGAGCTCCGAGACGCGCGGGAGCAGCGCGTCGACGACATCCCGCAGCACCGCCGGCGGCTGGGTCGTCTGCACGACGACCCCGACCTTCCGCCCGAGGCCGCTCGGCAGATCGGCGGCCCGCTCCACGATCGTCGCCGCTCCTCCCGCGTGCGCGAGGATCCCCTCCACCTCCGGGTGGTCGGACTCCCCAACGATCACCACGGCGTAGCCCGCAGAGGCCAGCTCGGCGGCGCACGTGTGGGCCGCGCGCACGAACGGGCACGTCGCGTCGATGACCTGGAGGCCCTTCGCCTCAGCGGCCACGATGACCGCCGGGTCCACGCCATGCGAGCGGATCACGAGCGTGCCGCTCTCCACCTCGGCGAGCGCGGACGTCACCCGCACGCCGCGGTCCTCCAACGACGCGACCGCCTGCGGGTTGTGGATCAGCGGGCCGAGCGTCGCCACCGGCGACGTCCCGTCCGCCGCCTCGGCGGCGAGCTTCAGCGCCCGCTCGACCCCGTAGCAGATCCCCGCGTGCCGCGCCACGACGACCTTCATCGCGCGTCCTTCCGTGCGGCGGCCAGTTCGCGCCCGATAGCGTCCATGATGACGCTCGTGAGCGCTTCGACCCGTTCCTTACGCCCGCCTTCGGGCAGCACCGTAGACGGATCGAGCGGCTCTCCCACGCGTATCGTCACCCGGGCGAGACGTGGCAGCTTCCTGCCACGCGGCCATACGTTCTCCGTACCCGCGAACGCGACAGGAACCACCGGGACGCCCGCTCGGAGAGCCACGAACGCCGCGCCGCCCTGCGCCTCGCGGAGTCCGCCCGCCGGGTCGTCGGCACGCGTGCCCTCCGGGAACATCCCGACGAGCATCCCCGCACCGAGCCGCCCGGTCGCCGTCGCGATCGCCTGGCGGTCCGCTTCACCGCGCGACACCGGGAACCCCCAGAGACGCGGCAGCGCCCACGCGATCAGGCGGCTATCCCACAGCTCACGCTTGGCCATGAAGCTGACCGGTCGCGGCGAGACGCACCAGAGGAGCACCGGATCCATGTACGAAACGTGGTTGCCGACGAGCAGCGCTCCGCCCGGCGGGATGTTGCCCGCGCCGATGAGGAGCGTCCTGAAAAGCAGTGGGACGATCCTGCCGAGCGTCGCCCTCACGACGCGGCCGAGCGCGTAGCTCATCGGAGCGATCCGTACCGGGCGACGATGGCGTCGACGACCTCGTCGACCGAAAGCCCGGTCGTGTCGAGCGTGTCGGCGTCGGCGGCCACGCCGAGCGGGCTCGCCGCCCGCGAGGAGTCGGCCGTGTCGCGGCGCACGAGGCGCTCACGCACCTCGCCTGCGCTCAGGTCATGTCCGACGTCAGCCATATCGCGCTGGCGCCTTCGCGCACGCTCCTCCTCGGAGGCGGTCAGGAAGACCTTGATCGGGGCATCGGGGAAGACCACGGTTCCGATGTCGCGCCCCTCGACGACGGCGTCACCGTCGGCCGCGAGCCGCCTCTGCTGCGCCACCATGACCTCACGTACCCCGGGGATGCTGGCGACGGCGCTCACCGCCGCGTCGACCTCGGGCCGCCGTATGGCCGTCGAGACGTCGACGCCGGCGATCGTCACCGACGAAGCGAGCGCGGCGCCCTCGGCATACTCGAACGCGACCGGATGCCCCTCGGCGAGAACGGTCAACGACGCCGCGTCGTCGAGCGCGACGTTCCGCTCGAGGGCGAGCCAGGCCAGCGCCCGGTACATCGCGCCGGTGTCGAGATAGTGGATGCCGAGGCGTCGGGCGACCGCCTTGGCGACAGTCGACTTCCCACTCGCGGCGGGTCCGTCGATGGCGATGATCACGGGCGCTCCCGGGGTGGACGGCAACGGCATTCTAGCACGCCGGACGCGCGCTCACGCATCCTCGATCGAGCACCCGATCGCGCCGAGGTCCTCGGCGAACCACGGGTACGAGACATCGACCGCCTCGAACCCCTCGACCACCGTCTCCCCCTCCGCGATCAACCCCGCGACCGCCCAGGTCATCGCGAGCCGATGGTCGCCGAGCGAGGCCAGCCGGGTGCCGGTCAGCGGCGTCGGGCCGGTGACGGAAAGCCAGTCGTCGCCCGCCTCGACACGCGCGCCGAGCGCTGTCAGGCCCGCGCGCACCGCCTCGAGGCGGTCCGACTCCTTGACGCGCAGTTCGCCCACGCCCTCGAAGCGCGTCGTGCCGCTCGCCTGCGTGGCGGCCAGCGCGAGGACCGGGATCTCGTCGATCATCGCGGGAACCTCGGCGGCGATCACCGTGGTCGATCGCAGCGAACGATGGTGGCTCACGCCGAGCGACACGACCGGCTCAGCACCGATGTCAGGCCGCTTCCACCGGGTCACCCGAAGTCCCATGCGCTCGAGGACCCGGACGAACCCCGTGCGGGTCGGATTGCCAGACACACCCGTGAGTTCGAGCGTGCTTCCTTCGACGATCGCCGCCGCAACGGCGAAGAACGCCGCCGAGGACGGATCACCGGGGACATGGAATTCGCACGGATGAAGGATCGCCGGTCCCGCGACGGAGACGGTCGGCGGTGCGACCGCGGAGACGACCGGCACGCCGTAGGCGGGGAGCATCCGTTCGGTGTGGTCGCGGCTGAGGGCCGGCTCCACCACCGTGGTGATGCCCTCGGCCCGCAATCCGGCCAGCAGGACGGCCGACTTCACCTGGGCGCTCGCGACCGGCGACGCGTACGTGCGAGGGCTCAGTCGGCTCCCGAGCACCCTCACCGGGAGCGTCCCGCCTTCGGCGGTCTCGAACGCGGCGCCCATCGCGGCGAGGGGTTCGGTCACACGGCGCATCGGCCGGGAGCTGAGCGACGCGTCACCGGTGAGGGTGACGTCGACCGGCCATCCCGCAAGCGCCCCCATGAGCAGCCGGGCCGTTGTGCCCGAGTTCCCGCAGTCGACCGGCGCACCGGGCGAGCGCGGGCCCCGTGCGCCCCAGCCCGTCACCTCAAGGAACAACCCCTCGCGGCGCTGCTGACGCACGCGGACGATGGCGCCGAGCGACGAGACGGCCGAGATCGTCGCCCGCACGTCCGCGCTGTCGAGCACCCCCGACGGGTAGGAGACGCCTTCGGCCATCGCCGCGAAGAGCACGGCACGGTGGGACATCGACTTGTCCGACGGCACCGCGATCTCGCCGGCCATCCGGGAGTGGCACGGCCTCACCACGACGTCCATCAGCCCTCGCCTCCCACCAGCGGGACGAGCGAGGGCGAGAATCCTTCGCCACGGAGTTCCGCCATCGCCGCGTCGATGTCGCCTTCGTCGGTAAGGATGAGACGCAGAATGGCGCTCGCCTCGGACTGGTGGTCGATCTCGATGTCCTCGATGTTGCATCCGTACCTGCTGAGCGCGGTCGTTACGATACCTACCATGCCCGGGCGGTCGGTGATGGGCACGCTGAGCTGGCTGAGGCGAGCCGTCGACGGCACCCACTGCGCGGGGATGGAGCGCCGAACGGCGGCGGCGCTCTCGAGCCAGGCCTGCACCGCGTCAGCGTCCCGCTCGGCGACGGAGCGGCGGAACGACGCGAGACCGGACTCGAGATCGGCCAGTCCCTGCGCGACCGCGTCCGCGTTGTCGAGGCAGATGCCGGTCCACAACTCCGGGCTCCCCGCCGCGACCCGCGTCGTGTCTTTGAACCCGCCCGCGGCCAGACGCAGCAGGTCCGCCCCGGCGGACTCGGCGCGGCTGCGGGCGAGGTCGACGAGCGCCGCGGCAGCCACGTGCGGCACATGGCTCACGATCGCGACCGCGTCGTCGTGCTCCGAGGCGTCGATGGAGATGACCCGAGCGCCAAGCGAGGTGGCGAACGCGTGAACCCGCCGGTACGCGTCGATCTCGGTCGATTCGGTCGGCGTGAGGATGTAGTAGGCCCCGTCGAACAGTGACGGACTCGAGGCCTCGACGCCGCTCCGCTCCGAGCCGGCCATCGGATGCCCGCCCACGAAACGATACTCGCCCGCATGCGCGGCCGCGGCCTCGACCACGGCCCGCTTCGTCGAGGCGACATCGGTGACGATGCCGCTGAAGCCAAGACCACCGAGACGGTGAAGCCACTCGACGGTCGCCGGGATGGGCGCACCGATCACGAGCAGGTCGGTGACCCCGTCGGCGAACCACCCGGCCTCGACCGCTGAGGCCTCGTCGGCGGCTTCATCCACGATACCGTGCTCGAGCGCCCACGCTCGACTCGACGCGCCCGGGCCGACCGCACGGATCGCGACGGTCGCGTCCGCGCGCTTGGCGGCGGCGGCGATCGATCCGCCGATGAGGCCGAGACCGACGATGGTAAGGTGCCGGACGCTCACGACCGCGCCCCGAAACGATCGCTGGCGAGCTCGACGACGTGACGGCTATCGTCCTGGGACGCATGGTCCCGCGTGATCACACCCATCGGTGGTTCCCCTTTCGGCACGCACTCCTGAGGGTGCGTCGACGGTCTCGAGACCGTCGCGCGACCGGGAGCGGTTCAGACGCTGCCGAGTCGAGCGACGGCGTACTCGAACGCCTCGAGCGTGCGTCGCGTGTCCTCAGCGGTACCGATACCCACTCTCAGTGCCGGCGCGTTGCCGAAATCGCGAACGATCACACCCTGTTCGAGCAGGGCTTCGAACACTTCGACCGGCCGCCCCGTCTTCACATAGACGAAGTTCGCTTCCGACGGCACGAATGAGATGCCGAGCCGGTCGAAGCCCGAATACAGATACGTCTTCTGTTCTTGGTTCTCCGCGCGCCTGCGCGAGACCTCCGCGTCGTCGTCAAGAGAGGCCGAAGCCGCGACCTGCGCGAGGGTGTTCACGTTGAAAGGCTCGCGAACGCAGTCGATCGCGCGAACGAGCGGCTCGGGCGCGATCCCGTAGCCGACGCGAAGACCGGCGAGCGAGTAGACCTTCGAGAAGGTGCGCAACACCGCGAGCGGGCGTTCCCCGTCGAAGTACCGCAGGCCGTCGGGATAGCGCTCGTCGGTGACGAACTCGAAGTACGCCTCGTCGAGCACGAGCAGGACGTGCGACGGCACGCGCTCGAGGAACCGCTCGAACTCCGCCCGATGGTAGATCGTGCCCGTGGGGTTGTTCGGATTGCAGAGGAACAGCAGACGGGTCCTGCTGGTGACCGCGGCGAGCATGGCGTCGAGGTCGTGGACCTCACCGGGTGTGAGCGGCACCTTCACGTGAACGCCGCCGAAGTAGGTCGTGACCATCGGGTAGACCACGAACGATGGCCACGCGTAGACGACCTCGTCTCCGGGACGAAGAACGACCTGAGCGATCAGGCGCAGGAGCTCATTGCTGCCCGAGCCGACGACGACATGACGCGAGTCGACACCCAGCCGGGCCGCGAGCTTCGCGCGAAGATCGCCAGCTGAACCCTCGGGGTAGCGGTTGAGCTCCGGGATCGCCGCCTCCATCGCCGCGACGGCCGCGGGGACGGGTCCGGCCGGGTGCTCGTTGCTCGACAGCTTCACGATGTCGTCTCGACCGGCGCGCTCGCGCACCTGATCCTCGCGAAGGCCGGGGGCGTACGGCGTCAGGCCTTCGAGTTCGGCGCGTATGAGACGGTCCAGGTCCACGGCTTCTCCTCGTGCGGCGATTGCGCACGATTGTCCCGCGAAACGGCGTCCGAGGGCAAGCGCTTCCGCGTCTACCCGATCAGCATCGGCGGCGAGCATGCGCCACGCCTACGGCGTGCGCAGGCTCTCCAGCACCGCCCCACCCGGGTGAATCCGCACCACCACGATACATCCCGGCGGAATCTCCAGTTCCCACATCGCCTCGTCGGGCAGGCCGAGCCATGCCCCGAGCAGCTGTCGCATCACGCCGCCGTGTGTCACCACCGCCACGCGCTCGGCATCGCGCGACGCGACCGTCTCGGCGACGCGGGCCACCCGCCGGCGGAACGCGCCGAGACGCTCCCCTCCCGGGGCGACCGGACCGTCGCCGTCGTAGGCGATCCCGATTCCGCGCTCCGTAGCCTCGTCGAACGTACACCCCTCGGCGGTCCCGAAGTCGATCTCGCGCAGTCCATCGAGGACGATGACTTGAGCGGCGTCGACGCTCGAACCGGACAGCGCGGCCAGTGCGCGGGCCGAAGGTGAGATGAATGCGGCGTCCGGCTCGAAGTCGCGTATCGCCGCTCGCAGCGCCTCACGCTGGAGTTCGCCGCGCACGGTGTACGGCGAGTCACCGCTCCCGAGGAATCGCCGCTCTGCGTTGGCGACCGTCTCCGGATGCCGGATGAGCATGACCGTGCGGAGGGGGCCGCTCACACCAGCGGTCCCGCCAGCGCCCCGCCGACCAGGATGGCGGCCTCGGTCAGCAGGATCGTCGCTCCGGCGATATCCCCGGTCATGCCGCCGATCCGCCGCGTGAACACGCCCGGAAGCACGATGCCGATGGCAAGCCCCAGTGCCGCCCCGATCACTCGGGCGGCCGCCGGTCCCGCAATCACGAGCGGGATCAGCGTCACAGCGAGGAGCGCGAGATCGAGCGCTCCCCGCCCTCCCGCGTAGCGCGCACCGAGCCCGTCGGACCGCGCGGCACGACGCCACGTGAGGGCGACGGCTGCCGCCACCCGCCCGATGACCGGCGCCGCACCGAGCGCCCACCACGCCCGGCTCTCGACGATCATCGCGACCGCCGTCACCTGCGCCGCGAACGTCAGCACCACCGCCACGGCCCCGAACGCGCCGATGCCACTCTCACGCATGACCGCGAGGCGACGTTCGGCATCCCCGCGCGCGCCAAGCCCGTCGGCGCTGTCGGCGAGACCGTCCCAGTGGAGGAAGCCGGAGAGCCCGGCCCACGCCCCGACGATCAGCACCCCGGTGAGAAGCGCGCCCGGCCCGTCCGCACGGCCGAGCGAGACGGCGGCCGAAGCGGCTCCCACGGCGACAGCCGCGTAGAGCCATCCGACGAGTCCGAAGTACCGCACGGGATGCGCACCCTCGCGACCGGGCAGCGGCACGACCGTCAGGAGCCTCAGGGCGCTCCCGATGTCGCGGAGGGCGTTCACGGAGTGGGACCGCTCACGCCGGCCTCGGCGAAGGTGGCCATCCCGCTCATCATCGAACACGCCGCCCCCATGATGCCGATCGCGAGCGCCGCGCCGGTGCCCTCGCCGAGCCGCATGTCGAGCTCGAGCACGGGCTCAAGGCCGAGCGCCTCCAGCGCGACACCGTGCCCCGGCTCGGCGGAGCGGTGCGACGGGAACAGGTATCGCCGAACCCCGGGCGCGATCCGCACCGCGGCGAGCGCGGCCGCGCCGGAGATGAAGCCGTCAGCCACGACGCACACCCCGGCGGACGCCCCGCCGATCATCGCACCGGCCATCGCGGCGATCTCGAGCCCCCCGAGCGCCGCGAGCGTTCCGAGCGGATCGTCCTCGCGCGGGTCGTGGAGCGCGAGCGCTCGGCCGATGACCCCGGCCTTGTGGCGCACGCCGGCCTCGTCGAGTCCCGTGCCCGGCCCCACGACCGCTCCGGGGTCGGTCGCGGTGTAGGCCGCGACGAGCGCTGCGGCAGCTGTCGAGTTGCCGATCCCCATCTCCCCCGTACCGATGACGCGAACGCCTTCGGTCGCAAGCCTCGTCGCGAGGCGCGCGCCCACGAGGAGCGCCTCGGCGGCCTCCTCGCGTGTCATCGCCGCCTCACGCGCGAGGTTGCGCGTACCCGCGCGCACCGCAGCCTGGATCACGCCCGGAAGCGCCGACGTGTCGCTTGAGACTCCGACGTCGACGAGCGTCAGGCGTGCGCCCACATGCGAGGCGAGCTGGTTGATCGCCGCGCCGCCGGCGGAGAAGTTGGCCATCATCTGGAAGGTGACCTCGGGCGGATACGGCGAGACGCCCTCGGTAACCACGCCGTGGTCCCCCGCGAAGAGCGCGCACGCGGCCGGACGGGCGCACGGCCGGACGTCGTCCTGCACCTCGGCGACGCGCGCGGCGATCTCCTCGAGCCTGCCGAGACTGCGCGGAGGCTTGGTGAGCGAATCGAGCCGCTCCCACGCACGCGTGAGCGCGCCGTCCGTCGGCGGGATGATCGATGACGCGAGCGCGAGGACCTCCGCCTCGCGCGCACCCGCACCGGTCATTCTGTCGGCCACGAAACCTCCTCAGGTAGCGGCATCAGGTCGATACAGCGCCCGGCGACGACGAGCGCGGCAACGTCAGCGGCTTCGGCGAGCCGGCGGTTCGCCCGTCCGATGACGTCACGGAACAGGCGGCCCGCAGGCGTCGCGGGAACGACGCCCCACCCCGCCTCGTTGCTGACGACCACCGTGACACCCGGCCGGCTGATGAGCGCGTCGACGAGCTCGTTCGCCGCCGTGTGCGCGGCGGCCTCCTGAGCCGCGGTGGCGACCTCAGCGTCGTCTTCGAGGCCGGAGAGCACGGCCGGGCCCAGGACGGTGCCGAGACAATCCACGAGCAGACACCCGGTCGCCGGCACGGCGGACACCCACGCGGGCGTCGCATCGACCTCAAGCACACGGACCTCGCCCGGTCTGTCCGCACGATGACGCTCGATGCGGCGGGCCATCTCCTCGTCGTCGGCCCTGCCTCCCACGGCGACCGTGACGGGAGCGCCCGACGCGAGCGCAAGACGCAGGGCCACCCCTGACTTGCCGCTGCGCACCGGTCCGGTCACGAACGCGAGCATCACGCCTCCCCCCGCGTCGCGCGCCGCAGCGCCTCGACCTCGTCCCCTGTGAGCTCACGCGTCACCCCGCGCGGCAGGCCGTCGAGCTCCAGCGGTCCGTAGGCGACCCGGTCGAGCGCCCTAACCGGGTGACCGACAGCCGAGAGCATGCGGCGCACCTGGCGCTTTCGGCCTTCGCGCAGCGTGAGCTCCACGAGCGACGAGCGGGACCCGTCCCGCGACAGCACGCGGGCGTCGGCCGGAGCGGTACGTCCGTCGTCGAGGTCGAGTCCGCTCCGGAGCGCCTCAAGGTCCGCTGCATCCGGAACGCCATCGACGGTCGCGCGGTAGACCTTCGGCACATGATGCCGGGGGTGCATCAGGGCGTGGGCGAGGTCACCGTCGTCGGTCAGGAGGAGCAGTCCCGTCGTGTCCCGGTCGAGCCGGCCCACGGGGAAGAGCCGCCCGCGCCGGGGCTCGATGTAGCGCGCGACCGTCGGCCTGCCCTGCGGGTCGTCGAGCGTGGTGACCACGCCGGCCGGCTTGTTGAGCAGTACGTAGTGGCGCGCCGCGCGCGGCGTGGACGGCGCCGCGAGCTGGTCGAGGGCGCCAAGGACATTCGTGC
>CAYYLR010000008.1:22859-28505 GCA_964472485.1 uncultured Coriobacteriaceae bacterium
CCCGCGCCGTGCGATAGAAGGTCAGCCCCCGCTCGACCACCTTCTCGCCGAGCGTGGTGGCCGTGATCCCGTTCACGGTCACGCGGCCCGCGAGGATCATCTCCTCGGCAGCGCGCCTAGACGCCACCCCCGAACGCGAGAGGTACTTCTGCAACCGCTCGGCGACGTCATGCGCGGGCCCTGCGGGCTGGGTGTCACCCGGCATCGGCATCGTCGCCCGCGATCGGCGCTCCCCCTGGCTCCTCCGGCCAGTCCTCATCGACGTCGGAGCGCTCCTCGTCGTCCTCGGCTTCCGCCATGGCGTCGAGGCCGAGCGAGGTGCCATCGAGCGCGTTCAGACGCTCGCGGATAGCGAGTTCCGTCTGCGGGTCGGGCGCGAACTCTTCAAGCGGCGGGAGCTCACTCAGATCCTTGAGCCCGAACCGCTCCAGGAAGGTCCGCGTCGTTCCGTACAGGATCGCGCTGCCGACGTTCTTGTCGCGTCCGGCCTCGCGCACGAGACCCTTCTCGATGAGTGAGGAGATGACAGCCTCGCTGTTCACACCACGGATCGCGTTGACTCCCTGACGGGTCACCGGCTGGTGGTACGCGATGACCGCAAGCGCCTCGAGCGCGGCCTGCGACAGCCGTCGTGTGTCCCACGAGAGCACGTACCCCTCGACCTGCTCGTGGTAGGCGGGGTGGGTGTAGAGCCGCCAGCCGCCGGCGACCTCGCGCAACTGGAACCCGCGCTCCGCCGCGGCGTACTCGGTCGCGAGTCCCCGGAGCACGCCCTCGACCTCCGTCTGAGCCGCGTCAAGGACCGAGGCGAGCCGCGAGGCGGTCACCGGTTCATCGGAGACGAACAGGAGCGCTTCGATGGCGCCCGCTAGCGGTGGACGTTCCTGCGTCACTCGGCATCACCGGTCCCAACGATCTCGATGTCGGCGAACGTGTCGGTCTGTTCGAGGCGCACAAGCCCCCGCTTGTAGAGCTCCAGTATCGCGAGGAACGTCACCACGAGCTCCTCGATCGGAGCGCCCGCGGCGACGAGTTCACGGAACGTCGCCCGCGCCCGTGCGCGTATGGTGCGCGCGACGCCTTCCATGTGCGACTCCAGACTCATCGGAGCGGCCGCGACGTGCTCGGCCTCAAGCAGGAACACCTCGCGCCGGTGCACGAGATCCGCGCAGATGACGGCGAGTCCGTGCAAGGTGATGCCCTCGAGGTAGTCCGGCATGAGCTGCAGGAAGCGGTCCTCCAGTCCCGCCGCCCGCGGATGCGTCAGCGCCTCGGACTCGTAGCGCGCAGCGAGCTCGGCCGCGGCGCTCTTGAACTGCTTGTACGCGAGCAGCCGCGCCACGAGAAGCTCGCGCGCCTCCTCAGGCGAGAGGTCGTCGAACTCGATCGTCTCGGGCGGCGACTCCGAGGGCAGGAGCGAAGCCGCCTTCAACTCGAGCAGCGTCGCCGCCACGAGCAGGAAGTCGCTGGCGACATCGAGGTCGAGGTCGTCCATCCCCTCGACGTGCGCGAGGTACTGGTCCGCGATCTCGGCGATGGAGAGCTCGGCTACCGCGACCTTCTGCTTGGCCACGAGCTGCAGCAAGAGGTCGAACGGACCCTCGAACGCCTCGGTGCGGACACGGTACGACATGGACTACCGATCGGCGTCGACGTGCATCGCCCGGCGCACGGCGCTCATGAGCTCCTCGATCGCGGGGCGCACACGCGAGGCGCCATCGGCGAGCACCTCCCAGGCGTATCCGGGACGCGCGGCGATCTCAGCGCGACGGGTGCGGAACTCGCGCAGGTACGCGTTCAGATCCTCGACGAGCTGCCGCTTGTGGGCCACGCAGCCGCACTCAGCGACCCGGCAGCAGCGGTCCCACTCGACAACGTCAGCCGGATCACCCACGAGCTTGTGGATCTGCTGCAGCGGGCAGATGTCAGGGTCACCCGGGTCGGTCTTCAGCTTCCGGGCTGGGTCGGTGACCATACCCATGACCTTCTTCCCGGTCTCCTCCTCTGATTCCGAGAGGTAGATCGCGTTACCGTAGCTCTTGGACATCTTGCGACCGTCGGTTCCCGCGACCCGTGCCCCCTCCTTCGGGATGATGGCGTCGGGTTCGGGCAGCAGGTCGCCGTACTGACCGTTGAAGCGCCGGACGATCTCTCGGGTCAGCTCGAGGTGCGGACGCTGGTCCTCGCCCACCGGCACGAGATCGCCCCGCACGATCGTGATGTCAGCTGCCTGCATGAGCGGGTACATGAAGAAGCCGACGTTGGAGAGGTCCTTCTCGGAGATCTGCTCACGCTGCTCCTTGTACGAAGGCACGCGCTCGAGCCAGCTCATCGGCGTCACCATCGACAGGTACATCGTGAGCTCCGCCACCTCGGGAACGTCGCTCTGCCGGTAGATCGCGGAGCGGGCGGGATCGACGCCGGCGGCTATCCAGTCGAGCACCATGTCCTCGGTGTACTGACGGATGGCTCGGGTGTCCTGCCAGTCGCTCGTGAGCGCGTGCCAGTCGGCAACGAAGTAGTACGCCTCGTAGGCGTCCTGCAGCTCTCGCATATTGAGCAGGTTGCCGAACCAATGGCCGAGCGTCAGGCGTCCGGTGGGGCGGTAGCCGGTGACAACGCGCTTGGCGGGCATTCGGTGCGGGTCTCCCTCGCGGTCGTAACGGATGTCGGTATTCTAACGCAGCGTCTAGCGGCCGATACCGGTGAGCAGCGCGAGCACCGGATCCACGGTCGCGTCGAAGTAGAGCGAGATCGGCGAGAACCCGAGAAGCTGTGGCGCGAGCAGGAGGATGCCGAAGAAGATGACGAGTCCGTAGCGCTCGAACTCGAAGTACTTCTGCAGCCCGCGGTCCGACAGGAACAGCGGGAAGACGCTCGATCCATCGAGCGGCGGCATCGGTATGAGGTTGAAGAACATGAGCACCAGATTGATGCTCGCGAACAGGTAGAGCACCGTGAACGCCCACGACGCCGCGCCGAGCACCGCCTCGCCCCCGAATCCGGCGCCGATCGCCACCGCCCGTGCACCGAGACCCGCAGCGACGGCGAGCGCGAGGTTGGTCACCGGACCGGCGAGTCCGGACAGCAGGATGCCCTTCCGGAAGTCACGGTAGTAGCCGGGATTGATCGGCACGGGCTTCGCGTAACCGAAGACCGGCATCCCGCTCACCGCGAGCAGGATCGGGAGCAGAACGGTGCCGAACGGGTCGATGTGCTTGATCGGGTTGAGACTCAGGCGGCCGCGCGAGGCGGCGGTGGGGTCGCCGAGCCGGTAGGACACGTAGCCGTGCGCCACCTCGTGCAGGACGATGGCGGGCACGAACAACGCGAGTTGCAGCAGCATGAAGGTGAGGCTGTTCATCGGACTCCCGGATCAGCGGACGTGGCGTTTGACCAGCCGCTTGAGGTTCGCGATCTCGGCCTGGCGGCCGACGGCCTTACCGTCGAGGCGGTCCGCGCGGGCCTCGGCAAGGATAGCAGAGAACGCGGGTCCCGGCGTCAGACCGAGGGCGATGAGGTCATCCCCGGAGACGGCAGGACGGACCAGCGCGAGGTCGCGCACGTACTCCACGACCCGCTCACGCACCTGGTGGTTGCCGGCAGCCCAGACGCAGACGATCGTCTCGGCGGGGACCGGTTCGAGCAGCGCGTTCAGCCGGCTCGGGCGCATCCCGCGGCGATCGGCGAGGCGGGCGGTCAGCACGGCTCCACGCTCGGCGGTCGTCACGGCCGGCACCGTGTACTCGACTCCGAATCGCAGCCACCGGCACCACCGTTCGGTCGCGACCGGGGCAGCTCCCGCCGCCATCGCCGCGATGAGCGTGGTGCGCCGCCGCGGCGCGCGGACGAAGAGCGGCTCGAGCGTCGCGTACGCCTCGGACACCGCGGCCATCCGCGCGATGAGCGCCGCGCGATCGGCGCCGTCCGGGAGGAGGTGCGTGAGCGCGCCGCTCGCCTCGAGGCCCTCCAGGATGGCTCCGACGCGATCCTCATCGATGATGTCGAGCAACTCCTCACGGATGCGCGCTCCCGAGACCTCATCGAGCATACCCATCTCGACC
This sequence comes from uncultured Coriobacteriaceae bacterium, assembly GCA_964472485.1. Taxonomy (GTDB): domain Bacteria; phylum Actinomycetota; class Coriobacteriia; order Anaerosomatales; family Anaerosomataceae; genus CAYYLR01. The sequence goes on from CAYYLR010000008.1 coordinate 26,924, forward strand.
GCCTGGTGCAGGAGCGCGCCGGTCGACGGGTCGATGGTGAACCCGAACCGCTCGGCGAACCGCGCGGCGCGCAGGACGCGCGTCGGGTCCTCGACGAACGAGAGCGAGTGCAGCGACCGGATCGACCCGCGTTCGAGGTCGTCGAGGCCGCCGAACGGGTCGACGATGCGCCCGAACGACCCGGGGTTCACCGAGACCGCCATCGCGTTGACCGAGAAATCACGCCGGAACAGGTCCTGCCTGAGCGACGAGCGCTCGACGGTCGGGAGCGCCCCGGGGCGCTGGTAGTACTCGGTGCGCGCGCTCGTCACGTCGATGTGCAGGTTCCGCGACCACACGAGCACGGCCGTGCCGAACCGCCGGTGCACCTTCACGCGCTTCCCCAGCGCGGCGGCGACCTCCTGCGCGAACGTCAGGCCGTCCCCCTCCACCACGATGTCGAGGTCGAGGTTCTCCCTGCCGAGCAGCATGTCGCGCACGAACCCGCCGACCGCATGCGCCCGGAGCCCCGCCTCATCGGCATGGAGACCGATGACCCGTACCGCGTCCCGTGCGTCCTCAGGCAGCGACTCAAGCGAGACGAGGAAGCGTCGGCTCGCCTCCTCGCGCTGGTGCGTGAGCTTCCTGTCCATGTACGACTCGCCGTGCTCTGCGCGCAGCAGATCCTTCCGGGTGACGATGCCGACCACCCGCCCGTCCTCGATGACCGGGACGCGGCCGATACCCGTGCGCACGAGCAGCCGTTCGAGTTCGGCCAGGTCCGCCGAAGGCGGGACCGTCACCGGGTTCCGGGCCATGAAGCCGGTCACCGGCGCGTGGTCGAGCCCGTGCCGGGCCGCCTTGTCGACGTCCTTGCGGGTCACAAGCCCGACGAGCCGGCCTTCCACGGCCACCGGGACTCCCCCGTGTCCCCACGTCGCCATGATCCGTCCGGCCTCGGCCATCGGGGTCTCAGGTGAGACGAAGCGCACCGGTGAGGACGCGATCTCGCCGGCGGTGAGCGGTGGCGCCACCTCGGCCTCGAGGGCCTGCCGAAGCACCAGGAGCGCTTCGGGGATGGTCGCACCTCGCATGGCCGCCGATGCCGCCTGCGGATGACCCCCGCCGCCAAGGTGCTTGATCACGGCGCCGATGTCGACGTCCGCCAGCCGGCTGCGACCGACCACCTGCAGCCGCTCCGGCATGTCGATGAGCGCGATCGCGACACGGTAGCCAAGGTCCTCACAGATGTAGTGCGTCAGCACCGACGCGGAATCCACGTACTCCGCGCTCGTCGCGCTCCCGACCGCGACCTCCTGTCCGTGGACGTCCCACACCTCGAGGGAATCGAGCAGCATGTCGAGCATCCGCCGCTGCTCGGGCGTGAGCGCCCGCGCGAGGAACTGGTTGAGCACCTCGATCTCGGCGCCGGCGCTCATGAGGAACGTCACCGCCTCGGCGTCGTACGGGGTCGCGCCCGGGTACGTGAGCGAGCCCGTGTCCTCGTGGATTCCGAGAGCGAAGACAGTCGCTTCGAGCGGGCCTGGCAGGATCTCGCGCTCGGCGAGGATGCCGACGAGGGTGGTCGTGAGGGCGCCGTCGC
>CAYYLR010000008.1:28515-28926 GCA_964472485.1 uncultured Coriobacteriaceae bacterium
GGTACGTGAGCGAGCCCGTGTCCTCATGGATGCCGAGCAGCATCGCCGTGGCCTCCAGCGGCGTGAGCGAGATGCCGCGGTCACGGATCTCGTGCACGAGGATCGATGTCGTCGCGCCGACCGGCATCGAGTGGTCCTCGCTCGGGTCGATATCACCGGCCTGCCGGGGGTGATGGTCGTACACGACGACCTCCACGCCGTCACGCAGGACCACCGGGCCGAGCTCCCCGATCCTGCCCGGGTCGCGGGTGTCGACCATGATGACGCGCTCGATCGCGCGCACGATGCGAGGATAGGTGCCACAGCGACAGATGTTGCCGTCCATGTGAGCGACGATCTGGTCGCGTGTCGGCCGTCTGGTCTTTGCCAGAAGCTCCGCCGCCTGCATGATTTGCCCGGACTGGCAGTAGC
>CAYYLR010000009.1:0-28449 GCA_964472485.1 uncultured Coriobacteriaceae bacterium
ACGCATGAGCCGGCCGACCGTGCGGGCGAACTGCGGGAGCTTGTCGGGGCCGAACAGCAGCAGCGCGAGGCCCGCGATGAGCATGAACTCCCAGCCGCCGATGCCGAACAACGTGTGACTCCTCGCCGCCGAATGGATGTGATCGCCTGCCGCGGGGGCGCTCCCCCGCGCGTCCCGCTAGAACTCGCGGGCCTCCGCGAGCGTCGAGAACAGCGGGAACACCTTGTCGAGCCCGGTGATCCGGAAGATCTTGAGGATGCCGTCCTTGGTGCACACGAGCCGCAGCGTGCCGCCGTGCTCCTTGACGCGCCGGAGGCCGCTCACGAGCACGCCGAGGCCGGAGCTGTCGATGAAGTCGAGCCCGTCGAGCGCGACCACGAGGTTCACGCACCCGTCATCGACGGCGTCAGCGATGCGCTGCTTGAGCTGCGGGGACGTGTAGACGTCGACCTCGCCTGCCAGCGTGATGAGGCACGTCGCGCCATCGCGTTCGGTCGTGATGTCGAGTTCCATGCGCGCACCGCTTTCGCCGAGGTGTTCGTGCGAGCCGATTGTAACCGCTCGCACCGTGCGGTGACCACCCGGCCGACGCGTGACAGCCCGGCGCGGGTGGGGTACCAACACCATGCCGAGCCGTGCGATGGGGGTGTCGATGTCGCTGACGATCCAGCTCGACCAGGGCGAACGCCACTGGAACCTGACCCTGCGCGGAGAACTCGATTACACCGAGTGCACCGGATTCCGCATGACGGTCGACCGTATCCTCAAGCATGCCCCGCCGTGCACGGTGGTCGACCTCTCCGGCGTGGAGTACCTCGACAGCTCGGGGCTCGGACTGCTGCTGTCGCTCTCCAAGGAGTACAGCGCGCTCGGCGGCCACCTCGTGCTCGTGACGAACGATTCCGTCGACAGCATCCTGGAGCTCACGCGTCTGTCCGGGATCTTCTCGTGCGCCTCGAGCTGCGACGAAGCCGAGACGATGCTCGCCGACATATGCGGAGGCGCGACGCCGTAGCCGGACAGCCACGACGCCGCGCCCCGGGGAGTGCGCGTCTACGGCGTGGTGGTCTCGGCCGAGCCGGTGGCCGGTATCGACTGCTGAGCCGCCTCGATACCCGCGAGGAGGCCCTTCGCGTTCTCCACCTGTGCGGCGAGACCCGCGTTGTCGGACGCCGACGCGATGAACGCCTCGAGGGCCGGACCGGCGTCCATGCTCGCGGCGTAGTAGAGCGCGAACGCCTTGTTGCCGAGCAGCACGTCATCATCCGGGCGGATGGCGAGCGCCTTGTCGTAGTAGCTGACCGCCGAGAGCCACAGCGGCACAGAGGCCGGCTGCTGGCCGCTCTCGTAGACGGCGACGGCCCACTCGTAGTAGGCGTGACCCGCCTGAGCGACAACGTCCGGGTTGTCCGGCGCGCCCTGCGCGGCGGCGAGCGCGGCGTCCACGCGCGGCTGATACTGAGCGGTGAACAGCGGGTCGGCCGTCTGGCTTGAGCCGCCCGAGCCGCCGCCGAGTCCCGCCCAGACGACCGGAACGAGCATGCCGACGAAGGACACCGCGACGATGATGATCACGGTCTTCATCCACATCGGCGTGTTGCTCTTGTCGACCGCCATAGGACTCTTCTTGGCCATGTGCTTCCTTTCATCGGGAGACAGCGCAGGACCCGGTCGGACGTCTCGCCGGCCGGGCCCCGACGCGCGCGTACGCTACTCGGTCGCGGCGCCTTCGGTCGCGGTGGCGGACTGGCCCTGGCCGCCCGTCATGCCGCCGAGGTCAGGATGGCCCTCAGGCATCTGGCCCGACTGCAGCTGCTCCTGGGTGAGCGACGGCGCCGAGCCCGTACCTACGCCCGCGCCGGTGAGCTCGGTGGCGATGCGGTCAGGGGCGACCACGAAGCCGATGATGACGCCGACCAGCAGCGCGATGACGCTCATCAGGGCCGCGACCATGAGCGTCACGCTCTGGTCGAGGAACCCCGCCGGGGCCGGGGCCGCGGCCGTGGCGGACGCGGGACGCGCCGGGGCGGTCTTCGCGGCCGCCTTGCTGGCGGGCTTGGTCGACTTGGCGGAGGACTCAGGCGCCGGCTTGGCGGGCGCTTCCTCCTCGTCGAAGAAGAAGTCCTGATTGCTCACGTGCGGTTACCTCCTCGTTCGAACAACCCGATAGTAGATTCAGGCCCGTTCAGGACCTCGCGCGATTATAGCACCCGTGCTCGGCGAGAACCGCTCGCTTCGAACGAGACGGCCGTTGGCGAACCGGGCGCCGGCGATCGCGATGGCGCCGGCGGTCACGGCCGTGAGCGTGCCGGTGCGATCACCGTCGAGACCCGCCCATCCGCCGAGCAAGAACCCCGCCAGATACCCCGCGAACAGCGCGACGACCGGCGCGACGAAGACGGCGACCGCCGCGCGGGGCGTGACCGCGTCAGGGATCTCGACCTCCACGGTGTCGCCCACCCGCGCGCCGAGGGCGTCGCGCACGCCCCGCATCACGGTCTCGCCGCCCGCCCGCATCGAGCAGAGCGTGCAGCCGCCGCACGCGGAGGAGACCACCATACGCACGTCGACCGTGCCCTCCGACGCCGCAACGACCGTGCCCCGCTCGCGCACCCCGGCTACTCGCCCACCTTCGCGCGGAGCTCGTCCGTGCGCTCGCGCAGCGCCTCGGGATCGATCGTGGTGAACCGGCCGCGGTCGTAGAGCACGCGCCCGGCGACCATCGTCATGAGCACGTCCTCCTGGTTGGCGGTGTGCACGAGCGCGCCCGCCGGGTTCTGCGCCGGAGCCTGGTAGCTCTGGGAGAGGTCGACCGCGATGATGTCGGCCGCCTTGCCCGGCTCGAGCGTCCCGATCCGGCCGTCAAGCCGGAGCGCCCGCGCGCCGCCGATGGTGGCGAGCGAGAGGAACGTGTCTGCCGAGAAGAAGCCACGCTCGCCCGTCAGACTTCGGTGGATGAGCACCCCGACGCGCATCTCGTCGAAGACGTCCATCGTGCTGTTCGAGGCGGGCGAGTCCGTCCCAAGCCCCACGCGGAACTTGCGGGCTATGAACTCGCCGAGGGGCGCCGTGCCCATGCCGAGCTTGGCGTTGCAGCGCGGACAGTGCGCGATCGCGACGTCGTTCGCCTCAAGGATCGCGATGTCCTCCGCGTCCACGTGCACGCAGTGGACGGCGAGCACGTTGGGAAGGCCGAAGACGCCCCACTGGTGCACGTAGCGGACCGGACTCACGCCCGTCGGCATCCACGGCTGCCCGGCCCATCCGGACTGCTCGCGGAAGTCCTGTCCGAGCGGCGAGGAGCCGTACTTGACGAAGTCGTACTCGTCTCGTGAACCCGCCAGGTGCATCGCCACCGGCAGGTCCCGGTCACCGACAGCCGCCACCATGGCCTGGAACAGCCGCGGATGGCACGTGTACGGCGCGTGCGGGGCGATGCCGACGGTGAGCCGGCCCGGATCGACCCGTTCGCCCCACGCCTCGATGTCATCGAGCGCCTCGCCGATGACGCGCTCCACCGCCGACACGTCCATCGTCGAGATCTCGCGGTAGATGACGCCGCGAAGCCCCGCGTCCTGAGCGGCGGCGACCGACACGCCGCTTGAGGTGACGTCGGCGATCGTGGTGATACCCGAGCGAACCGCCTCGATCGCGCCGAGGGTGGCCGAATCCGCCCAGTCGGACCCGGTGAGACGCGCTTCCCGCCGCTGCACCTCCATCTTCCAGCGCGTGTACGGCAGATCGTCGACGACGCCGCGGAAGATCGAGTACTCGAGGTGGGTGTGGAGGTCGACGAAGCCCGGCATGAGCGCCGCCACGCCGTAATCGACGACCTCCTCGCCGGGGTGGTCCCGCAGCAGCCCGGCGCGAGGGCCGACGGCCGCGATGGCGTCACCGGCAACGAGAACGGCGCCGTCCTCGATCACGGGGCCGCTGACGGGGAGCACGTATCGCGCACAGAGGAGCATCGGCCTCAGACCTCCCTGGTCGGTCGGGGTTCCATCCTACACGCTCGGCGCGGGCGCCGGGAGGGGCGGTTCACCGCCCTTGATGGCCACGTGGACCGCGACCACGCCGAAGGTCAGGTTGTGCCAGCGGACCGCCTCGAAGCCGGCCCTGTGGAGCTCACCGGCGAGCGCGACCTGGCCGGGGAACTGCAGGATCGAGTCGTTCAGGTACTGGAACGACGCGCGGTCGCCTGAGAGCCACCCGCCGAGGGCCGGGATGACCGTCCGCAGGTAGACGTGGTAGAGCGCGCGGAACGGGCCGAACGGGGGCCGCGAGAACTCGAGGATGACGTAGCGGCCGCCGGGCCTGAGCACGCGCAGGACCTCGCGGAAGTTGGCGGCGCGATCCGGCAGGTTGCGCACGCCGAAGGCGGCCGTCACGACATCGACGCACGCGTCGTCGAACGGCAGGTCCTGCGCGTCGACGACGGCGAAGTCGATCGCGGTCGGGCCGTCGTAGGCCGCGGCCTTGCCTCTCCCGACCTCGAGCATCTCCGGGACGAAGTCCGTCGAGAGCACCCGGGCCGGGCGGCCTTGGCGGGCGAGCGCGAGCGTGAGGTCACCGGTCCCGGCGGCGAGGTCGACCACCTCTGAGTCCGGCGTGAGCCCGGCGAGCGATACCGCGCGCCAGCGCCAGTACCGGTCGATGCCGAGCGAGGAGAGCCGGTTGAACCGGTCGTAGGCCGGCGCGATGCTCGAGAAGATGTGCCGGACGCGGTCGGTGGCGGGGGCGCCGGGGTGCGGCGTACTGCGGCGCGACACGGGCGGCTCCAGGAAGACGGCGACAGACACGCCCGCACGCCGGGGCGCGGAAGGATGACAGGGCCGGAGTATAGCACAGCGGGCAGGATCACCTGCGCCGGATCCAAGGGCGATGCCCCCCGGGCCGAAGACAGGAGAAGGCCCGCACCATACGGTGCGGGCCTTCCCGTCGTCACGCGATCCGAGGATCACGCGGGTAGTGCGACGTCAGCCTTACGGCAGACCCTTGAGCACGAGTTCCCAGCCACCGTACTGACCGGCACCAATGGCCCCGTAGGCCTGGGTCGAGGTGCCGGTCGCCTTCAGGAACGCGGAGTTGTTGCCGTTCCAGTAGGTGGAGTCACCGTGGCAGTCGATACAGACCGAGTCGAGGTTCTCAGCGGCCTGACCGGCAAGCGCACCGTTGTCGTTCCGGACAGCCGGAATGTTCGACTGGGAGACCCGGGACTCAACGTAGTTGTAGTAGTCGCCCGTCGCGTAGACCTGCATGGCGTCCGCGGAATGCGGCGCGTTGCCAGTGAAAGGCGTGTTACCCGTACCAGCGGCCAGGGTCAGCGCGTTCGTCGTACGGGCCACGCCCGCGGCGATCGGCGTACCATCGAAGTTCACGCCGAACAGCTCGTCCTTGAGCATGTCCTTACCGAGCGTGCGGTGCGGGAACGTGAAGCCGCCGCTCAGACACGCGGCGCCCAAGCCTCCGGCGACCGCGGTCGAGCGGTACGAGCTCTGCGGAACCCAGTTGGACCGGTTGTGGGCTTCACCAGCGGTGTTAGCGGTGAACGCCGACGAGACGTCGACGCGAGTCGCGACGCCGCCTGCGAAGGCGGCCGGCTGGAAGCGGTCATCGTTCGTGTGGCACGTGAAGCACTCGTTCGCGCCGGTGTGGCAGTTGCGGCAGTGCGGACCCTCGTTGTCGTCACGCCCGTCCCCATCGGTACCGAGGGGCATCTGGCGTGCTCAATGGCGAGGCTGGGTGTCGTGCGCGTAGGTGACCGCGTAGGCACCGGCGGTCGAACCGCTCACGCCAGCGGGGTTCCACACGTTGGCGGCCTGCGTCGAAGCGCCGCCGGTACCATCGTGGCAGTCGACACAGAACTCCGACGATGTCAGGAAGCCGCCGCCGGTCGGGTTCCAGGGATCGCTGCGGTTGTTGTTGTTGTCCTGGAAGCCGCCGTAGGTGCCGTCGGCCGGGCCAAGCGGATCGCTCCAGTTGACCGCGTACTTGTTGACACCGTTGTCAGCGGTAACGCCAGCGGTGGCCACGACCGTGTCGGCCGCACCTTCAGCCGACGTGCTGTGCGGGTCCTCCAGCAGGAGCCAACGGCCGGTCGGGAAGATCGGGCGGTAGATCAGGCGAGCGCCGCTGCTGTCATCGCTGGGCCGCCCCCCGGCCGCATAGGGATCGCCGAACCACTTGAAGTTGCCGAACTGCGGGTCGATGCCCCACTCGCCGATCGTGGTGTCGGGACGACCGACGTTGTCGACGATACCATCAGCAGAGACGTTACCCATGAAGCCCGGCTGACCGGGCCTGATGACCACGTTCGTGGCACCGATAGCGCGGCCCGGGTTGGCGAAGCTCGTCATGACGCGATCCGAGTTGCCGTGCGGGCTGTGGCAGTCAAAGCACGCGAGACCGGCGGCCGACGTGAACGCCGGGTTGATGTCGGCCGGGGCGTTGCCCTTGTAGCCGAGCGTGTGACCCGTGCCGAAACCGGTGGTCGTCGTGGCCTCGGCCACACCGTTCATGTACATGTCGGTACCCGCGACCGTCTTGTACGCATTGTCCATCATGATGTTGACGGTCGAGCCGCCACCGCCGCCGTGGCAGTAGTCGCATGCCGCTTCGCGCGAGTTGGCGCGCATGAGCATGAAGCTACCCTTGGCGTAGTGGGTCGAGTGGCAGTCCGCGCACTTGTTGGTCGTCGTCGCGTAGCCGCCGTGCGGACCCGAGAAGTAACCCGCGCCGCGCGTGTACTGCGTCGGCGTGTTGTAGCCCTCGGCGAACGCCGGGATCGCGGCGAGAGCCACGATCGCGACAACGGCGAGAGCCATGAAGAAGATCTTCTTGGACACTCTTGCCTCCCTGTTGATTGTCTGAGTTGTATCCGTCATGTAGTTGCACCTCCTTCCGTCGACGGGAAGTACCAGCCCGGCAGGCGGTCGCCTGCAGGGCGCAATACTCCGAAACCTATATTAGTGAACGGATGAACATGGGTTCAAGTCACGATGCCATCAGAGTTCATTACGCGAATTGCGTCATGTCCTTATAGATGCTGGCAAACCTAGCAGCACGAAAGCCCGGCGGTTCGCCGGACTTTCGCAGCATACTCGTTATGAAGACTGAACGGGGCTTAGCCGGCCTCGGCGCCACCCTCGGAGTCGAGCTCATACTCCTCGACGATCTCCTCGTAGTCGCGCACCTTCCGCTCACGGTCGGTGAACCGGTCGCACTGCGTGCCGTCAACGCACACCACGATGTGCCGCGCGAACATGAGACGCTGGACGCGCGTGGGCTCGGCGGCTCGGGCGAGCAACTCCTCGGGGTCGGCCTCGCGCGCCGCCTCCGCGACGATCTCGGCGGCCTTCGCGGGGACCTCGACGAGGCCTTCTTCAGCGTCGGCTCGCTTCGTTCGGCGCGACTTCTTGTCGACCGGCTGCTCCTTGGGAACCTCGGCCTTCACGAAGTACTGACCGACGTCCACGCCGTCCTCGACGCGGTCCTTGTACCGCTCGTAGACATCGGGCAGGACGTGAAGCTTCTTCAGTACCGCCGCCAGAAGGCGGAGGCGGCTCTCAGCGGAAGCACGTTCGAGCGTCTCCTCCGTCACGAAGTGTCGCTTCTTGAACAGCAGCGGCAGCAGCGGCAGCAGGAGGAGGAGCGACAGCAGCCACAGCCAGGGATTGCGCCGGAGCGGGGTATTCTCGCCCGGCAGCAGCAGACGGAAGATCTGCACGCGGTCGTTGCCGGTGTCGGTGATGGCGAACGTGTCACCGCCAAGGTACGCGATGCCGCTGGGGAGGTAGAGCTGTCCCGGCACCGATCCGGACGGGAACTCGAACATGTGCACCTGCTCGCCGGTCGCCGGATCGAGCACGAAGACGCGCATGCGGAAGCCGTCGAGCAGGTAGACGCGCCCCTGCGAATCCAACGTCACTCCCGCCGGCAAGAGGTACTTGACCGAGTCATCCTGCTGGTTCAGCGGCGGCCGCCCGTCGATCCAGTCGACGGTGGCGGTGAGCTCTCCGGAGAACTGGATGCGCTGGACGCGCGCGTTGTTCGAGTCGGCTATGTACGCCTCACCATCGGGGCCGACCGCGATGCCGCGGGGGTAGTCGAACTGGCCCGGCGACTCCCCGCGGGTGCCGTATTCGCCCAGGACGCTTCCCTCGGGATCGAAGCGCACGACCGGTCCGAACGTGGTGACGGCAACGCCATCTTCGGTCAGAGCCGGGGTCAGCGGGTTGAGCAGCGCCTGCTCCCAGCGAAGGTTGCCCTCGAGGTCATAGCACATGAGACGGAGACGGGAGCGGTCGGTCACGTACACGCGCCCGCCGGCCCTGTCGACCGCCACGCCGATCGGGACCATCATCTGTCCCGCGGCGAGGCCCCGGGTTCCCCAGGAGCGGACGAAGTCGCCGCCGCGATCGTATTCCGCCACGTGCGCAAGGTCGCGAAGCGTCACGAAGAAGCCGCCGTCGCTGCCGGCGCCGATACCCACCGGGGTGAGCATCCGCTTGCCCGCGAACGTGTCGACGACCCTCACGAACACGATTCCGGTCTGCGCCGCGGGCTCCGCATCCTCATCGGGACCACCGCTCCCGCCGAACAGCCACAGACCGACCGCGCCGAGCGCGAGCAGGATCATCAGCACCACACCGGTGATGAGCAGGAGTGTGCGGTTGGATTGCATCGTAGGGCGCTCCTTCTATCGGGCTCGGCGGCTACTCGCCGGACTCGGTCTCGGTCTGATGCGGATTGACGGTGCCGCTGGCATCCCAGGTGACACCCAGCTCGGCGAGCCCGTCGATCGCGCGCTTGTCGCCGGGGAGCACTTGAAGCGCCCGCTCGTACGCCGCGATGGCCTCATCGACGCGTCCGGCCTTGTGCAGGATCTGCGCATAGAGCATCCGGTAGTCGCCGTTCGTGTAGCTCTGCTCCGTCGACACCTGCGCGGCGGCGAGGGCCGCGTCGTAGTCACCCTCCTGGGTAAGGATCTGCGCGAGAAGGAAGTTCGCCTCCGCGTCTTTCGGGAACAGCGCGATCTCGGCCTCGACCGCGGTGCGCGCCATCTCGACCCGCTCCTCTTTCAGCAGGAGCATCGCGTACCGCATGTTGATGTACTTCACCTCGGGACCGTTGGCGACCGCCTGCTCCGCGTGGTCGAAGGCATCGCCACGACGGCCGAGTTCGTACTCGACCTCGGCGAGGCTCATGAGCAGACCGGGGTCTCCGGGACTCGCCTCGAGCGCCGCGATGAGTTCCTCGCGCGCCAGCTCGAGCGCCGTGGGCTCCCGGAAGATCGGGCTGTTCAGCAGGTAGACGACGATCACCGCCAGCAGGAGGACGGCGATGCCGGCCAGCACCATGATCGTCTTGGAATAGCCTCCGGTGGCGCGGCGCGCCCTGAGCTTCTCGGCCACTGAGCGGTTCAACTCCTCTGTCCCGAGCGCGGGCGCGACGCCCGACGCCGACCAATGCAAAGCCACCGTATCCTAGCAGCGCACCGCCGCGTACCTCAACACGAGAAACTGGTGACCGCCGCGCGGCGGCGATGTGCGCCTCGCTTCTCGCGCGTTGCTCGCCTACCGGAACGTCGGTCCGTGGCAGAACTGGCAGAACGAGGCGTCGTGACACAAGCAGCCGCCCGGGTACGCGATCTGTGCGGCCGCCCCGTGGCGAGGGAACCACTCGTTGTACGTGCCGTGCGTGTTCGGCTCGCTGTGACAGTCGCACGGACGCTGTCCCGCCTGCTCGTGGCAGCGGGCGCACAGCGACGGGTCACCCGACGATAGGCGCGCGTGCTGCCCGGGGAAGTCCTCCGGGTGAGGCAGCACGAGGCCGTGGCAGTCGACGCAGGCCCGCGACGTGGCCGGCTGATGACAACCGTCGCAGGTCACGTCCGCGCGAGTGGCGCCGGCGGCTGGCTGCACCGCGGAGTCTGACGGCCGTCCATCGTGGCACACGGTGCACCCGGCGGGAGCGGCCACGCCATCATGACAGGTGAGGCACACGCTCATCGTGCCACGGGAGACGGCGGCGGGCTCGCGCTCGAGCTTCTCATGACCCACGTGGGGATGACACGCCAGGCACGGTTGCCCGGCGGCGATCACATCCTCATGCCGCATGCGTATGCGCCCGGATATGACGCCGGTCTGGATCTCGTCGTGACACCTGACGCATCGCTCCTGGAACACCGGCGCCTGCGCCGCCAGGGCGTCCCGGGCCCCGAGCAGGCGGGAGACACCCTCGGCGCCCGCCTGGACGACCCCCACGGCGCCCGCTCTCGCGTGACACCCGTAGCACGACACACCGCTGTGGGCATCGCCTCTCCATGCCGAGACACGGGGCTCGATCTGATGACATGTCCCGCAGGCCACGTTGACCGCCGGCACCAGCGGCAGGAGCGACACCACGCCGAGCGCGGCAAGGACGACGCCGAGCGCGGCGCCCAGTTTCAGCGCGGCGATGTCCCACCGGTAGCGATAGCCGAGCCGTCGGCGCTCCAGCGCCCCCCTGACCGCCTCCGCCACGACGAGCGCCACGAGGATGAACATGATGATGACGAGGGCGGCGAACGCCGCGAGCACGAAGGCCTCTTGCGGGTAGTCGCGCGGCTCCTCGAGGACGCGCGGCACCCGCTCGGCCAGCTGTCGCAGCCCCTTTCCGACACGGTCGCTGAATGTGGTCAGCAGCTCGTTCACGGGCCCGCCACCGAATGCCCCATGCCGACACCCGGAACCGCGGGGTGGCTCGACTCGAAATGGCACACGTGACAGGAGACCACGTCATGGCAGCGCACGCAGGCGTCCTGGCCGATCTCGAGCGCGAGCGGCCCGTGTCCGGGCAGGAAGTCCGGAGCGTGCGGCATCTCCACCCCATGGCAGTCGACGCACCACTCGGAGTCATGGCACGTCACGCACTTCTCGCCCGGCGACTCCTGGGCCCAGTCGCCGTGCGTCGCCATCCAGTCGGCCGTATGCGGCACACGGACGCCGTGACACTCGACGCACACGCGCGGCTCGTGGCAGCCCGCGCACGACGTGAGTTCGCCCATGCCGTGAGTCATCTCCCATTCGGGGCCATGGGTCGCCCGCCACGCGGTCGAACCCTCGCGGCGCTCCCCGGCGCCCACGTGACACCGCTCGCAGCTCTTCGGATCGGTGGCCGCGCTCTTGTGGCAGCCCATGCAGTCGTCCATCTCAAGCTGCCGGTAGTGCCGCCCTCGGGCGCGGTGGCCGGTGCCCGAGTGGCATTCGGTACATGGCGTGACGAGGAAATCGGAGTGCCGGACGGCGATCCCTCTGGCTACCACCGTCTCCGATAGCGTCGAGCTGTGACAGGAGCGACACGAGCTGTCGGGCACGGTGGTCACGCCGGGCGTCTTGCCGAGCGCGGCGGACAGGCCCCATCCCACCGCTCGGATCCCCTCGGCGGGCGCCGTGAGCAGACCGCCCGGGGCGTGACACCGGTCGCAATCGTAGGCGGCGTGGACACCGAGGTCGTGCGCGTCGGCGAACGGCCTCATCTGATGGCACGTGGAGCACCCGATCCCGTGCTGCACCCCGGCGCCGAGGGCCGTCAGGAAGCCGAGCGCGCCGAAACCGAAGGCCGCGAGGAAGGCGCGTACCCGGGCACGGCGTCGACGTCGTGCGCTTCGCTCGTTGGCGCGTACCGCCTTAAGGGCCACCGGACGCCCTTTCCCGAGCGTCGATTGCATAGCTGTCATAAGGATAGACCGCGAGCACATCGTCCGCCAGGCGCGCGGCGAGCGCCGTGTCACCGGCCGCGAACGCCGCCTCGATCGTGGCGTGAGCGATGTCCGGCCCGAGCGGGTACCGATCGAGCGCCGCCAGATGGGCCTGGAGGACGACCGCGTCGGCGGCCCCTGACGCGCGCAGCAGCCGGGCCCGCTGGAACAGCAGATCGTGGCTGTCCGGCTCCAGCGAGAGCCCCGCGTCGACAAGCGCCAACCCGTCGGCCGGGTCGCCGGCGCCGTACAAGAGCGGGTCGGTCGCCCCGATCCGGTAGATGTCGACCAGCGGATCGATCGCCACCGCCCGCTCGCCTAACGCGCGTGCTGCGACCATGTCCCCGCGGTAGAACGCCTCGACTGCCCGCCTGTGCAGGACATCGGCCGAGAGATACCAGCCGCACGCGGCGATGAGAGCGCCGGAACCGGCAAGGAGCAGCAGCCTGGGCACGCGTCCGCCGAACGTGGCGGGCGGCGGCCCGCCGCTCGCCACGGCCGGGACGCCGCGCCCGCGACGACCGGGGCGCTCGATGACACGCGATGTACGCGCCGCGATGACGCCGAGGAGCAGGAAGGCGAGGCCGTCAGCCTCGATGGTGGAGATGCCGAAGAGCGCCTGACCACACCAGGCGGCCACCCCGGCCAGCGCGATGAGACTCACCGCGTCCCCCGACCGGGATCGCCGCCAACCGGCGAGGGCGAGCGCCGCGACGAAGACGATCGCCGCGACGGCCGTCGGGATGCCGCTTTCCGCCGCGACGTGGAGCGGGATGCTGTGCGCCTGGTCGGGTCGAACGCCGTGCTCGGCCGCCGCCTGGACCTCGGGTTGATACCGCGTGAACTCGAACAGGTACCTGCCGGGTCCGACGCCCGCCCATGGATGGTCCGCGACCATCACGGCGGTGTCGCGCCAGATGGCAAGCCGCGTCTCCGCCGACCCGCTTCCCAGCAATCTCGGGTCGAGCTTGGTGAGCGACTCACCGCCTGCGAGCGCGGCGCCCGCGACGAGAAACGCGAGACCGGCCGCCAGGCCGATCCTGCGCGCCATCGTGCCGCCGCTGACCATCAGGACGGCGAGTCCGGCGGCGAATCCGACCCATGCGCCGCGCGAGCCCGCGAGGCCCAGGCCGAGGGTCCCGATGATCGCGGCGATCCACAGCAGCCGGGCCGTCCAGCCCCGCTCGGTCCTCGCCCCCGCCGCCACCACTCCGAGAGCCACGACCATCCAGCCACCCGTGAGCACCTGGTTGCCGGTGCTCCCGGCGGGGACGGCACCGCCGGCCGCCTGAACGAGGAGCCACCCTGATTCGATCACCAGCGCGAGCGCCAACAGACGGGCGAGCATCCTCACGCGGTCGCTCGACGCGATCCCAACGCCGAACGCGACCAGCGCGGCGAGACCCGAGACGAGACCGAGGAACCGGCCGTGCACACCGAAGACGGCGGTCGGAAGCCCGCCGAGAAGGGCCGCGAGGAGCGTCCCCACGATAGCCACCGCCAGCGCGACAAGCGCGAGGAGCACGGGGCCTTCCCGGGGGACGGTCAGCGAGGGAGCGCTCAACGCCACAACCAACCCCGCCGACCCGAGCACCAGCCCGCGCACCGGTCCGAACGGGTCGGCGGCCGCGGGCAGGAGGAGCAGGACGTGGTAGGCGATGCTTGCGAGAGCGACCATCCGCACGACGCGTGCGACACGGTCGCTTGCGATGAGTGCGCGCATGCTGGTCACACTAGTGACGCCACATGTGACCGTCAACGCAAGAAACTGGTGTAGCCGTGAGCCGGCGCCCTGCGTATCCTGACAGGTGTCCTGCACCTGAAAGGAGTCTCGATGTCCGCTCGGCGCCCCACCAGGAAGACCATCGTGCTCGTCGCGGTGGCCGTGCTCCTCCTCGCCGGCCTCGCCGCACTGACCGGCTGCGGCACGAAGGACAAGCGAGATATCACCGACTCGAGCAGCTTCTTCCACTTCAAGATCCCGGCCCATTGGCAGAGCCGTGTGGACCCGACGATCCTGACGGTGTACGCGGACAAGAAGCTGCCCAGCGAAGGGCAGACGTACGATGCGCTCTCAGTCATCGTTCTGCTGACCGATCAGGCCACCGAAACGCCCGTCCCCACGGCGCTCGCGGACTTCCTGGCGCTCGCTGAGACGGGCCGCGGTTGGACCGAGGTCGAAACGACCGACCCGGTCGACACGATGGTCGGCGGCCGGCCTGCCAGTCGCATCGACATCACCGGCACCGACGCGAACGGACGCGGGTTCAAGGGCGCCTACATCTGGGTGCGCACGAACGGACGCGACTGCCTCATCATGGCGGTCACGCCGCCGGACAAGTGGGAGAAGTCCCAGGACGACATCGAGGCGATCCTCACGGACTGGTACTGGCACAAGCCCGATCCTTCGCTGGAGTCGACAGCGACGCCCGAAGGCGAGGCGGTCGAGGGCGAGGAGTCGAGCCCGTAGGCTCGGCGCCGCGCCTGATCGCCGCACGCGCGAGACCGTACGGGCCGCCCTCGGGCGGCCCGTCTCGTCGTCCCCCTACTCCACGCGCGCGGGCGGCGCCTCCGCCTCGGCCACGTCGGCGACGCGCCAGCCGTCCGCCGCCTCACGGAGCGTGAAGACGCTCACCGCGGGCCAGCCCGGGAACGCGTCGTCGGTCACCCAGACGACCGCGACCTCGGCGGTGGCGCCGTCGATCCGGCTCAAGTAGACGTCGTCCCAGTCCGGCACGCGCGGCGTCCCGGTCTCCCCCTCCCCGGCCGCGAGCGACTGCGCCACCTGCTCGGAGACGAAGTACGGCAGATAGGCCTCCGGGTCGCGCGCGTCGTCACGCCGGAGCTCGAGGACGCCGGTGACCGCCCGCACCGCGGGATGCGCGTCCTCGCCGGAGGCGCAGCCGGCGAGCGTGAGCACGGCGGCGGTCGCGAGGATCGCGAGAGCGCGCTGGCGCCGCGCCGGCCGCGCGGAGACGCGCCGCGTGTCGCTTCCCACGGCGCGCCTACCAGTTCGCGCCGGTGGCGCCGAGCGCCGTCGTGCTGTGACCAGCCGAGCTGCACCCGGTCGCCGCGCCGGTGACCGCGCAGTGCGCCTGCGTGTAGGCGGCCGGATCGGACTGCTTCACGAAGCTCCGCACGTACATCGTCGCGGCGTCGCCGCGGTAGGCGTAGCGCGACGGCATGGCGCCGTCCGAGTCGCCGATCAGGCGAGACTGACCGGCGCCGTGCGGGACGGTCACGTGACAGTTCACGCATGCGGCCGGCCTGTGCTGAACGCGCGCGTGCACGGGGTTGGCGAGCAGGTCGTGGCAGTTCGCACAGAACGTGCCCGCGTAGCCGCCCGCGACAGCCGCGAGCGTGATCGGCTCACCCGCATGACCCGCGTCGCCGCGCTCGGGCCAGTCGGTGCGCGGACCCCGCAGCGTGTATCGAACGCTCGAACCGTGGGGCCCGCGGGTGACACCCGCGGCGTCGCCGTGGCAGTCCGAGCAGTACATCGTGGCGCCCTCGCCCCACACGCCGCTCACGCGGCCTGCCGCGACGCGGCTCGAGCCGTAGGCGCCGGACGGATCGGCGGTGGGCAGCGCGCCCACGACCGGGTGGTACGACTGGTTGCCCGTGTTGAACTCCCGGGCGACGTTCGTCCATGCCGGCACGCCGGGCGCGCCCGGCAGGCTCCCGCCCCACTCGGCGTAGGCGGGGTTGCCGCTTGAATGGCACTTGAAGCAGATCTCGTACTCGTAGGAGGCCTCCGCCACGCGCGTGAACCGGTCGATGAGCGCCGAATCGGCCTGCCAGTTGAACGTGGCGAGCGGGCTGAACGCCAGGCCGGTCACGCCGCGGATCGCGTCGGAGACCGCGTTGGAGGTGCCCGCGACGTGCCGCCCCGGGCCGGTCGCGTGCAGGTCGTGGCAGTCACCGCACTCGACGTGCTTGTTCGCCGCGATGTCAGCCTGCGTCTCGTCGGCGGCGCCGGTGGCGTGCAGGCCGCTGTACCGGCCCACACCATGGCCGTACGCGCTGCTGACGAGCGCGTAGATCCGCTCAGACGCCGGTGACATCGGCTTGACGCCGAACCAGTCGTACCCGTCGAGCCACTTGGCCGAGCCGCCCACGCCGTCGCCGGGTGCCGAGTGGCACCTGAAGCACGCCGCCTCCTCCTGGAGCGGCACGATCGCGCCGCCGAGCGCGGAGACGAGGCGCTGCTCGGTCGAGAGGTGCAGCCCGAAGCGCGGCGCGGGGTTGCCGGTGAGGGGATCGACGCCGCCGAGCTGGAACGCCGCCGGGCCGTCGTCGTCGTGGCACTTGGCGCAGTCGCCCGCGAACGTCGACCCGTCGCTGAACGTCGACGTCACCTGATAGCGGTGCGCCGAACCCGCGTACCGCGTGGCGTCCACGCTCGGCACGACGGTCGCGGGGGTGACGCCGGCAGCCTGGCGCGCGGTGTCACGGTCGAGGGCGACCGCGTGACAGCTCACGCACACGCCCGGCGCGCCCGCCTCGCCCGGCGCGATGAAGTCGGTCGCGACGGCCACGCCGGAGGTGTCGTCCACACTCGTCCGCAGATTGGCCGCACGCGAGCCGCCGGCCCGGCCATGATCGACGTGACAGCTCACGCACGAGAGGTCGACGGTCGACGTCGGGTACTCGCTCGCGCCGGGCGCGAAGTCGGGCACGCTGGCGTCGAGCACGTGGTGGTACGAGCCCGTGTCGGCGACCATGCCGGCGTAGACCGTGTGGCATCCGAGGCAGCCCTGGCCGCCGAGCGACGGCCCGGCCATCGGGTCATGCACATCGCCGTGGCAGTCGTTGCAGTCCTGCGTGTCGAGCGCCGCGTGCCCGGGGCGAGCGGACAGGCGCAACTCGTTGGCGGTCTTCCCGTCGGTGCGGCCCTGACCGGGCTCGAGCACGCCGTCGCGCCGCAACCCCTCGAAGGAGCCCTGACCAGCGAGCGCGGTCAGGACCCCGGCGCCACTGTCCCAGCCGAGCGGGACCATGTCGCTCGTCGTGTGACAGGTGAAGCAGAACGCCCGCACACCGGCAGCCGCGGCCGAACCCACACCGCGCCGCGGGTCGAGGTTCCCGCCGAGCGCGTCGCTGATGAGCCGGGTGTTGCCGCGCGAGGAGCCCATCGGGTTGTGGCAGTCGTAGCAGGGCATGGGCGCGCCGGACGGGAGCGTGCCGCCGCTCGTGGTGATGCGGTGACCCGCCCGCGGCCCGCCGGAGGTGACGACGCGCTTGATGTCGGCGACCCCGTATCGGCTGCCGTCGTGGCAACCGAAGCACAGCGCCGCGTAGTCGCCGCGCGTGCGGTCGAGCTCGACCGTGGCCGGCGTCGATGGCGCGAACGGCGCGACGAGGGAGTCGTACTCGCTCACGCCGCGGTGCGACGCGTGGCACCACAGGCAGTCACCGGTCGTGCGGCTGACGGTCCAACCGGCCCCCGGCGCCATCGGGGACGGCACCTCGCTCGCGGGGATCGAGGCGTGAGTTCCGGCGGCGAACGCATCCGGTCCGCGGAATGCGCCTGACACGGGGTAGCCGCGCCCGTCGCGCACGATCGCGCCGCCGGCCGGATACGGCTCGCCGGTCACCGAAACGAACCAGTCAGCCGTGGCGTTGTGGCAGGCGAGACACCAGGAGTTGTCAGCGCCGGCGACCTCCGCCCCGTTGATGACCGCCCGCGGGATCCTCGGCACGGTCTCCCAGTCGCGGTGGGTCGCGTGACAGCTCGTGCACGCGTCGGTGAGGTCGACGCCGGACTGCTCGAGGACGTGACCGCTCGCGCCCGCGAACGAGTTCGCCGCCCCGTTCTTGACGTTCGTGCGAGACCCGTTGCCCGCATGGCACGTGTAGCAGACGACCATCGCGGTGACCTGCTCCGCGGTCTCCACGGCGAGCAGACCGCGCGCGACCGGCGCCTCGTGGAGTCGATGACACGCGCCGCACACGCCGCGCACCGAGGTGATCGTGTCGGTGGGCGCGTAGGAGACGTGCGGGGAGATGGCGAGCGCGGGAGCGGGCGCGGCGAACCAGAGGACGAGCACGGCCGGGAGAGAGCACGCGATCGAGATCAGGAGGGCGAACGGGCGCGCGCGCGGCCGGACGGGAGCCCCGCCGCCGGGGGACCTGCTGCTTCTCATTCGCTCGCGCACTGCCTCACGTCTCCCCCACGTGAACGCGCATAAACGCGACAGAATACCAGCATCAGTATAGCCGCGCCGGGCGCGGGCTCCTACACCAGGAACTCGCGTCGCGCCCAGCGGGCCTGACCGGCGGCCGAGTGGCCCGACGGGCGGCGCTGATCACAGCCGCACGTTGAACACGACGACCTGCCCCCGGACCGGATCGGTCACGTACAGGCGCGACGGCCGCCGATGCCAGGCGACCGACTCGGGCGCCAGCAGCCGCCCGTCCGGCACGCTCACCTCATCGAGCGTCCGGAAGCACCGGCCCTCGGCATCACACACGCGGACGGCACGACCGAGCACGTCGACAACGCCTAGCCCGTCTCCCACCTCCGCCACGCCGCGCGGCAGGTCGTAGAGGTCGGTGAGCAGCTCGGGCGGACCGTCACCGGACAGCGGCAGGGCGATCACGCGACCCGTGTTGCCGTCGGTCAGCACGAGTCGGCCCCCGTACACGGCAAGCCCGCCCTGGTAGCTGAGCGCCGGGTCGACGTCCTCGCCAAGCGAACGCACGTAGAGACCGGCGTCGTCGTACACGCGGATGGTATGCGACGCGCCGTCGGCCACGTAGTACAAGCCGCGGTGGAAGGTGACCGCGGTGGGCTGAAGCGTCGTCTCGGCCGATCCGATCTCCAGGACCACGTCGACACGATCCCGGCCGGAGAGCGCGAGCACGAGCACCCGGGACGACGCGCTGTCGACCACCGCGAGCGTGCCGCGAGACACGGTCGCGATCGACGTCGGCGCGGCCGACGGCGCGCCTTCGGCGACCGGCACCGTGTAGCGGCCGCACCGGCGTCCGGCGAGGTCGTAGCGCACGATCCGCCCGGTCTCCGATTCGGCGACGTAGACCCGCGTGTCGTCGATGACCACGCCCGACGGGCCGAGAAGCTTGTCATCGCCGACGCCCGGGAAGGCCCCGGCATAGCTCAGGACCACCCTCGGATCATCGGGCAGCGCCGCGAGCTCGACCCCGCCGCCGGGGCAGCCCATGAACGCGCGCGCGATGAGCGCTACCCCCGCGACCACGATGAGCGCCGCGAGCCAACGCGCCGCCCGCGACCCGATCTCGTCGAGCCGCTGAGCGACCTGCGGAGCGCTCACGACGGATCCATGCCGTACTTCGGCTGATGGCAGATCAGGCAGTTGCCGTCAGTGGGAGCCCGGTAGTGCCGGAGCATGTAGTTGTGGATCGTCCCGTGCGGGTTGTGGCACGTGCTCGTGCAGGTGAGACCCCGGCGAGCCACGGGGTCGTAGAACGACGAGCGAACGGGATGGTTGTAGTACCCGCCGTGTCTGTCGTCATACCCGATCCGCTCGTGGCACCGGAAGCAGAGCTCGGGTTGGTTCATCACGAGCAGCGGCCGGTACATGGAGCCGTGCGGCGTATGGCACCGCCAGCACGGTTGATCGACGTGCCGCGAGCGGTCGTAGGTGGCCTGGATCGGCACCCGGTGGCACCGGTAGCAGATCTCGTTGTTCTCGGCGAAGAGCAGGCCGGGATAGTCGGTCGCGTGCGGACCGTGGCACGAACTGCATCGCAGGAGCGTCCCGACCGGGTGGTGGCTCGCCAGCCTGAAGTCCGCCCGGATCTCGGGGTGGCACGTGTAGCACAGCGCCGGCTCATCCTGGCGCAGGAGGCGCCGGGCACGGCTGGCGTGATAGCCGTGACACGATGTGCACTGGTCGTACGTGAAGGGGTGGTGCTGGAAACCCTTGGAGCCGAGCTGCGCGATCTGCGGGTGGCAACTGAAGCACAGGTCGCGCTGGCGCTTGACGATCATCCCCGTGAAGCGGGTCGCGTGGGGGCCGTGACACGCGAGGCACTCACGGCGGCCGAACGGGGCGTGCACGACCGGCATGCCGAGCTCCCCCGCGATCGCGTGGCAACCCACGCACAGGTCCCTCGGTTCGGCGCGCGCGATCGCGTCATGGTCGGACGAGTGAGGATGGTGGCACGACAGACAGAACCCGCGCACGAACGGCTCGTGGGTGTGCTCGTAGCTCAACTCGCGCGTCAGCTCGACATGGCACATCCAGCAGAGATCCGGCGGCTCGGCAACGAGCGCCGAGCCCCGTGGCCCCACGGTCGTATCGGTGCTGCTCTTCACGTCGCCGCCAGGGTCGACGATCGTCGTCACCTCACCCGTGCTGAACACATCGAGCACGAGCTTGAGCGGCAACCACTCCACAAGCGTGCGAACGCGGCTCACCTCGGCGACGAGCCCCGCCAGGATCGTCTCGTGCTCGACGCGCCCGTGGGGCGTGTGGCACGCCGTGCAGAGTTCCCGGCGGAACGGGTCGTGGACGACCTGACGGTAGAAGTCAGGGATGACCTCGGGGTGACACTGCAGGCAGCCGAGGTTGTCGGTCACTCCACGGATGACCGTGTCGTCGCCGCGCTCGACGACCGTCCCGCCGATCATGGTGGCGGCGCACAGGAGCAGCAGGAGAAGCAGGACCGCGGCAAGCGCCACGCGGCCTCTCCGGTCGGACTTCCCCGTCACCTCGGCGAACTCGTCAGCGTCGACGAGCCAGACGCTCTCCCCGGTGACCGGCTCGGCTACCTCGTCCCGCAATCGCCCTCCCGTGCCCCCTGGCGGGTCGCTCCCGCATCGCCGGACCGGTCCGGCGATGGTCTCAGTCTAGCACTCGGCACGCGCGCGACGCGCCTTGAGGGTTACGCAGGACGGGAGACGCCGCCTACGGTTGGGTCTTGTCGTGACAGTTGAGACAGAGGTTGTCGTACGGCGTCTCTACCAGCATGAACGCGTTCTGGGACTCGTGCGGGAACACGCCGAAGCGCGGGTTGCCGAGCGGCCCGCCGGACGCGGGGTCGACCGCCGGCACGCGGAAGACCTCCGACGCGTCCACCTGCTGGTAGGGCTCGACGACGTTGCCGACCGAGCGCGCGTCTTCATGACACTGCTGGCAGATCGGGTAGTGGCCCGTCTGCGCGGGGGTGCGTGTCGTCTCGGAGCCGTAGCGGCGGAGATCGGGCATGACGAAGCCGAAGTTGCTCCGGCCGAGCGAGCCGATGACGGTGTTCGACGTGTTCGCGCTCGCGACCACAGCGAGCTTCTGGTAGGTGAACGGTGTGGCGGTGGTGACCGAGGAGTCGACCGGGTGGTTGCCGCCGACAGCCGAGCCGCTCAGGCGGCCCTTGTGGCACGAGCCGCACCAGTCGGAGCCGTAGACGCTCACGGAGCCGGTGGCGCTCGTCGGGCGCCGCTTGAGGAGCCGGCTCGAGGTGTAGACCACATCGGTGGCGACCCTCGAGCGATCGCCCGTGAACGGCTCGACGAGGTTGTTGCCGTGCGGGCTGTGGCAGTCGCTGCAGGTGAGGTATCCGGAGGCGCCGCTGAACGTGACGGTCGCGGTGGAGCCGGTGGACGGATCGCCGCCGGGGATCATGTTCGTGACCTCGACAGCATGACCGCTTGCGGGCGCCGCGCCGGTGAACGCCTTGACGACACCGTAGACGCCCTTGCCGCCCGTGCCGTCGTGACACGTCTCGCAGGTGCCCTTGACCGTCGCGGCCGGAAGCAGCATGTAGCCCGCGGGGGCGAGATGCACCGAATGGCATGTGGCGCACTTGTTGGTCGTGGTGGTGTAGCCGCCGTGCGGGCCGCCGGAATCGGCGGTGGTGGGACTCGTGATCCCATGACAGCTCTCGCATGGCGGAGGGTCGGCGAGGATGGCGCTCGTGGTCTCGGTGTAGTAGGCGTATGCGGGAGTGGCCACGGCGACGAGCGCCGCGAGCGCAAGACCCGTCATGGCGAGCCGCCCTGCCTTCACGCCTCTTCAGTCCGCCTTCCGGCCGGAGCAATACCCTCCTACCCATCTCGGAAGATAACAAATCCCGTGCCGTGACGGGTACCCGAGGAAGTGGTGCGGACCTTCGCGTTCCGCCGGAAGGCAGCATGGGCGAGCCGTGCGGTGTGACGGATGGCACAGAGCGCGCGCCTGTCGGCGACGAACGGCACGCCCTAACGATCGATGAGCCGAACCAGCTGCACGCGCCCGTTCTCCCGGTCGGCGATCACGATCATCCCGCGCAGCACCTCGACGTCGTTGCCGAAGTTGAGCTGGCCCGGCTCGATGCCCCGCTCGCCATAGCGCTGCTCGACCCTGCCTTCGGGCGAGATGCGCACGAGTGAGAAGCCGAACGAGTCGGCCACGAGGATCGAACCGTCATCGAGAACGGTCAGCCCGCGCGGCAGCTCGAGGATGCGCTCGGCCTTGTCGGTGACGCCCTGTGAGATCGTGCCGACCTGCCACAGCACGTCGCCGTTGGGAGTGAACGCCGTGACACGGTGATGGTTGGAGTCCGAGACGTACACCGTCCCGTCGGCGCCCACCGTGAGTCCGTTGGGGTGGTCGAGCGAGTCGCGCTCCACGCCGGGGCGTCCCCACTGACCGACGAGCGTTCCCTCCAGCGTGAACACGAGGATCTGATACGTGTCGGTCACGTACACGCGGTCGTTGTGGACGGCGACATCCGTGGCGGCGATACCGGTGCCGCCGAGCCCGGACCCGCCCTTGCCTGTCACCACGAGCGGGTCAGGGAAGCGCCGCAGCGGCATGCCATCCCGGTCGTAGACTTCGACGCTGTCGTTTCGAAGGCTCGCGACGTAGACGTTCCCCTCGGCGTCCGTGTCGATCCCCACCGGGAAGTTGAGCGCCCCCGGCACGTAGCTCATCGGCGCGCCCGCGGCCGGCTTGATCGCGCCGAACTGCCCGAAATCGAACAGGAAGCGTCCCGAGGGATCGAACACGCACACACGGTTGTTGCCGCTGTCGGTGACGTAGACGCGGCCGTTGCGGCCGACGGCGACACCCATCGGGCGCGAGAAGATCGGCGTCTCGCCCACCGCCGGTCCGTAGACCTGCCAGACCGGCTGGATCCCGGAGAACGCGGGGCGATCGGTGAGCCGCTCGGGACGGCCAAGGAACCAGAGCAGGAAGATGAGAAGCGCCACGAGGATGATGACGAGCGCGATCGCGATCATCTGGAACGCCCTGCGCGGGGTCAGCGCGAAGCCGCGCCGGCGCGCCTTCTCCGACTGCGGGATCCCGGCGGCGCGGTCCGGCTCGATGAGGTCTTCGAGCGGAGCGCGCACGGCAAGGGGATCGATCCCCGCCTCGCGCGCGGCCGCGAGCTCCGCCCGGATACCGTCGAGCAGCTCGTCGAGCGTACGGTCGTCTACGCGCTCGCTGTCACGCGGACGATCACTCATCGGCTTCGAGACGCGCGAGCCCGTCTCGCGCCTCCAGCAGGTCAGGCGCGTACGTGAGCGCCGCGCGATAGTACGCCCTGGCGTCACCGTCCCGGCCGAGCATCTCGCTCGCATGGCCGGCCAGGTACTGCAGGTCGGCGAAGTGCGGGCGGGCCGCGATCACCGGCTCAAGCGCCTCGAGCGCGGAGGTGTAGCGCTCGCTGTCGACGTAGTAGTCGCCGAGCGCCTTGGCCGCGAGCACATGGTCGGGGACCACGCCCAGCACGCTCCAGTACGCCGCCTCGGCCTCGTCGTACCGGCCAAGCGCCGTGAGGGCGGTCGCCCGGTTGTAGAGCGCCCCGACGTTGTCCTGGTCCATGCGGAGCACCGACTCGTAGATGGCGAGCGCGTCGGCGTACTGACCGCCCTGCTGGTACGCGTAGCCGAGGCCGAGCAGGCTGTCGGGGTCGGTCGGGTCGGCGTCGACCTTGCGCTGCCACTCCACGACCGCGACGTCCTGCGGCGTCGGCGCGTTGCGGTCGAGGATCATGCCGCGCACCGTGAAGCCGCCGAGGGCCGCGACCGCGAACAGCAGGACGAGGACGAGGAGCGCGAGCCATCCGGGAACGAGCTGCTCGTCCGTATCGTTCGTCCGCTCGGGCGCGGGCGGCGCCGCCGGCGCGTCGTGCGCCGCGTCCCGCCGGGAGTGCTTGTTCCGGTGCTTGCTCACGCTCGCCTCACTCGATGTGCGCCGTCATGCGCCCGTCACAGCGACCGGTGCGCCAGGTGGAACGAGAGCACCTGAAGGTCGGCCGAGAGGCAGACCTGCCGGACGGCGACGCCCGCGGGCACCTCGAGGCGCACCGGCGCCAGGTTGAGGATCGCCCTCACGCCCGCACGCACCACCCGGTCGGCGATGGTCTGCGCGACCTCGGGCGGCGTGGCGATCAGCACGATCTCCACGTCCCGCTCGGCGATGACCGTCTCGAGGTCGTCCACCGGCAACACGGTCAGACCGTCCAACTCGACCCCGATCTTCGCGGGATCGGCGTCGAAGAGCGCCACCGTCTCGAACCCTCGCTCGGCGAACCCCCGGTAGCCGACGAGCGCCTCGCCGAGGCGGCCGACGCCGACGAGCGCCGTGCGCCGGGACTCGGTGATGCCGAGCACCTCGGAGAGGTTGCCGATGAGCAATCTGACGTCGTAGCCGAGACCGCGGGTTCCGAGCTCGCCGAGATAGGAGAGGTCCTTGCGGACCTGGGCGGCGTTCGTACCGCACAGTGCCGCGATCTCACCCGAACTGATGACCTCCTGGCGGCCGACCTGGCATTGCCAGAGCGCCCTCAGGTACATGGGGAGCCGGTCGATGGTGCTCTGCGGGACCTGCGCGCGTGCGGCCATTCGGCTCCTCCTAGGGTGCGGACGGCTCGCCGGAGCCGGTTGCGTCGAGCGCTTCGAGCGCCGCGGCGATCGAGGGGTCGTTCTTGGCCCACGCGGACCCCTGCGTGTAGGCGGCACGGGCGTCATCGACTCGACCGGCGCGCAGGTAGGCGTCGCCAAGCACCTTGTGCGCCCCGGCGTACTTCGAGTCGAGCGACGTCGCGAACTCCAGCTCCGCGATCGCCTCGTCCACGCGCTCCAGGCTCAGGTACGCGAGCGCCAGCTGGACGCGGACCGCCGGTCCGTACTCCTGGACCTCGACACCGCGGCGTGCGATGTCGATCGCCTGCTCCACGTATGCCGCGTCAAGGTAGGACGCGGCCTCGTTGTATATGTTCGCCATGAAGACGTAGGTGTCGTACTCCATCGGCGCGAACTCGAGCATCCCGCGGTACGCGCGCTCGGCGCGCTCGAAGTACGCGGCCGCTCGCGCACCGGCGTCGGCGTCGATCCATCCGCCTTGCTGGTAGACCCGGCCGGCCTCCCGGAACATATCGTGCCATGCCGAGCCGAGTTCGAGCCGGTACATGTCGTTGTAGGGGTTGATCTCGATGGCGCGCTCGAGCCGCGCGATCGCCGGGTCACCCTGACCGACGATCCGCGCCATGAGGAAGTGGTGATCGGCGACGATGTAGCGGACGTTCAGCAGACTGCCGACGAGCACGACCGCCGCGACGAGCGTGATACCCGCGGGCCCCCACTTCGGCGGGCGGATCTCGTGCGCCGACGCCGAGGGGCTGAGCACGACACCCATGGCCAGCCACAGGAACACGGTCGAGCCGGTCACCGAGAGTCCGAAGAGCAGGTGGGTCGCGTACCCGAGGATCGCCGCCCAGAAGCCGGCCATCAGGAGCCGATCGGTCCCCTTGCCGCGGGCGAAGACGGTGGGGGCGGCCGTCACGAGCACCCAGCCGAAGAGCGCGTAGAGCATGAGCGCACCCGGTATGCCGATGCCGCTCGCGAGCTGCAGCGGGTAGTTGTGCACGTTGTCGGCGACCGAGATGTAGCCGGCGGCCTCGACGTACTCGGCCGGCTTGAAGCGCGGGAAGAGCAGCCGGAACGTGTCGGCTCCCCAGCCGAGGATCGGACGCTCGGCAACGGCGGCGAGTGCGGCCTGCCAGATCTGGAAGCGGGTAGCGGCGCTGCCCTCGGTGAAGTTGAAGATCGAGACGACACGGGCCATCACGTTGGTGACGGGATGACTGCTGAAGGAGGTCACGAGGACGACGAGCCCCGCCGCGAACCCCGCGGCGCCCATGAAGACCTTGTCGACCGTCTGGAGGCGCAGGTCTGAGCCGGAGCGCGCGCGCAGATACGCGACGACGATCGCGATGGCGGCCACCGTCGCGCCGATCCACGCGCCGCGCACGTACGATGTCAGACCCACGAACGCGTTCAGGAACGTGAAGACCCAGTAGAGCGTGCGCCACGTGCGATTGCGTTCGGTGATCGCGAGCGCGATGGCGACCGCCCACGGGAAGATCATGTATCCGCCGAGCAGGTCGGGGTTGCCGTACATAGCGAACGCTCGGTTCGTCTCGAACGGAAGCGTCCCCCAGCTGACGGGGTCGAGCGGGACCTCGCTCAGCCCGCGAGCGACCGCCGAACCGATGTTGTTGCCGAGTCCCGCGAAGAGGAAGACGCCCGCGAGCATCGAGATGCCGCCGATGGTGAGCAGCGCGGCGCGGTCGTCCGGATCGGGTGTCCCGCGCGCCACGAGGAGCCACGTGCAGACACCCGTCACGCCGAGGGCGCCGACCAGCACGAGCGGCTGGAGCACGCGCGCCACACCGACGCTCGTGCTGCCGATGACCTGAAGCGCGCCGTACAGCGCGACGATGAAGCCGCCGATGGCGAGGGTGCGCGCCAGCGAGCGCATCCGCGACGGCCGGTCGGCCAGCTGCAGCGCGACGAAGAACGTCACGCCGTACGTGATGAACGAGATGAGACCCTCGAACCGGCGGTACTTGCCGAAGATCGCCGTCGACGGATGCACCGAGAAGAACGCGGAGAGCAGCACCCAGCCGAGGAACGCGAAGACGAGCCACTCGACCCGGGTGAAGCGGACCTTGCCGCCGCGGAGCAGGATGCCGATGAGCCACGAGCCGAACGCGAGCAGCATGAGCCCGCGCTGGAGGGTGACCTTCACGATGTCGAACTGATCGTAGGTGAGCGGCGCGCCGCTGGCGTTGAACGGCCCGAAGTTGGACATCCCGATCGGCACGAGGAACACGAGCAGGTGCAAGCACGTCCACGCGATGCGTTCCCAGACGTCCGTCGGGACGGCTGACGCACGCGAGGACGCGCTCGCGCCGCCCTTCGTTCCGGAGGCCTGTAGGGCCTCCGCGCGCTTCTTCTTCGCCACGCTCGACGCTCCCCTATCGGGCGCCGCGGCCGGTGAGCACGACGCGCACCGTCTCCACGACGATCTGCAGGTCCATCAGCAGGCTCTGATGATACAGGTAGATGAGGTCGAACTTGAGCTTACGTTCTGGTGTCGTTGCGTAGCCGCCGCTCACCTGCGCGAGCCCCGTCACGCCGGGCTTGACCTTGAATCGCTCGGCGTAACCCGGGATCTCGCGAACGAAGCGCTCGACGAAGAACGGCCGCTCGGGGCGCGGGCCGACGAAGCTCATGTCGCCCAGAAGGATGTTCACGAGCTGCGGCAGCTCGTCGACGCGATAGCGCCGAAGCAGTCGGCCGAGCGGGGTGACACGCGGGTCGTCCTCTTCGGCCAGCACCGGGCCTGAGAGCGCCTCGGCGTTTCTGACCATCGTCCGGAACTTGAGGACGCGGAAGGGCTTCCTGTCGCGCCCGGAGCGCTCCTGCGTGTAGACCACCGGCCAGCCCATGGTGAACAGGATGCCGAGCGCCGCGAGCAGCAGGACCGGGCTCAGGACGATGGAGAGCGCGAGCGAGAGCGCGATGTCGAGCCCGCGCTTGGTGGCGCGGAACCACCCGGGCACGGGCGGACGGGTGATCTCCATGAGCGGGATGTCGCTCACGGTGGAATCGACCGTGCCGATGAAGATCTCGTAGAGCTCGGGGATGACCTCGACCCGCACGTCGGACTCGCTCGCGAGCGCCATGTCCTCGATGAGCTCGCGGATGGCCACCGGACTCGCGATGATCACGCGGTCGACGCGCTCGCGGGCGACGATCGTCGTGAGGTCGTCCACGCCGCCGAGGACCGGCAGCTCGTGCCGTGCGTCCGGCTCGGCGCCCTCACGCCGGATGAAGCCCACCACGCGATAGCCCCAGGCCGAGCGCCCGGCGAGCTCGACGGCAAGGTCGAAGGCGAGATCGCCGGTGCCGACGATGAGGATGCGCTGCTCGGGCCACGCGACGCCCGTGAAGCGCAGCAGGAGCAGCCGCCACCCGACCAGCAGCGCGAACTGGAGACCCCAGGCGATGAGGATCGCGAGACGGCTGAAGGAGAAGAACCGCGGGCCGGCGAAGAACGCGACCGCGACGGTGAGGATCGTGCCGAGCGTGACGGCCTGGATGACCGCCTGGGTCAGGTCCCACGTGTTCTCGGTCCGCTCCGGCTCGTACAGCCCGAAGATGTAGCCGGCTCCGAGGTAGAGCGCCGTGAGCAGCGGCCACAGCCCAAGGTACGGCTCGAAGTTGAAGGTGGGGAGCTGGCCGCCGAAGCGCAGCGCGAACGCGCCGACGACGCCGGCGTTGACGAGCACGGCGTCGAGCACGAGCGCGAGCGCGATGAACCGACCTCGTGACATCTAGCGGATGACACCTCCGGCCTCAGCATAGACGGCGAGCGTCTGCTCGACCATCCGGGGGATGGAGAAGTCCGCGAGCGCCCGCTCGCGCGCCTGCGCGCCGAGCCGCGCGCGCAGCG